>NZ_JALNTI010000009.1:1690-131574 GCF_023161925.1 Pseudoalteromonas sp. 2CM32C | reverse complement strand
CTTGGCTGTTAGAACTCAATCTGTACGAGTGCCCACACAGATGATTGCTTTATATTGTTAAAGAACGTTTGAGTTGCCTTAGCGACTCAAGGGAAGCGAATCTTACGCTTTCCTGTGTTTTTGTCAACACTTAATTTTAAATTATATAAAAATCTAAACTCAAGTTTTACTCGACTCACTAAGTGACTTGCTTGCCTCGTTAAGCGTTGCCTGCTCTGCCGTCTCAGTGGGGTCGCATTATAGGGAGATCCGAAAACAGATCAACCCTTTTTTGAAGAAAACTTTAAAAAACGTGTCGTTCGCGCATATTTTCATCGAAACGGTTACTTTAAACACTAAAAAGGCCCACAAGGGCCTTTTTACTCAATGAACGATAAGCTTCCAACCAAGTTTACTTTGCTGTTTAGACTCTTGTTGTAGTTCACTTGCCATTAATGGATGTTCTTTTAACCAGTTACTTTCGAATGTTAATGTTAAAACTTCATTCTTAGCGGTTAATTCAAAATTTGGCAGAACATCGTCCTGTCGTCTCATCGACAAAATAACGGACACTCGAAGTAACCTTACAATGTACTGCGCAAGAAGGTTGTTTGCACCTAACGCGTTAAAGCTGTCTTTTGGTATATCAGAACGATGTGCATCGGCTACTGCCACAATTAACCTGTGCTCTGATTGCGAAAAACCAGGCATGTCGGTATTTTCTAGGATATACGCTGTATGCTTATGATACTGCTTATACTCTATCAGTAAGCCGATTTCATGTAACTGCGCAACGGCTTTTAATAGGGGTAAGCCATTTAAGTGATTAATTGGCCAATCTTCATTGATGCTTTGTGCGAGCTCAATTGCCAAACTAGAGACTCGTGATGCTTGGTTTTGGTCAACATGGTATCGACTCATAAACCCATCAACTGTTCGCTTTCTTATATCGCTATTATGAAACTCTGGCACCATGCTATATAAAACACCTTCACGAAGTGCGCCGCCTGCCAGTCCCATTTTTTCAATTTCTAACGATTCAAACAAAGCAATTAAAATAGCAAGGCCTGATACAAATACCAATCGACGATCTTCGCTTAAACCTGGAAGCTCTAACGCTGCAATGGATTTAAATGCAATTGATTGCTCTTTTATTGAATTAAGCTTTTCTAAAGTAAGAAGATCATCAAGGTTTTGTGCCACCATAATTTCTTGAATTGCTTGTACTGTACCTGATGCGCCTGATGCTATTTGCCATCCTGCGGCTTTGTATTCAGGAGCTATATTATCAATAACAGTTCGAGCAGCCTTTATAGCGGTATTGAAATTGCTATGTGTTAATAAGCAATCTTTAAAGTAACGCTCAAGGTAAGTAACACACCCCATGTTGAGGCTCTTGTATAAAAGTGCATCAAACTCTTTACCAATCACTACTTCAGTGCTTGCACCACCAATGTCAATAACAAGCTGTTTGCCAGTACATGCAGAAGTATGCGCTACACCTTTGTATATGGTACGCGCTTCTAATTCACCACTGATAACATTGATTTTATGGCCAAGAATTTTTTCAGCCTGCGCTTTAAATACTTCAGCATTGGTTGCTAAGCGTAATGTAGCCGTAGCTACTATTGTAATATTTTGATTTGGAATATCTTGTAAACGCTCAGCAAAAAGCGCGAGGCATTCCCAGCCTCGTTGCATAGCCTCGGTGCTTAATATGTTATCTTTATCAAGCCCTGCGGCTAACCTGACCTTGCGTTTTACGCGACCAATAGTTTGTAAACCGCCAGCCACTGATTTGGCAATTAGCATATGAAAGCTATTTGATCCCAAATCAATAACTGCGTATACATTTTTTTGCGGTATAAGTTGCCCCACCGTTCAAAAACCTCTAGTTACTACTACTTATACAAACGGTCTATTACGACCGTCCTTTTTGGTAACTATTATTTGGTCGACGTCCGTTATTGTTACTACGATTACGAGGACCATTTGAATAGTTGCGCTTTCTTTGAATAATAGGCTTAGTTAAATCGTCTAACAAGGCGGCTTTATCGTAATGCGATAAAGGAATGCTGTGCTCTATGTATTCTTCAATTTCATGTAGGTTGTATGCATATTGTTCACACGCAAAACTTATTGCATGTCCTGATGCACCTGCACGACCTGTTCGACCAATACGATGAACATAATCCTCACAGTCGTCTGGTAAGTCAAAGTTAAATACATGACTTACTTCTGGGATATGCAACCCACGCGCTGCAACATCAGTTGCAACTAAAAAGTCTAATTCGCCTTTGCTAAATTGCGCTAAAATGCTTTGACGTTTTTTCTGATTTACATCACCTGTTAGCATACCAACACGATGACCATCAGCTTTTAACCACGCATACACGGTTTCACAGCTGTGCTTAGTGTTTGCAAACACAATGGCTTTATCAGGCCACTCTTCTTCAATTAACGTTAATAAAAGCTTAATTTTATCTTCTTGTGAAGGGTGAAATAGCTCTTCTTTTATACGTTTACCGGTTTTTACGTCTGGCTCAATTTGTACATGCTCTGGGTTGGTCATGTGTTCAAAAGCAAGTTCTTGCACGCGGTATGATAAAGTCGCAGAAAATAATAAGTTTAATCGCTTTGACGTATCTGGCATACGATCAAACATGTAACGTATATCTTTTATGAAGCCTAAATCGAACATACGATCAGCTTCATCAAGCACGACAACCTCAATTTCATTAAGGGTGTAACAGCCTTGCTTGTACAAATCGATTAAACGACCTGTCGTGCCAATTAAAATATCTACGCCTTTTTCTAATTGTGCACGTTGTTTTTCGTAATCTTCGCCACCATATACTAAACCTAAGTTAAGATTACAGTGTGGCGCTAAAATTTTTGCATCTTTGTGTATCTGAATCGCAAGCTCCCGAGTAGGGGCCATGATCAGGGCTCTTGGATGTTTACTAGGTGCTTTGCTAGATTGTAATAACCGATGGCACGTAGCAGTTAAAAATGCCAACGTTTTGCCTGTACCTGTTTGTGCTTGGCCCGCAATATCGCGTCCATCACAAATAAAAGGTAGGCATTTTGCTTGAATAGGTGTGCAATATTCAAACCCATTCTCGGTTAGACCGGCAACCACTTCCGGTGCGATAGCAAAGTCTGAAAACTTTTTATCGGTTAAATGTGTCTTAGTCATAGCGTTTAAGCATAACGTTTAAACTTGCAATAAGAAACAAGAGTGTTTAAATACGCACTAAATATTTCGCCTAACTAAATCGGAGAGCGCAATGAGCGAGAAAATAATCCAAATTACTGACGATAGCTTTGAAGCTGACGTATTACAATCAGACAAGCCTGTACTAGTAGACTTCTGGGCTGAATGGTGCGGACCTTGTAAAATGATCGCCCCTATCCTTAATGAAGTTGCTGATGAATACGACGGCCGTGTTGCTGTTGCTAAACTTAATATTGACCAAAATGCGGGCACTCCGCCTAAGTTTGGTATTCGCGGCATCCCTACTTTGCTTCTTTTTAAAGATGGCCAAGTTGCTGCAACTAAAGTTGGTGCACTTTCAAAAACACAGCTTATCGAGTTTTTAGATAACAACATCTAATAGACTAGAACTAAAAAAAGGGCTTTTTGCCCTTTTTTTGAATTTATTTTGTATAAACACTGGACGCTATGCCAGTGAACTGCTAGTTTATAAAGCCAACTAATCCTTAGTTATATTCAACCAACCTCACTCAACGATCAAAGCGACTTTGAGTATGACAATTGTAATAAAGAACCCACC
Organism: Pseudoalteromonas sp. 2CM32C; assembly: GCF_023161925.1. NCBI lineage: Bacteria > Pseudomonadati > Pseudomonadota > Gammaproteobacteria > Alteromonadales > Pseudoalteromonadaceae > Pseudoalteromonas > Pseudoalteromonas sp. 2CM32C. Next base: position 127,798 of record NZ_JALNTI010000009.1, on the reverse strand, counting down.
AATATGCATTTACGCGAATTAAAAGACAAGTCTATAAAAGAACTTGTAAACTTAGCTGAGTCCATGGGGCTCGAAAACGTAGCCCGCTTAAGAAAGCAAGATATCATTTTTACCATATTAAAATCCCATGCCAAAGGCGGAGAAAATATCTTCGGCGGTGGTGTGCTTGAGATTTTGCAAGATGGTTTTGGCTTTTTAAGATCATCAGAAGCTTCTTACTTAGCTGGCCCAGATGACATTTATGTATCACCGAGCCAAATTCGCCGCTTCAGTATGCGTACTGGCGACTCAATTTCAGGCCTTATTCGTCCACCAAAAGATGGTGAACGTTACTTTGCATTACTTAAAGTAAACGAAGTTAACTTTGATAAACCTGAAAATTCTCGCACCAAAATTCTTTTTGAAAACTTAACGCCACTACATGCAAACGAACGTTTCCGCATGGAACGTGGTAACGGTAGTAAAGAAGATATCACTGCTCGTGTACTTGATTTAGCATCACCAATTGGCCGTGGCCAACGTGGTTTATTAGTAGCACCGCCAAAAGCGGGTAAAACAATGCTACTGCAAAACATTGCACAATCAATTACGCATAATCATCCTGATGTAACGTTAATGGTTTTACTAATTGACGAACGTCCTGAGGAAGTAACTGAAATGCAACGCCTTGTTAAAGGTGAAGTTATTGCATCAACGTTTGATGAGCCTGCATCTCGTCACGTACAAGTTGCCGAAATGGTTATCGAAAAAGCAAAACGTTTAGTTGAGCATAAAAAAGACGTTGTTATTTTACTTGATTCAATCACGCGTTTAGCACGTGCTTACAACACCGTTATTCCTTCATCAGGTAAAGTACTTACCGGTGGTGTTGACGCTAATGCACTACACAAACCTAAGCGTTTCTTCGGTGCCGCACGTAACGTTGAAGAAGGTGGTAGCTTAACAATTATAGCCACTGCACTTATCGATACTGGTTCTAAAATGGATGAAGTTATCTACGAAGAATTTAAAGGTACTGGTAACATGGAATTACATCTAAACCGCAAAATTGCGGAAAGACGTGTATTCCCAGCTATCGACTTTAACCGCTCTGGTACTCGCCGTGAAGAACTACTTACTAAGCCAGATGAGCTGCAAAAGCTATGGATTTTACGTAAAATCGTTCATGAAATGTCAGAGATTGACGCCATGGAATTTTTAATCGATAAACTATCAATGAGTAAAACCAATGATGAGTTTTTTGATTCGATGAAACGCCAATAAACGCATTTAAGTAATACAAAAAAAGCGCCCAGGGCGCTTTTTTTATATTTGTTATAATGTGTACTTACGTTTCATTGTATTTGTGTAATACAGCCTGGAGCTCTGACACAAGCTGATTAATATATTTCATATCTTTTTCGCCTTTTTGCAATAAGGCGCTGTCTAAATTTTTCGCAGCTGAAGCTATTTCCTCTAAGGCGAACATTTGTGCTGCACCTAATATTCGGTGGCTATCTTTTTGCAAAGCGTCAAAGTCTTCACTTAGAAAATGCTGTGTAATATTTTCGCTTTCTAAACCAAAACTTTGTTTAAAACTTATTACTAAATCACTGATATCTATCTCACTTGGTACATTAGGTTCGTCCGAATGAACTTGGTCTAAATTTTCTGACAAGGTTTTATAAAATAAGTCTTTATCCAATGGCTTTGCAAGGTAACCGTCAAACCCTAATGTAAGATAGTCGTCAATTTCGTGACTCATTGCGTTTGCAGTGAGCGCAAAAATTGGCCGTTGAAAACCACATTTTTTCAATAGCTCAAAGGCCGCTCGTCCATCCATTATAGGCATTTGAATGTCGAGTAATACAAGATCTGGGTAGTCTTGTAAGCAACGCTCTACAGCTTGCTCACCGTTTTCTACCGCAATTACATCAAGCCCTAGTGAACGCAAGTAACGGCTAATAAACCTACGGTTATCTGCATGATCCTCTGCAAACAGGACTGTACCGCTTAGTTGCACTTTATTTTGCTCTATTTGCCCAATATCGCTTTGATCACTAGAAACTTGCGCACAAGGTAAAAAGAACGAAAATTGACTTCCTTTTTTATATTCACTTTGCACGCTAATATACCCGCCCATCATAGAAGCGAGCTGCTGTGATAAACTAAGCCCCAGACCTGTACCACCGAAACGTCGGCTAATACTGTTATCTGCTTGGCTAAAGTATTCAAAAATGAGCTTTAATTGCGATGAGTTCATACCTATACCGGTATCTTTAACAATCAGTACAATACCCTGCTCTGTTTTATTTAATGCAATTAATACCTGCCCTGATTGGGTAAACTTAATAGCATTGGCACACAAATTAATGAGAATTTGTTTTACTCGCATTATATCAAGGCGGGTGTAAAACTCATCGCCCACCTTATTTTCAAGCACAAGCCTGAGATTTTTTGCTTTTGCCTGAGGGTTAAACATTGCATGCACATCATTTACCAGTTGGACCATGTCAAAACAAGAAACATTAAGCTCTAACCTATTCGCTTCTATTTTACTTAAATCAAGTACATCGTTGATCAAGCTTTTTAAATGGTTACTGTGCCGCTGAATAATAGCTAACTCATCTTTTAGCTGTTCAGGCTCGTATAAACCATTCATTAAATCGTCTGTTTGTCCGAGAATCGCCGTTAATGGTGTTCTTATTTCATGGCTAACATTAGCCAAAAATTGACTTTTAACATCATTAGCTGCTCTTAACTCTTGTGCAACACCTTGAAGCTCTGCTGTGCGTTGCGCCACTTGCTCAGCTAAATATTGCTTTGCCCGTTTTTCTGCGCCGCGTCGGTATAAAGCAACCCCTGTCACTATGACTAAAAATAACAGTACAAAAATAAACACCGTTAACTGCGAACGCTGATGCATTTTTAGTTCTTGTAATTTACGGTCTTGTTTCAGCTCTTTAATTTCTTGATTCAATTGTGTGGCTTTAAATTGTTTTTCTAGCACGGCTAGGGCTTTAACAATAGAGTCGCTTCTTAATTTACGTAATTCGTTATTGTACTTTTCATGCAACTGCATTGCATTTTCGTAGTTTCCCCTGCTCGCTTCAATCAAAGCGTGAGTGCCAAGTCCATCTCGCATTATGCGATCATTACTATGCTCTTCAAGTAATTCAAAAACGCGTTCAATATTCGTTTTTGCCTCATCTAACATTCCCCTTACAAGCTGGACTTTTGCGAGAGTTTGCAGTGCAGTGAGCTCTAAGTTTTTATTATCAATTTTAAGTGAGTACTCTATCGCTAATTGCGCTTGTTCATACGCTAGTTCTACTTTATTAAGAATGATATTGACGTTTGCAAGGTTAGTGTACTGAGTAGCTAACTTATTGACATTATTGACCGATAGGTAATAACGGGTTGCTAATTGGTAGTAATGCATCGCTAAATCTAGCTGATTACTTTCAAAATAAACCACCCCCATATTGTTATGCACCAAAGCAATACCCAAATTATCATCTAACTTACGAAAAATTTTTAACACATCTTGATAAATACTCATGGCATTTTCATAACGAGATAAGCGTATATAAACGCCTGCTATATTAAGTAAAATATCGCTTTTATCTTGTTCACTGCCTACTTTTTCGTAAATTTCTTTTGCTTTTAAATAATAATCAAGCGTTGCTACCAATTTATGCATATTAAAATAAACCAAACCTATATTATTCAATAAATTTGCTTGCTCTAATGGTTGGTTATTAATTTTTGCAATATCAAGTGCACGGGTATATTGAGTAATTGCTTGTTTAAACAAGCCTTGATAAAAAAGTGCAACACCTTGCATTTTAATCGCACGAAAGTGCTCGCTAGGAAGAAGTGATCCAGAAGTTTCTTGCTCTAATAATTTAAAGTAATTAAAAGCATCGCTAAAGTGGCCGCTCGACAGCGCAGTATCGGCAAGGCCTGCATATATTACAGCACGACTTTGAGCTGTAATACGTTGGTTATTAAGTAAGGCGTTACCTAATTCAAGCTTTGCATCCCATTGTTGTTGTTGTTTAAACTCTTCTAATAATGGTTCTGATTGTTGAGCATAACTTGGCAAATAGAACAAACTGCATACAATGAATAAGAGGCACTTGAGCTTGCCATGCATAATTTTAATCCTTCAAATTGTTACGTGTAACAATGTAATCTGTACTGAAGATACACTAAATACTAGGACCTAAACAATGCTTAACCCACTGATTGACCGAATATTTGACTTAATATTAATCCAAAAAGTGTGGCAAGTTCATATCCTAGCAGCTGAGCTTATTAATTGTGGTGCAATTAAGCCACTTGATAAAAATCCCGAACGTGATTTATTTAAGCGTAATTTTTTAATTATGAATGCATTGTATCAACTACAGGAACAACTTCACCCTAAAAGTCTCTTAATATCAACACTTCATATAGAACTTATTGAAACGGAAATAGAAAATCCTGCAACGGTTAAATCAAATTTAAAAGATTATTATTTAGACTGGGGGAATTACGAAGCAAGCGAAGAGCAAATTAATGAGCTACTCACAAGTTTTTGGCAAAAGTTTAAGAGGGTAAATAGCGCGCCAGCTTTAGCAGAAGATCACTTTGACGCACTGTTGGCAAAGTGGCAGCTAACAAATGATTTTTCGCTTAAAGAATTACAAAAACGTTGGCGACAGCTTGCACTGGCGCACCACCCAGACAAACCAGCTGGCTGCGAGAATGCATTTAAGCAAATAAAAGTAGAATACGAGCAGCTTAAACAGGCTGCTCGCTCATAAATTGATTAACGCGTTAGGCGACGAGCACGAATTTTGCGCCCTTTTATATTACCTTCGGTTAATTTACGAAGTGCCGGTTTAGACGCATTACGTTCAACAGCTACAAATGCGACGTTATCAAGAACATTAATTTTACCTACTTGACGCCCAGCAATACCGTCTTTACCCGTTAACGCACCTAAAATATCACCAGCACGCACTTTTTGCTTTTTACCTGAATCTATCATCAGAGTGACCATTTCTGGTTTGTACGGTGGTTTGTCCAACAAATTATATGAAGGCATTGGCTCTGGCTCAAAGTCGCGCTCATAGTGATCACCAATTTGCGCTACTTTGAATTGCTCTGCATCACCATAAATTGAGCAAGCAATCCCTTTTTTACCCGCGCGACCTGTTCGCCCAACTCGGTGAACGTGCGTTTGCGGGTCATGCGCTAAATGGTAGTTGATTACCATGTCCATATCGTCAATATCTAAACCACGTGCGGCAACGTCTGTCGCGACTAAAATAGACGCACTTTTATTAGCAAAATGAATCAGAGTGCGCTCACGGTCACGTTGTTCTAAATCACCATGCAATGCCACGGCGCTGAAACCTTCATCGGCTAAATCGTCGCACACTTGCTGCGTTTCTACCTTGGTATTACAAAACACAACACAACTTTGTGGTGTAAATTTAAGTAAAAGTAACTTAAGTGTTGGATAGCGCTGTTTGTTGTTATCCATTTTGTAGAAGTATTGTTTTATTGTGCTTTTTTCTTGCTCTTCTTCTACTTTAATCATTTCTGGGTTACTAAGTACACGCTTTGCTATCGCTTCGATTGCGCGTGGAAAAGTAGCACTAAACAAAAGCGTTTGGCGGTTTTGTGGAATACATTCAATAATCGCATCAAGGGTATCTTGAAAGCCCATATCAAGCATTTGATCAGCTTCGTCTAGTACTAATGTTTCTACATCGTCTAACCGTAAAGTCCCTTTGCGAATATGGTCATCTACGCGCCCTGGTGTACCAACAATGATGTGTGCACCGTGTTCAAGTGACCCAATTTGCGGCCCAATTGATACACCACCACATAGCGTTAATATTTTAATATTATGGATACCACGCGCAAGCTTACGCATTTCAACAGCCACTTGTTCAGCAAGTTCACGTGTTGGACATAAAACTAGCGATTGAATTCTAAAACGTTTTACGTTTAATTTAGCAAGCACACCTAAACTAAACGCAGCCGTTTTACCTGAGCCGGTTTTTGCCTGCGCAATGATGTCTTTACCTTCAAGTACAGGTGGCAAACTTTGCGCCTGTACAGGTGTCATGTGGGCGTAGCCAAGCGTCGATAAATTATCAACAAGTCCAGCTGGTAAAGCCAAAGATGAAAAAGCAGTTGAAGTCACAGTAAATTCCATAGCAGTAAAAATAACGCAGGATAAAGTCCCACTAAATATGCCACTAATAATAGCAGAATTCGTTATTGGCAACCATTAGCAAACACATTATAAAATATTGTTAATAAAAACACATTGCAAATGATATTTATTTTCATTAAGATTGCGCTTCACTTTTTATTCACATATTGAGCTGGAAGCATCAAATGAAACTGAGTTCACTTTACATCGCACTATTAGCAACAATAACAACAAACACATATGCAAACTCTACCGACCTTGAACATATTGAAGTCAAAGGAAGTTTCTTTAATGACTACAAAGTAGATAACGCAAATGGTGCAATGAGAACATCAACTTCATTACTTGATACTGCTCAATCAGTGACTGTAATTAGCGATATTATTATTAACGAACAACTTGCGACAACACTAGGTGAAGTACTTTCAAACGATGCAAGCTTAACGGCTGGTTCTAAACAACGTAACCGTGAAGTATTTAACTTACGTGGTTTTGAACTTAGCTCATCAACGGGTTACTTACGCGATGGTCATCAGCACTGGTCGCACTATCAACAACCCATTGAAATTTTACAGCAAGTAGAAGTTATTAAAGGTCCATCGAGCATTTTATATGGTCAATCAGGCCCTGGCGGACTAATTAATATGGTCACTAAAAAGCCAACAGCACAAACTTTGTTCAATGCCAGTGCAGATGTAGATCAACACGGTTCAACGCGGTTTATGCTTGATGCTAGCGGAGCATTAACGGATGCAGAAGATTTACGTGCACGCGGTATTTTAGTTAAGCAAGATGTTGATTACTGGCGCGAATACCAAAATGGTGAAAACCGCGAACGTGACCGCTTTTTAGGTGCATTTATTGTTGATTACGACATTAGTGACAATGCCTTAGTACGTGTGCATTACGACCGCACAGACGACGAAGCAGGTTTAGACACCGGTGCATGGATAGACGACAACGCCAACGTTATTGGCGACGATAAAACTATTCGCGATATGTCTTGGGCGTTTACCGACATAACGGTAGAAAATGCGGGCATAGATTTTAAAGTGTTTTTAAACGATAACTGGCAAGTAAAACTTGGTTATAACGAACAAACATTTGAGCGCCAACGTTTTGAGTCAGCGCCACGTAAGCCGGGTAATTTTGTTGAAGGCGACAGCTATGAGTCTCGCCCGTACGACCGATTCGACGACTGGCAATTTAAAACAGCATTTATCGACTTCATTGGTGAATTTGAAACAGCCGGTGTTCATCATCAATTATTAATTGGTGCTAACTCACTTGATTATTATTATGGCCAGCGTCGCACCTCAGCTGATTCATTTAATTTTATAGCAGGCCAAGCAGAACCAAGTCGCCCAACTGTCAGTTACAAAACTGACGACACTATTAGCGAAACAGAATACGACTATTACGGTATTTATGTGCAAGACTTAATCACGTTTTCGCCACAATGGCAGCTATCGCTTGGTGGTCGCTACGATAAGCAAACACGTGAAGATGCAAATAATGAATCGTTTGTGCCAAAAGTAGGTGTTCTTTATCACCCTAATGCATCAGCTACCATATACGCGAGTTACTCTGAAGGCTTTGAGCCTCAAGGAAGCGATACTCTTGTAAACGAAGACGATATAAATAATGGTATGAAGCTTGACGCCGTTACCTCTGAGCAAAAAGAAATTGGCGTTAAGTGGCAATTGTTTGATGATCGTTTAATGCTAAGCGGTGCACTTTTCGATATAAGTAAAAATGGCACACTAGTTACAGAAACACTTGATATACCAGTGGGTGATTTAATCTCTGAAACAAACCAAATTGGTGAACAGCGCCACAAAGGCGTTGAACTAACAGCGCAAGGTGCGGCAACTGACCGTTTATTCGTAATGGCATCGACTATGTATTTAGATGCTAATTACGAGCGTGACGAAGAATTGGAAGGTAAGCGCCCTACCGATGCCCCTAAATGGTCTGCATCGCTTTGGACTCGTTACGAATTAAACGACGCGATTGCATTTAATGCGGGTGCATTTTACGAAGGTGTGCGCTTTGCAGATAGTGCCAACACGATTACTAAAGATGCCTACACACGCGTAGATGTAGGTGCAACTTACAAACTTAAAGTAAGCAAAACCGATGTTAACTTACGCCTAAACATAGAAAACTTATTTGATGAAGATTATCTAGCCGGTGGCGGAACAAATAACGTAACAATAGGTGAAGGTACTAACGTAAGACTGGCTGCACAGTTTAGCTTTTAATTAAGCGCTTTAATTACCAGCCCGCGCTTAAAATACGCGGGCTTTTTGCGCTTTAAAGCCGCTCATTCATCTCATTCTATTTTTTTACGTCTTTATTACATGTTTTAATAGCCGCAATTTCAAACAAGGCTAATTACCATGAAAAACCTCATCACCGCGCTACTGCTTACCAGTAGCATGGCAGCCACTGCCAGCAACAACGAATTTACACCAAAGCAATTACAACAAGTAGATGAAGTGCGTACCACTGCACTTAATAGCCACCTAAGCTATGAGCTATTAGAGTCACTAACAACAGAAGTTGGCCCGCGCTTACCAGGCACCGAAAACGACAAAAAAGCCGTTGCATGGGCGCAAGCTAAATTTAAAGAACTCGGTTTTGACAAGGTATGGCTTGAAGAGGCGACGTTCCCAGAGTGGCGCCGCTACAGCGAAAGTGGAAAAATATTAACGCCTAGCGAACAACCCCTTCATTTAACCGCGCTAGGTAATAGCATAAGCACACCCAAAGAAGGTATTAGCGCACCCATTGAATTATTCGAAACACTTGATGAGCTAAAAGCAGCACCGGCTAATAGCTTAAAGGGTAAAATTGCTTACATTAATTACCGAATGAATCGCGATATAGACGGCAATGGTTATGGGCCCGCTGTTAAAGCACGTGCCACTGGAGCAATTGAAGCATCTAAAAAAGGGGCTGTGGCCTACATGATGCGCTCAGTAAGTACAGGTCATCACCGTTTTGCCCACACTGGCGGTAGTTATTACAAAGAAGGTGTTAAAAAAATACCTAATGTAACCATTGCCAACCCCGATGCCGATCAAATTGCCCGTTTAGTCGCTTTAGGTAAAAATGTATCGGTAAATATAAATGTACAAACCGAAAACCTTGGCGAAGGCACTAGTTACAATGTTATAGGCCAATTTAACGGGACTGAAACCCCTGAACAATATGTATTAATTGGCGGACATTTAGACTCATGGGATTTAGGCACGGGCGCACTTGATGACGGCGCCGGCGTTGCATTAACTATGGCGGCAGCTAAACATATTAGCGATGTAAAACGCCCTAAACGCAGTATTCGCGTTGTCCTTTTTGCCGCTGAAGAGCTTGGTTTATGGGGTGCTAAAGCTTACTTTGCGAAACATAAAAACGATTTACACAATATTGTTGCTGCCGCAGAGTCTGATTTTGGCGCTGATGTAGTTTACGGTTTTGAATCAAATGTAGATGCAGCGTCACTGCCTGTAGTGCGCGCTATCGCGAAAGAACTTGCCCCTTTAAATGTTGAGTACATTGGTAAAAACCAAGCTAACGGCGGACCTGATCTAATTCCATTTAAAAATGCAGTCTCGGCACCTATTTTTGAGCTAGCCCAAGATGGTACAGACTACTTTGATTATCACCACACTGCTGACGACACGCTTGATAAAGTAACGCCAGCAAAGCTTCGTCAAAATACAGCAACCTATGCGGTATTTGCACTTATGGCAGCAGACGCAAAAACAACAATTAAACCAAAAGTAACAACAAAAGAGTAGCAGACATACTTACTTACAGTTTGCTGCTTTAAAAAATATGCCCCTTGATTTACTTTAGTAGAAATTAAAACTCGGGGCATTATTGCATGCTGCTTTTCAACACCAGTCAGTCCTTTCCTCACTTTTCACAAACGCAGTGCTGCCCAAACTGCCAAAGCGATAGCTATCACTTAGTAAACTATAGCCGTTACTTACGTTTTACGATTATTCCTATCGTACCGTTAAAGCTAAACTACAAGCGCGAATGCTACCAATGTGGACATAACGAAGCCATTAATTTAAAAAAGCTCCCCTTAATTGAAAAACTAAGCCTGCCAAAATACGGGGTTGGCTTAATTTTATTATTGTGGGTAATGGTGTATTTTTTTCAACAATACACCGATAACCAAGCACTCAAATACAGCTACTTAAATAACCCACAGGCATTTGATACGTACTTAGTTCACGCCGATAAATTTACTCACGAACCATGGACGCTAACAAATTTAAAAGTGGCCCAAGTGCTAAGCTTTGACGAGCAATTTATTACTTTTCAAGTAAGCAACTATAGCTATAAACGCAACCGAGGCATAACCACGGCGATGCGCACCAGCTTATTAGTGCAACGCGATTATTTTTCAACAAACACAATTACCTTACCGCGTGATGAGGTAAAGCGCTTATATGACAGTGACGTGATTTACGATGTACTACGCCCACACGCTAATAGCTTGTATGGTGGGTTTGTGATGTTTCCGCCTAAACCTAAGCCTTTATACAAAGGTTTAAAACTAGATAAAAATAACCAGCAAGGCATTATGTACTTTAAAGATGGGCAATTTGAAGAAGCCTTAGAGAGCTTTAAACTTGCTGCAGAGTCAGGCTCTGAATGGGGTCAGCTTAACCTTGCGCAAATGTACCGAGACGGGCAAGGTGCAGGCAAAAACACACAACAAGCTATTTACTGGTATAAAAAAGCAATTGCTCAAGGTAATAGTAAAGCAGCTTACGAGCTTGAGCAGTTGTGTAAATTTATAACGTGCGAATAAGTTATGTAGGGCAGAAAACACTGCTCTACTTGTTTGTCTTAAATAACCTTGTATAAGCTACATGAAAAAGCACAATAACCAGCCCGGCAACAACACCTAACAACCCATCAAAAATAAGCGGAGCTAATACCTCACCTATATTGCCTAGTATTGATTGCGCATAGCCAATCATATTAAGTTGTGTGTGGTGCAGTAACTCAATACCATGAGATAAAATACCCCCACCCACCAAAAACATAGCAACAGTACCTGCAAACGCTAAAAATTGCATAAGTCGCGGTGCTGCTGCAAGTAAGCCTTTACCTATAAACTCTTTAACCGTACTGCCAGAGACTTTAGATTGATTCACCAAATACAAGCCTGCATCATCAAGTTTTACAATGGCAGCCACAAGTCCGTAAACACCAATAGTCATAACAATGGCTATTACACAAAGCACTAAAGATTGATTAAGCAATGTTTGGCCTGCAACAGTGCCGAGCGTAATAACAATAATTTCAGCCGATAGAATAAAGTCCGTTCGTATCGCGCCTTTTATTTTTTGCTTTTCATATTCAACTAAATCAGGCGTTTCGTCGCCATCGGCAATATCATCGTGATGAGGTAAAAATCGCGAAAATACTTTTTCAGCCCCTTCAAAACATAAAAACAAACCACCTAAAATTAAAAGTGGTGTAATTAGCCATGGCAGCCAAACGCTGATCATTAAAGCTGCTGGGACAAGTATGGCTTTATTTAAAAATGACCCTTTTGCTACCGCCCATACAACAGGTAGCTCTCTGTCGGCTGACACACCCGTTACTTGCTGTGCATTGAGTGCTAAGTCGTCACCTAAAACACCCGCCGTTTTTTTTGTCGCAATTTTACTCATAGTTGCAATGTCATCGAGTAAAGCCGTTATATCATCTAATAATGTTAAAAGATTAGTGCCTGCCATTGTACTTCCTGAGGTCTGTTGTTCTTTAAAGGTTAATTTGCAGTAGCCTGTTTGGTTCTTCCTAGGGGCTACTTACTCTTTGTTGCTCGGCTTTTACTTAGTCCACTAGGTTACAAACCTCGCGCTGCGATTAAATAGCCCCTAGTGTGAACAAATTTCAAGCCGAAAAGATCAACAGACCCTATCTTATAAATAATTTAATCAACATAACGTAAAGCACGTCTTTCACCAACGGTTAATTTTGCTCTGTTATTCTGAAATAGAATAGCCGGTGAAAAATAAAGGAAGGGGAAATGAAAGCAACAATCGTTTTAGTAGTTTATTTACTGTGTTTAATAGGGTGCAATGACAAAACAAAAACCACACACTATGTATGCAATGATAATAAAGCCGTGCTTAATGTCTTAGCAAACGAAAAAGCAGCACTCACTTTTAAAAATAAAATCTATCATCTTACGCATGAAAAAAGCGCCTCTGGTAATAAATACATTAGTAACAAAGTCCTTTTTTGGGGGAAAGGCACTAAAGCTATGCTTATAATTTCAGGGAATAAACACCTTTGCAGCACAAGATAACAACCCACTAACAACATATTAAAAAACTTGCTACACTAACAAAAGTCTTAATTTTGTTGATGAAGTTATGCGTTCTATTGCCATTAAACATAAAATAATTTTAGCCTTTTCTGCCATTGGTTTACTAATGCTTATTAGTAGCTTATTTTTTTACTGGTCCTTAAATAAAATAAGCACCACAACTTCACGTATAGAAAACCTTGCCGTACCAGCCCAACAAGTAAGTAAAGACTTAAGGCTATCGCTTCTTTCTATTACCAAATTCAATGCTCTAGCTTATAGTCAAACAAAACCTGATTTATTACTGACCAATAAAAAAGAAGCACTTAGCGAGCAACAAGAATTCAGTAAGATGCTCAATGCACTTAAGCCGCAATTAACGGGTCAGCAAAACATGCAAACTTTGCTAGTTGGCGCTTCAAAAAACTTTGAGCAACTAAGCAAAACAAGCGCAAACATGTTTAATGCCAAAGAACAGCGTTTTAGTGCGCAGTCGGCTGCCGCTATATTAATTACAGAGTTTGGTGTTGAGCTCAGCAATCTCAGTAATGGCTTACTCGATATAGAACTCATAGAGGTCAGTGCAAAGCAGCAATCTTTACTCAGCTCTGTATTTGGTACTGCAACACGCATAGACGACTTACTATTTAATTTAAGCAACAATATTAAAAGTATTACGCAAACTACCAGTGTTAGCGACTTAAATGATCATCAACAAGATACCCAATTTTTACTTGATAACATCCAGCCAAACTTTGTGTATTTAGAACAGCAAGCCACTCCCTTTGGTGACAGTTTAAACGCGGCTCAATTCACCGAGCAATTTAATAACTTAAGATCACGATTGAATGGACCCGACGGTATTTACGCTCAGCAAAATAAAGCGCTTAAAAACACCCAAATGGCACAGCAAAGTTTTGAGCGCTTTCAACAAGAATTTATAGACACAGAAAGCCAATTATTACAGCTTAACAAGCTAGCTGACGAGCGTTTTCAAACACTGCAAAACAGTGCCAAATCGGCCATTAATATGGGCTCTAGCTCTGTTGTTATAATTGCGATTGTACTTATTGGATTACTTATTGTTATTTCAATATTTACAACCAATGCTATGCTAAAACCGCTTAAAAAAGTAAATAGCGATTTAGCACGTATTGCCTCGGGTGATTTTTCCAAACGCAGCCAACCGCGTAGCAAAGATGAGTTTGGCACTTTACTTAACAACATTAATAAGCTTAGTGACGATTTATCACACCTTATAAAAGCAATTAGTAATGATGCCCACGAGCTTGATAAATCGGCCATTCAAACAAGTGAAAAAGGTCAACAAATGACCATTGTTGCTCAGCAACAATTAGAACGAAGCGCACAAGCCACAGACCTTGCACATAGCATGTTAAATAATTCGCAAGCGGTTTATGAGCAGGCCGATAATGCATCTAACGAGATCACCAACGCCTCTCAGTTTGCAAACGACGTCAACCAAATAGCTAACGACAACAGTTTAAGTATTGAAGCACTCTTAAATCGACTCGATAAAGCGGTAAGTAGCACAGAAGAGCTGGCTGAGTTTACAGATTTAATAGGCGCAATTGTAAACACTATTAGCAGCATTGCAGAGCAAACTAATCTACTTGCATTAAATGCAGCAATAGAAGCGGCAAGAGCCGGAGAAAATGGCCGAGGTTTCGCGGTGGTTGCTGACGAGGTCCGCTCATTAGCGGCACGCACACAAAGCTCCACAAGTGAAATTCACACTATGATTCAAACGCTGCAACAACACACAAAAACGACGCAAAAAGAAATTAACGATGGCCAACAACAAGCTAAACAGTGTGTTGAAAACAGTGCTGAACTAAATAAAGCGGTTGAGCGTATAAAAGGAACATTACTTTCAATTAACCACATGAGTGAGCAAATTGCTACGGCTTCTCATGAACAGTTAACAAACAGTGATGATATTCAAAAAATAATGGCTAAGGTGACCGAACAAGCCACTTTAAATGCCAATAACGCAACCACCCTAGCAAGCGAAAGTGAAGACGTAAATCAACTTGCACACTCTTTAACAAGTGCCGTAGAGCGCTTTAAGTTTTAAGTGCAGGTGTAATGACTTGCTTTGCATGAAATGGGTATAATAGTTCAACTCTTTTGCTTAATAGCGGCCCATAATGAAATATAAAGATCTGCGCGATTTTATCAATTTACTTGAAAAAAAAGGTGAGCTTAAACGCATCACCCAAGAAATTGACCCGTATCTTGAAATGACCGAAATTTCCGACCGCACACTGCGTGCAAAAGGTCCTGCCTTATTATTCGAAAACCCAAAAGGGCACAGCATGCCGGTGCTTACCAATTTATTTGGAACACCAAAGCGGGTTGCCATGGGGATGGGTCAAACAGACGTTAACGAACTGCGTGAAGTAGGTAAGTTACTCGCGTTTTTAAAAGAGCCTGAGCCTCCTAAAGGTATTAAAGAGGCACTTGGATCTATTCCTGTGTTTAAAAAAGTGCTGAATATGCCAGCTAAAGAAGTTAAAAAAGCACCTTGCCAGCAAGTAGTTTTAGAAGGCGATGACGTTGATTTAACAAAGCTACCTATTCAACACTGCTGGCCGGGCGATGCAGCCCCTTTAATTACGTGGGGTTTAACCGTAACAAAAGGGCCATACAAAAAACGTCAAAATCTGGGTATTTATCGCCAACAGTTATTAGGTAAAAATAAAATAATTATGCGCTGGTTGTCGCATCGTGGCGGCGCGCTCGACTTTCAAGAGTGGTGTAAAGAAAACCCTGGCCAGCCTTATCCTGTGTCGGTGGCGTTAGGAGCCGATCCAGCGACCATTTTAGGTGCGGTAACTCCTGTTCCAGATACGCTTAGCGAATATGCATTTGCTGGGTTATTACGAGGAAGCCGAACTGAAGTAGTAAAGTCGATTTCAAATGACTTGCAAGTACCTGCCAGTGCCGAAATAGTACTAGAAGGTCATATTATGCCAGGCGAAATGGCGCCTGAAGGCCCCTATGGCGACCACACTGGTTACTACAACGAAGTAGATGACTTCCCTGTTATGACCGTAACTCATATTACACACCGTAAAGATCCTATTTATCACAGCACATTTACTGGCCGTCCGCCTGATGAGCCGGCTATTCTAGGTGTTGCACTAAACGAAGTGTTTGTTCCGATATTACAAAAACAGTTTCCCGAAATTGTCGATTTTTATTTACCGCCTGAAGGGTGTTCGTACCGCATGGCAGTAGTCACAATGAAAAAACAATACCCTGGTCACGCCAAGCGCGTAATGATGGGAGTATGGTCTTTTTTACGCCAATTTATGTATACCAAGTTTGTAATTGTGTGCGACGACGACATAAATGCACGCGACTGGGAAGATGTTATTTGGGCCATAACAACTCGTATGGACCCAGCGCGTGATACTACGTTAATTGAAAACACCCCAATAGATTATCTAGATTTTGCCTCTCCGGTATCGGGACTTGGCTCTAAAATGGGGATGGACGCAACCAACAAATGGGCAGGCGAAACCGACCGCGAATGGGGTGAACCAATAGTGATGGACAAAGCCACCAAAGAACGTGTTGATGATATTTGGGATAGCCTTAAAATTCTCTAACAACTCAACAAACCAAGCGGTGGCCAATAATTTATTTGCCATCGTTCGGACAAGCTATAAACAGGCTATAAAATAACCCTGTAGATATGCTAGAATCGACTCATTCAATTGCGTATCTGCTGTCAAAAGCGCTGCTAAAAGGTAAAAAATGCAAACATTAAAAGCTGAAGTTGTAGCTATCAGCCCACTTACAGAATTTGTTAACAAAGTAATTTTAAAGCCACAACAACCTGTGACCTTTGAAGCGGGCCAATACATGCAACTGGTGTTAAGTGAAAAAGACAAACGCGCTTTTTCTATTGCTAGCCGCCCATCTCAATGTGACGAAATAGAACTACACATTGGTGCTTCGGGTGCAGACTCATACGCAATGCAATCGCTTGAACACTTACGCAATGCACATGCAAACAAGACAATGGTTGATATAGAAGCCGGGTTAGGTGTGTCTCAACTTCGATTACAATGTAATCGACCTATTATTTTACTTGCCGGTGGCACTGGTTTTTCGTATGTAAAATCAATGGCTGATCACTTGGCTGAAATAAACTGCGACCGCCCTGTATTATTTTATTGGGGTGTTAAAGAAGAGTCGGCATTGTACGCACATGAAGAAATGAAATTATGGGCAGAGAGCCATGAACATTTTGAATTTATTCCTGTTGTCGAAAACCCATCAGCTAATTGGCAAGGTCACACTGGTTTTGTGCACAAAGCAGTAATGCAAGATATTGTATCACTTGAACCTTACGACATTTACATGGCGGGTCGTTTTGACATGATAGGGATTGTACGTGACGACTTTATAGCTCATGGCGCTATTCGTGAAAACATGTACGCCGATGCATTTGCATTTATTAAGTAAACTCATCACATAGTTTAATAATAAGCACCTACGGGTGCTTTTTTTATGACTTTAAATTTTTAATAGTTTAAACCTATCATATTCATCAATATAAACAATTTCCTAAAATCCAATCTATAAACCATACTTTGTACAGAACATCAGCGGGAGAGACCCAAATGCTAAGTACAAAAGTAAAAGATTTTATGCAACGTAAGTTGCCAAACATAACACCAGACACCGAAATGACGACAGCCATAGCCGAGTTACAAAAATTTAAATTACTTGGTGCGCCTGTATTCGACAACGAAAAGTGCCTTGTCGGATTTATTTCAGAACAAGAGTTATTAAAGCCTTTAATGCAGAGCAGTTATTTTTGCGAAGGGGTTGTAAAAGTGTCGCAGCTTATGCAAACCAATGTAGTCACAGTAAGTAGCGATTTAAATATTATTGAACTAGCTGAACAAATGCAGCCAGGTAAGCCAAAAAACTACCCTGTGGTAGAAGGCGTAAAAGTGGTAGGAATGATAAATCGTGCCGATGTACTCAAAGCGCTCTACGATAACTACCTTAGCTGCCAAGAGCACTAATTTAAACCTGAGCGTTAGACAGTAAACCTCTTAACTAGCGCTCAAGTTGAGTCTACAAATATGCGGCTTTAAAGCGGCATATTTATTTGTATTGCTTAACGTGCACTCACTTGTGCTAATAGTGCTTTTTTATCGCCGTCGCTTAAAAATGCAATTTCCAACGCATTCGCTTGGGCTTTTTCTATATCAGCCTGAGATAAGCCAGCCTTTGGTGCTGCAATAATATATTCATGCTCTATTTCTATACCTTCAACAGCTGGATCATCTGTATTAAGGCAAGCAAGAATGCCATGATCTAAAAACTGTTTAAGCGGGTGCGTAGCTAGGTCGGTAACTGTACTGGTTTGAATATTACTGGTTAAACATGACTCAATACCAATACGGTTATCACGCAGGTAATCCATTAACGTTGGGTCTTCAATTGCTTTTACACCATGGCCAATTCTACTTGCACCTAGCTCGTTAATCGCTTGCCAAATACTGGGCGCACCAAGTGCTTCACCGGCATGAATGGTTGACGCTAAATACGCATCACGCACTTGCTTAAAGTGCTCGATAAATAACTCTCCCGGAAAGCCAATTTCATCGCCCGCTAAATCAACAGCCACTAAGTCATTTTTAAACGCAAGTAATGCATCAAGCTCATGTTGGCAGGTTTTAACACCATAAGTACGCGACAAAATACCAATTAAATTAGCTTTAATATTGGCATTCTTTGTTGCTGATTTAATACCATCAACCACAGCTTCGACAACACCTTGTGGATGTAAGCCTTGGCTTTGAGCCATGTAGTAAGGGCTGAAACGAAGCTCAACGTAATCAAGACCTTGTGCTTGTGCATCTTCAATATTTTCAATAGCTATACGGCGGCATGCATCGTAATCGCCAAGTACCGTAACACCCCAGTCTAGCTTTTGTA
Organism: Pseudoalteromonas sp. 2CM32C; assembly: GCF_023161925.1. Classification (NCBI taxonomy): domain Bacteria; kingdom Pseudomonadati; phylum Pseudomonadota; class Gammaproteobacteria; order Alteromonadales; family Pseudoalteromonadaceae; genus Pseudoalteromonas; species Pseudoalteromonas sp. 2CM32C. Next base: position 109,268 of record NZ_JALNTI010000009.1, on the reverse strand, counting down.
AGAAAGCGACAAGGTTTGGCTCTGGATCTATCACTTGAACATGAGGAATTAATTGTTCAACGTTATCTGCGGGTAAATCAATATTAAACTGACGACCAAGTTCTAGTATGGTTTGCGCGCGAACATTACCATCTAAATGACGGTGAATATCTAGCAAAGGTAGTTTTCTATTGATCATAGTAGCACCCAGTTTAATTAAATTTTTGCGCATAATACGCAGATAGAGTTATTTTTCAAGTGTATACGCTTTGTAATATTATTAAGCGGTCATATGTCTGCTTTTTGTGCATATATTCACGCACTTAACAATAATATGTATAAAATAGTCTCGCCTTACTTTTTATTATTTCGCTAAATTTAAAAAATACCTATAAAAAAGCACAGGTAAAGCATTTATACAACGCCTATAACCTGTGCCTAAAATTTATAACTAATCAGCTAGTAAACTTATTTGTTATATAAAACGAGCGCCTTTTCAGCCTGTGCCGTGTTTTTGTAACTCAAAGCTGCCTGGTCTGCAAATTGGTGTTTATTATCACCATTGAGTGCTTTGTCAAACACACGTGCCGCTAAGTCATAGTCACTTTGTGCATTAGCAAGGCATGCAAGCGACAAGAGCAGTGCTGTATTAGTGTCGTCTTTTTTAAGGCGATCTTGAATACTGGCTTGTAATTTGTGCGCTTCGCCATGGTTTGCATTATTTAAGATAGTAGCAAGCTCATCATGTTGGCTGGCGTGCTTAACCATTTTAGTTAAATCGCCCTCAATAACAGCAAGCTGACCTGTTGCAGCCATTTGAGTTAAATACGCAGTATGCGCATAAGTTTGAAGTTTTCGTGGTAATTGTTTGTATTTATTTGTTAGTTCATCAGCTGATTGAGCCGAAAAATAGGCAGTAAATACACGCGTCCACTGATCACTAGAAAACACTTTTTTACGCAGTAGCTTGGGTAAAAACTCTTCTAGCACGCTAAAGTGCTGCTGTTGTACCAATACCTCAGTGTACAGTTTAAGCTCAAGTGCAGTGGCTTTTTTAGCTTCTGCATTAACGCGCAACTGCGATTCAATTGCACTGCTATCGCCACTTGCCAACCATAGTTTTGCTACCTTCAATTGCTGCTCAGGGCTTATTTCAAATAATCGTTCTAGTGCTTTATCTACCTCGTTATTAGCAAGTGCCGCTTTAGCCAATAGTGCTAAACGAATATCATCAAATTTATCTGGCACACTGTTGCCAGAAAGTGCGCGCTCTACTTGTTCGTAATCGTCGTTTATAGCACTGAAAAGGGCTTGTTCAATTGCGGCGAATTTACGCTCTTCACTGCGGGCAAAAAAACCATGTTTGGTATTTCTATAAATTGATAATAAATAGCGTATTAGTTTATACGTAAAGTATAAAGTTGCTGCAGTCATTGCAGCCATAATACAAAACGAAACAATGGTGCCTTCTATTGTTGTGTTATTAAACGAGATAAGCACGTAGCCTTTTTCGTCCAGTACAAAGGGGGTAACCGCAAGTACAACAACAATAGCTACAATTAAGATTATTAGGCCTATCATTGCACCCACTCCTTAACCGTTTGTGTACTTTGCAAAGTGACCTCTTGGCTAAAGTTGAGCTGCTCTTTTTCTAATTTAGATAGCGTATTGAGTACTGATTTTGTGGCGTCATCATCTTGCTTAAAGTACTCGCCAGTTAAGCGCTTAGCTTCGCTTAACGCACTAAAATATATACTCGCTTGCTTACTTAATAATGCGTCCTGCGCCTGTGCTATATTTAATTTAATTCGTTGATTAATTAAATTACGCTCTTGATCGGTTAGTAAAGGTTCAATAGCAATCCCTTCATGGCGCCTAATAGTAATAAAACTATCAACAATTTTATTCCAACTATTACTGATATTTTGCTGCCAGTCGTTAATATCTTCGCTGAGTGCATGTTCATCAATTACCAATGTTTCCTCTGGTAAATTGACCGCATTAAACACCAATTCGTCAATTCGGTTAATAACACTATTTAGCTGTAAATAAATGGCCTCGGTAGCAACCGGTTTTAAACTATCAAGCGTTTGTATGTCTTGCATAATGGCTTGGCGAACTTCAATTGTGCCAGGGTACTCACTTAACAGTCCGTCTAAACGCTTTAGTACAGCGCTTGCGCCTTGGTAATCTTTTTCGGCCCACAGTTTAAACTCAGCCATTCGTTGTAAGCTGGTGACCTCTTGTGGGTTTAAAGATGAACCTTGCTGCTGCGCTTTTTGCAGCGCAGCTTTTAATGCTTGCTGATTTTCAAGAGTGCTTTGCGTTAATGCCTCAGATACTTTTTCTTCGCTATTAAATAACGCTTGTTGTAAGCTCATTTGAGAAGATTTAAGTGCGGCAAGCTCTTGCTGGAGCAGCTTGTTTTGCTCGCTAAGTTCATTAACAATTGTGTTTTGCGCTTTACCTGCATTTAGCTTTTGATAAAACTCGTAGCCAACTCCAGAGGCCACAACCAACGATATTAACAATGCAAGTGAAGCCACTTTACTTACTTTTTGTTTGTCATTTGCGGGGTTGTTTTTTACGCTTGCTGGCTCATTTTTAACTGATGTTGAACTCGAAGCTGTTGATGTTGTGTTTTCTGTTGTTATTGACTTAGGTTGTTCACTCATGCTGCTACCTTGCTGATTAATACAGGTAAACATAGCGTTATCGCTAGCCCCTGCTGCAATATGGATATTTGCCAAACTAACATGTTGTTGCTGTAAATATGCGGCTATGCGCTCGCTGGCAACATAAAAGTGGCACTGTTGTAACCATTGTAATTGTTGTGCAGCAAGGGGGGTAAACATGGCATCAACTGCTGCATTACTTGTTATGACTATACCGTGTACATTGCTGCTTTTCCAGTGGTCAGTCCAGTTACTGGTTAAATCGGGCACAGGCTCACGTTCATAAACAACACAATTATTTAAAAACGCGCCACGCTCTTTAAGTACCTTGGCGATGTCTGGGCGACCACCGTGCCCTTTAACCAATACAATATTGCTACCATCAACCTGAGCCAACGACTTAAGAGCCAATACCCCTTCTGAATCGAACTGCTTAGGCGTGGCTGCACGCACACCAAATAATTCATATATTGTATCGGCAGTTTGCTGCCCTACAGCATAAAACTGCGCTTTAATGTTTATATCGGGCTTTAATTGTGCCAGTGCTTTAACAGCGTCCTGAGAGATAAAAATAATTTTATCTGCATTAATAAGTGGGCTTAGTTGAGTACTAGAGGGCGTTAAATAGTTAATATTTAAAACAGGAAACAATGAAGCCTGATAACCCGCTTGCTCAAGTTGCTCTGCAAGGGCTGCGCCTTTTCCTTCGGGCCGAGTTATCAGAATATGTGTCATTTATGCGTCTCTGTATACGTCAGCTAAAATTTTATCTGCGCCTTGAGCAAGTAATTTTTCAGCCAGCTCTATTCCGAGTTTTTCGGCATCGTTAATATGACCCGCAACTTCGTCACGTAAAATTTCGCTGCCATCGACTGCGCCTACAAGCCCTCGTAAATGGACCTGTTCGCCATCAACTAACGCATAGGCACCTATTGGCACCTGACAACCACCTTCTAAACGGCGGTTCATTGCACGCTCTGCATTAACACGAATACGTGTATGTGTGTGCTCAAGCGGTGCTAATAACGCTTTAGTCACTTCATCTTCAATCCGACACTCAATACCTACAGCACCTTGCCCATTTGCAGGCAACGATATTTCTGGTTCAATGTAGTCAGCAATACGCTCGCCCATTTCTAAACGAATTAGCCCTGCCGCGGCTAAAATAATCGCATCGTATTGCCCAGCATCTAACTTAGCCAAACGCGTATTTACGTTTCCGCGTAGATCACGGATTTCTAAGTCAGGTCTCAGTGCTCTAATTTGGCATTGGCGGCGCAAGCTTGATGTACCTACTACCGCTCCTTCTGGTAACTCATTTAAGTTAGCAAAGTGATTTGATACAAACGCATCGCGCGGATCTTCACGCTCACAAATGGTATGAAGGGCTAATCCTTCTGGAAACTCCACCGGCACATCTTTCATTGAGTGTACGGCAATATCAGCTCGACCATCTAGCATAGCTTGCTCAAGCTCTTTAACAAATAAGCCTTTACCGCCAATTTTAGCAAGTGGTGTATCTAAAATAATATCCCCTTGTGTCGACATAGGGACTAACTCAACACGCACGTCATCATGAAAATGCTCTAGCTGCGCTTTTACAAATTCGGCTTGCCATAGCGCCAAAGCGCTTTTACGGGTTGCTATACGTACTAATTTTGTTTTTTCTGTCATAGGGGTATCCAATTAATTACTGCGGTTAGCATTATTTAGTTAGCTAACACTCTAAATTCTTTTTGAGCTATTAAATTACCTTGCTCATCAACAACAGCTACACGCCAATAGCCTGTTTGCGTGTTCATAATATTTTTTGTTGAATAAGTTCTGTAGCGTGGCGAAGTAACATTAAGTGAAATTTCGGCCATTGTTTCACTTTCAAAAGACCAAACATGTTTTACGCGCTGGCCTTGCAGCCCTTTAAGCTCACTAAAAAATGATAACGAACCTTCAAACTGACTTAAACGCACGTCGGCTGCAAACACATTAGTAGGTTCGCGTTTTACTACGCTGCGTGTAAGCACTGCGCGACTTATTTTACTGGTATCAATCTGAGCACCGAGTGCCACGCTAGCAATATGGGCATCTTCAGCAAATTGCTCTGTAACAGGTTGTGCATCAATATTACTCTCTGGCTCTAATGCGATTGTGCCAAGCTCAGAAATTTGCTCTGACGCAGGTACAGATACTGATTCACTTGTTGTATCAGCGCTTATTGCATTAGTGATCAACGCATCGTTTTTACTGTTATCAACTGTATTCGTTTTTTCAGTTATTGAGTCAACTGTTGATTGGGTTACTGTCGGCTCATCTGAGATTGGCGCAACGGTTACTGACTCAGCGTTTTCAAGTAAGGCATTGGTAATGTCCGCCTCTTGAGTTGTTGGTAGTTGCTCAGCAGGCAGTGTTTCAGCATGCTCAGTCTCTATATGCAATTGGTTGCTGGGTGCATTATGTGTTTCGCTTTCAGTTACTTCATCACCTTGTGTGCTATCAGTAATTAAAAGCTCTGTTTGTTCATTGGGATGTGCGCCCTGATCTGCATTTACTGAGCTGGTTAAACCATATATCACAGCCGCAGACGTCATTACTATCAACATAGCCAAACTCACAATTCGACGCCAATGCCATTCATAGCTTACCGTAGGTAGGCTGTTTTGTGGTTCGCGTTTTACATTTGCTTTAATAACTATTTTTTGACTCATATTGACCTCAGCGGCTCCAAAATTAGCTTAAACGGGCAATTAACCATTGGCGAATAGCGTGTAACTCTTCTGCACACACTTGGTGTGCCATTGGGTATTCTTGCCAGCTTACATCCATGTTATGTGCTGTTAATACATCAAATGCACTTTTACCTGCACTCATTGGTACCACGTTATCGTGACTACCATGTGCCATAAATACATTTAAATCGGTATGCTTTGCTTCATCTGTAAATTTATGCGGCGCGCACATATACGTAGACAGTGCCATAACACCCGCCAACTTTTGTTCAAAGCGCGGAGCTAAGTGAAGCGACACAACACCACCTTGTGAAAAACCAGCCAAAATAATTTTGTTAGCAGGTATTCCGTTGGCTATTTCTGTATTTATTAACGCCTCTACTTTTTCGGCAGACTCCCTCACCCCTTCTTCATCGGCACGTTTATCAAGCTCTATTGACTTAATGTCGTACCAAGAACGCATTTCCATACCACCATTTATGGTGACCGGTTGCACAGGCGCATGTGGGAAAACAAAACGCACGCCCAGCTCGGCTGGTAAATTTAATTGCGGCGCTACAGGGGCAAACCCATCACCCGAATCACCTAAGCCATGTAACCAAATAACTGTCGCTTTATGCGCGCTCTGCGCGGGGTATTGAACAAACTCTAAACTCATAATGATGATTGCCACTTAATTTCTTGGCCAGCTTGGCGAGTTGACGCTTCGTTAATGAATTCCCAAAACTCTGCACCAGAGCGGTTATCAATCCATTGACCGTCACGCATTTCAAAATGGTGACCATTGAATTTAGTTGCTACCCACACTTGATGAAGAGGCGCTTGCTTATTGATGACAATTTTACTCTTATCAGGAAAAATAATTTCTAAAATACCTTGCGCTGATTCGTAATCTAAATCGGCTTCACAATCATCAATTTGCTCTTCAATTGTGAACATAAGAGCTTCGGCTAATTGGTGATATTCGTGTTCAGTCATTGTTGATTCCTTTGCAGGCGGGCCGCCTAATATTGGGTACGTAATTGCGTTAAAAATATGCAGCTAGTGTAACAGGAATAAAATCATCCGCGAATAGCTGCATTTTTTAGATATTCTGTTACTCTGCGATTATAAAGCCAGCAACAATATTAATCTAATGAAAGCGACACATACCTTACAATTAAAAAAACTATTAATTTGCACGGCCCTATTTGGCGCATTAGCTGGCTGCGGACAAAGCGGCCCATTATATTTGCCTGAACAACAGGCCGAGCAAAACCAACCAGAAAACACTATGGCGCCTGCCGAAGAGGCCAAGCAACCTACAACACCAGTAAAACAGGAGCAATAAATGGATTTTTTTAACTATAAAAACAATCAATTGTTTGCTGAAGATGTGAGTATTGCCGCTATTGCTCAGCAATATGGCACGCCTTGCTATGTGTATTCTCGTGCAACGTTTGAGCGCCACTATCTTGCGTTTGCCAATGCGACTAAAAACCATAAAAGCTTGGTATGTTATGCCGTAAAAGCAAACTCTAATATTGCTGTATTAAATATTCTAGCCCGCCTTGGTTCGGGTTTTGACATTGTATCTAAAGGTGAGCTGGCGCGTGTAATTAAAGCAGGAGGAGACGCCGGTAAAGTAGTATTTTCAGGCGTTGCTAAAACCGCTGACGAAATAGCGTATGCATTAAAATTAGGGATTAAATGTTTTAACGTTGAGTCGGCCTCTGAATTAGAGCGTATTTCAGAGGTTGCGTGTGAGCTTAACTTAGTAGCACCAATTTCTATTCGCGTTAACCCCGATATAGATGCAAAAACGCACCCTTATATTTCTACTGGCCTTAAAGAAAACAAATTTGGCATTGATATTCAAACCGCTGTAAGTGTTTATCAACAAGCCGCTGCTTTACCTGGCTTAAACATAATAGGCGTAGATTGCCATATTGGTTCGCAGTTAACCGAAGTAAAGCCTTTTTTAGAAGCGCTCGACAAACTCCTTGCGCTAATAGATGAACTAAAAAGTGTCGGGATAGAATTAAGCCATTTAGACATAGGTGGCGGTTTAGGTGTTCCTTACGACAACGAACAACCACCTCATCCTAGTGAATACGCAGAGCAAGTAACGGCTCGCCTAGAAAACTACCGCCATTTAGAACTTATTTTTGAACCAGGTCGTGCCATTGCTGCAAACGCAGGGGTATTAATTACGCAAGTTGAATTTATTAAACAAAACCAAAGTAAATTTTTTGCTATTGTTGATGCTGGCATGAACGATATGCTTCGCCCTTCTCTTTATCAAGCGTGGCAAAAAATTATACCTGTGTCGGTTCGTGATGACGATACGCCAACTCACAACTTTGATATTGTTGGCCCCGTGTGCGAAACCGGTGACTTTTTAGGAAAAGACCGAGAACTGGCGCTGAAACAAGGCGATTTACTCGCCCAGCGAAGTGCTGGGGCATATGGCTTTACTATGAGTTCAAACTATAACTCTCGCCCACGCGTAGCTGAAATAATGGTAGACGGTGAACAGCACCATCTTATTCGCGAACGTGAAACCATTGAGAGTCTTTATCAAGGTGAGAAAATTTTACCATAAACGTTTTTGCCAACTAGCTGCTCTGTGGCATGATTACCACAGAGCAAACACGAATTAGAGCGCTATGTTAGTTAATTTTTCCAAAATGCACGGCTTAGGCAACGACTTTGTTGTTATTGATAACATTACACAAAATGTATTTTTATCACGAGATCAAATAAAAAAACTGGCTGATCGCCACTTTGGCATTGGCTTTGACCAATTACTCATGGTTGAAGCACCATACTCTCCCGATCTTGATTTTCATTATCGTATTTTTAATGCCGATGGTACCGAAGTAGAACAGTGCGGTAATGGTGCACGTTGCTTTGCACGTTTTGTGCGTATGAAAGGCCTGACTAACAAACATAAAATTAGTGTATCAACCAAATCGGGTAACTTAACGCTCTATATAGAAAAAGACGGCCAAGTTACGGTTAACATGGGGCACCCTAATTTCGAGCCAAGCAAAATACCGCTTAAAGCCAGCAAACGTGAACTCACCTACATTATAAGGGCTGAAGAACACACCGTATTTAGTGGCGCAGTATCTATGGGAAACCCACACTGTGTGCTTGAAGTTGACGATATTACGACAGCGCAGGTTGATGTATTGGGTCCACTGCTTGAAAACCACGAACGTTTTCCACAACGCGCTAACATTGGTTTTATGCAAGTTATATCGCAAGAGCATATAAAGCTAAGAGTATGGGAGCGCGGCGTAAACGAAACGCTCGCATGCGGCACTGGCGCGTGTGCAGCGATGGTCATTGGCCATATGCAAAGCAAGCTTTCAAGCGCGGTACAAGTCGACCTACCTGGTGGAACACTTCAAATACGTTGGAGTGGAGAAGGTCACCCTGTACGAATGACAGGCCCTGCTGAACACGTATTCGATGGACAAGTAGCGTTATGAGCGAGCTAAATGAAGAGCAAATTACTAGCTACTTACTCGCAAATCCTGACTTTTTAGTTAAACACCCAAACGTGCTTGCTCAGCTAGACCTTCAGCAGCAAGCGCAAGGGGCAACGTCTTTAGTACATATTCAACAGCGCCAATTGCGTGAACACAATACGCGTTTAAAAAATCAAATCGATACAATGAGTCAGCACGCAGTGCAAAATGAGCTCGTATACCGTCTCCTTAGCCAATGCCATCACCAGCTTTGGAGCCATGACGACTTTGATACCATCGCTAAAAATTTACACACTATTATCTGTTCAAATAACGACATAAATGACTTCAAATTAATAAAATACACCCCTGACTACGACGAGCTTATTGAACACCGCCTCACAAACTCTGGACATTACTTAGGGCGTATTACAGCACAAGAACGGGCTCTATTATTTAGTGATGACACGCAATCTGCAGCTATTTATTTAATTGGTGATGAAAAGCAACCTATTGCCATACTCGCGTTTGGCAGCAACAACGTGAACCATTTTGAACCCGCACAAGACAACCTGTTCGTTCTGGATTTTATTAGTGCCCTGCAGTTAAGGTTACAAAAACTCGCATGAGTGATGATGCGCCTAATATAAGCGAATTAAGTGACAACTGGCGAACACCCATTACGCTATTTAGCGACTACCTAAAATTTGAAAAACAATATTCAGCGCACACTGTAAATCAGTATGTTAGCCAACTTGGTTTTGCAGCCCTTTATTTTAATAAATTATGCGATGACTGGTTTGGCGTACAGGCAGAGCATATTCGCCGTTACAGTATGGCTTTACGCGCCAAACAATTAAGTGGCCGAACCATTAGCTTAAAATTGAGCTGTATCAGAAGTTTATATAAGTTTTTAAAAGCTAAAAATATTGCACAGCAATCGCATTATCACAATCCAGCTACCGGCATTAAAGGCCCCAAATTTGCCAAGCCTTTACCTAAAAACCTCGACGTTGATCAAATGGCTCGCTTGCTCGAAATTCCTGACGACGACCCTTTGGCAATAAGAGACAAAGCTATGATGGAACTTATGTATTCATCAGGTTTACGTATTAGCGAGTTAGTTGGCGCTAACATGCAAGATATTAATGCCAAAAGTGGCGAAATATTAGTTCGCGGTAAAGGTAACAAAGAACGCCTTATTCCCGTGGGAACAAAGGCATTAGACGCATTAAAAAAATGGTTAACCGTGCGCCCTCAGTTTGCAAAGCCAGACGAGCCAGGTGTATTTTTAAGTAGCCAAAAAAATCGTATTTCAATTCGCCAAGTGCGTTTGCGTATGCAAGAGTGGGGAATAAAGCAAGGTATTAGCTCACAGGTGCATCCGCATAAATTACGCCATTCATTTGCATCACATATTTTAGAATCGTCGGGTGATTTACGTGCTGTACAAGAATTGCTTGGCCACAGTAGCTTGTCGGCCACACAAGTGTATACCCATTTAGATTTTCAGCATTTAGCCAAAGTGTACGACAACACCCACCCGCGCGCTAAAAAACAAACTGATTAGGAAATTATAATGATCCGATTTAATCGTGCAATACGCCCTTTTTCTGTCATGAGCTTTGATTTAGACGACACGCTATACAACAACCACCCAATTATAAAAGCAGCCGTTAGCGCCCAACAAAATTACTTAAATGCATTACCACGCTACCAAGAACAAGGCCCTCAATACTGGCAACAATGCCGGCAACTTGCCGCTCTGCAACAGCCCGAGCTAAAAGACAATGTAACGCAGTGGCGCAAGCACACATTGCGTTTAGCACTATCAAAGTTAGGATTTACTGAACAAGAAGTCGCACTGCACGCTAGTAACGCCTATAACGCATTTGCCGATGCACGCAGTAACATTGTAGTCAGCGACGACGTATTAGTGCTACTTGATAACTTAGCGCAACATTTTACCTTAATCGCCATAACCAATGGCAATGTTGAAATAGAACGCTTTAATTTACACAATAAGTTTGAGCTAGTGCTACAAGCAGGCATGCACGGTAAAGCTAAACCTCATAGCACCTTATTTGACAAAGCAGCTGCGCACTTAAAAGTCACCAAAAGCGACATACTTCATATTGGTGATAGCCTAGATACCGACGTACAAGGCGCCAATAACACAGGTTGCCAATCAGTGTGGTTAAACGATCAAAACGCTAAGTATAACTACAAAGGCCTAGCTGACGTAGAAATCACCAATATTCACGCATTAACGCATTTTATTCATTCATAAGCTGCTTCGAGTAAATTAGCCTTATAAATTAAATTTAGGGAACAATTATGACTTTAAACGAATACCTTAAATCACATGCTGAGAACCCAAAAAACATTCAATTTACCGATACAATGGCGGTGATTGAAGCCAATTACGATTTTACTGCTTGTGCCTTTAATAACCACGGGTTGCTGAGCTCAGCGAGTGAAAATAACGGTTCATGTAAAATTTTTGCGTTTGCAAAACTCAATGGGCTTAGCAAGCAAAACACTCTTGATTGCTTTGGTAAGTTTTACCGCGATGAGGTGCTTAAAAACCCTAACGGCGACGACCACATGAACATTCGCACGTTTATGTTAGCGCCAGAGACGACACCATTTTTAGGCGTTACGTTTGAAGGCGAGCCTTTAACAGCTAAGTAACTGGGCTCCGATTAAAAAATTGAGTTATGTTATAAATTAAAGTGGTTTTTCCATAAAATAGCGGGTGCCGCAAAGTGGGTAGTTATCAAGTTGATACTTTACGCTGTATCCGCGTTTTTCATAAAAAGGTTTTGCTTGAAAGTCGAGAGTGTCTAGCTGGGCTTTTTTAGCGCCAAGCAATATTGCAGCTTGCTCTAACTCTGTGAGCAACTGCCCGGCAAGGCCTTCATTACGGGCGATTTCACTGCACCAAAGCCAATTTATAATTAGCCAATTGCCAAATATGCAACCACTAATACCAGCCATTAGTTCGTTATTATTATCAACAAATTTATAGCCGAGTGGCACTCTTTGCGCATCAAAATACTTGGCATTAAAATCAACTATTTTATTACGTAAAGTTGAGTTTAACGCATCACTGTTATCTGATTTTAATTGATACATATACCGCTCCTAAAAAAGCGATATTAGCAAACACACTTAATTAAAAAAGATTATTTTTACCGAAAGGCACTTCAAGTAAGTTGCTAGAAGTTTTTTCGGGCTGCCCGCACATTTCGTCGTAAGCACTTGTGTGGCGAAGCATCATTTGTGCGTACGCTATTTTTTCAAACCGCTTTTGTACATGCAGCGGGCTTACTGCTCTTACAAATTCGCCATCTTCCTCTGTTACATAATATTCAACGTTATTAATGATCACAGAAACCTGATAAAGCGCCATTTCAAGTGAGTGAACAACTACTTTTTGTAGCGGCTCATGATTTTTTAGTTCAGAAAATTTCATACCCATTTTTGTTCACCTTAATTAAATATCGCTCTATCGATACGCAGCTTTGCTATAATCGCGATCAGTTTTTTATTGCCAACTAACGAGAACACTTTATGAGCACCAAAATCCGCCTTGCTAAATACATTGCTCATGCAGGCGTGTGCTCGCGTAAACAGGCATCGCGTTTAATAGATGAAGGGGTAGTAACGGTAAATAATCGCCCAGCCAATCATATTGATCACGTTGATGAGCAAGACGACATAATAGTTAATGGTCAAGTAGTTAAAGGGGCAGCCGATTTAGTTTATTTTGCGTACCACAAGCCTGTAGGTATTGACTGCAAATTAAATGAAAATGATCACGCCAGCCTTATTCACCATTTACCTACCCTCACCCGGGTTTACCCTATTGGCCGATTAGATAAAGACTCTCGCGGCTTGCTTATTTTGACCAACGACGGTGACTTTTGTAATCAACTTATTCACCCTGACTTCCACCAGCCTAAACGTTATTTAGTCACGGTAGATAAACCGATTAATAACGCGTTTTGTGAAAAAATGGCTGCAGGTATCCCCGTTGATAAACAAATAACCTTACCGTGTGAAGTAACTAAAATAGCTGACAATCAATTTAGTATTATTTTAAAACAAGGACTGAATAGGCAAATACGTAAAATGGCGCATTACTGCGGCTTTAAAGTAATTGATTTATTTAGAGTGCAATTTAGCGAACTCGCCCTCTCAAACTTAAACCTACCTGAAAACCACTCTATACAAATTAATAAAACTGATATTTCAAAAATCTAACCTTCGTTTAAATAGCTCACAAAAAAGTTAAAAAATAACCTTGCAAAAATAGATTACAGGTGTAGTCTTGAGTTAAGGATTACATTTGTAGGCAATAAAATGATTGAGTTATCAAAAGCAGAGTTCGACGTGCTTGATGCGCTTTGGATTAATTACCCTGCCACCGCGAGCCAAATTATTGAGCGCTTAAGCGATGATAAGCAATGGCACGAAAAAACCATTAAAACCCTACTGGGTCGATTAGTTAAAAAAGGCGCACTGACCTTTGAAAAAGACGGCCGCCAATATATTTATACTCCCTGTATGGAGCGCGCCGACTACACATTAAAAGAAAGCAAAAATTTTATTGAGCGCTTTTTTAGTGGCCGTATAGCGCCGCTGGTAAGCGGGTTTGCTAAATCAGAGCAGCTTTCGCAGCAAGATATAAATGAGCTTAAAAGAGTCATTGATGACTGGGAAAAAAACCAAAAGTAAGGGATTAACATGGTTATTCAAACTGGGTTTAATTGGTTAATTGAGCAACAACTACTATTGAGTATTTTGTTTTGTGGATTTATTTTACTCGAGCGATTTGGTTTAAAAACCCTTGGCTCACGCTTTGTATACAAGTTAGCGTGGTTAATGCCTGCGGCATTAGTTATCGCTAATTTACCCAATGCGATTAAACCACTGCAAAATAGCAATATTAGCCATTACTTAATTACCCCTAATCAGCCTTTTACACATGAAATGGGTATTAGCTGGGCACTTATGTATGTACTTATTACTGCGGGGTTATTAATAGCTAGTTTTATTACACATACTCGTTTTGTTAAAAGCCTGCAGTTAACTGAGCTAACACACTTTAACCATACACTTACCACAAGTGCTAAAACTTATATCAGCCAACATGTAGCCACACCAATGGTGGTGGGTATTTTTCAAAGCAAGCTAGTACTGCCCAGTGATTATAATACCCATTTTGATAAAGCCACATTGGCGCTTATTTTAGAGCACGAAAACGTACACATTAAACGCAAAGACAACCTAACAAACGCATTCATGCTGCTACCCACTATTTTACTTTGGTTTAACCCACTCGCTTGGTTTTGTTACGCAAGCATGCGCCGTCTACAAGAGCTGACTTGTGATGAACGGGTACTTGCCAATAAAACCACACACCAACACATTTTATACAGCAAAGCCTTAGTGAACTGCGCGGCAGCAACGCCCGCAGGCCTAATGGCTTATTCACACTACGGAGATAAAAAAACCATGTTACAACGACTTACCAATATAAAGCACAGTGGCAGCAGCTCTCGCTTTGCCAAAGGTGGCTTACTGCTAGTTGCAGCAAGTATGTTAAGCACGCTCGCTATTGCAAAGCAACCACAAACAGAGGGCGCTAAACACGATCATATTTCACCAATAATTCGCATTGAGCCTCACTACCCAGCCCAAGCAGCTAAGCAAGGCATTAGCGGATCTGTGGTGTTAAAATACGATATTGCCGCTAATGGCAGAACAAAAAACATTAGTGTCATTCAATCTAAGCCGTCAGACGTTTTTGATAAATCAGCTAAAGAAGCGCTGGCAAAGTGGGAGTATAAAACCTCTAAGGCCGGCTTTAATGACGTACTTGTACAGCTCGATTTTGCCATAAACAGCGAGGTTGCACATACCGATTTGATAGAGCGAATTAAAGTATCGCATTAGTGCTGTTGGGTAATACAAGAACATAAAGCAAGCGCCCTTTTAGGCCGCTTGCTTTGTGGTTTTAACAATAAAGTTAAATACTCACTACAATCATGGCAATGGCAGTACCTAAGCCAATAAACCATACAAGCGAACGTATAATATCTAAGTTCAACCAATAAAAAATACAATACAAAATGCGTGAGACTATATGAGTAACCGCCAAGGTTTCGGTTATTGCGTTTACCGAGTTAGTACCAAATACCACTGCAATAGCAACAGCAAAAACAGCGAGTGATTCAAAACAATTTTGATGAGCAGCGAGCGTCCGAGCACCAAAGCCAGTTAGTTTTGCTTGTTGCGCCCTAGGATGTTTATTATCGTATCGACCTAATTTTGCCATTGCCATCGCAACCGGCACTTTTGCAAAGTAAGGCATTAATACAGCTAATAATGAGCATACTACTAATGTCGTCATAGTTTATTCTCTTATTATAAAATCTGATAATTTGAGCAATACATATACCATACACGCACAAAAAAAGCCGCCAATACGTTTTATGACAAACGCTGGCGGCTAAACAATAACATCACACTTACTATAGCTAAGTTTACTCATAAAGCAGTGCGGCATAATGTCGCAGGTGATGAATATTCACTATCACCTTTAATGCGTCGCTTTAATAATCAAAGATTGCTAACGTAAAGACCTTATTTTTTATCGACGAATACCATGACCTGGATCTTTTTCACTTTTTTAGCCGCTTTTATGCAAGCATGGCGAAATGCCCTGCAAAGTAATTTAAGCTCACATGCAAGTGTGGCTGGCGTAACGCTTTCGCGCTTTATTTTAGCCGGCCCCATTGCTGCCGTGTATTTGTACGGCTTGTATCAATATCAAGATACCGCCATGCCTACCTTTAATAATGCCTTTTGGGGATTTATTATTGGCGCAAGTATTATGCAAATACTCGCCACCGGCTTAATGGTAAAACTGTTTAAAATGAATAATTACGCCATAGGTGCAGGCCTTGCCAAGAGTGAAGCCTTAGTAGCGGCTATTTTAGGGGTATTGTTTTTTGGCTCTGCGCTTAGCCTACTTGGTTGGCTGGGTGTATTTTTAGGCGCTATTGCGGTGCTTTTACTTAGCGGTATAACTAGCGTAAAACACTTTGATGCCAAAACAGCGTTACTTGGCCTTGCCTGTGGTACCAGCTTTGCCCTTACATCGCTGTGGGTACGTGAAGCGAGCTTAAACTCAGGGTTATTATTTCCCCACTCAGCGGCATGGGTTTTACTGTTTGTAATAAGCCTACAAACGCTTATATTACTTGGCTATTTATTACTAAAAGAGCCACACACTCTTGGTAAACTTTGGCAATATAAAGGCACCACTGCCGCAATTAGTATTTTTAGCTGTGTAGGCTCTATTGGCTGGTTTAGCGCAATGAGTTTACAACATGTGGCGTATGTTAAAACGCTCGGGCAGATAGAAGTATTTTTTACTATGCTAATTGCTGTACTTTGGTTAAAACAACCGCTTAAAAAGCAAGATACCGCGGGCTTAATACTTATAGCCATTGCCGCTATTTTGGTGATGTTACCACTATAAATAAAAAAGGGTTTTAATTGAAAATAATACTACTACCGGGGCTTGATGGAACAGGAATGCTTTTTAAAGGAATACTCGAAGTACTTCCTAAGGCTTTAAATATTCAAGTGTTTTGTTTAGATGAACTCGAAGGCGATAGCTATGCTAAAAAAGCACAATACCTAGCTGAACATTTGCAAAGTACTGAATTATTTATCGTAGCGGAGTCATACTCTGGGCCAATAGCATATGAGCTATGTAATATATTGGGTAGTAATGTAAAGCAGATTGTATTTCTGGCAAGCTTTATTTCGGCGCCTAGTTCATTATCTCGGTGTGCCCATCTAATCCCTACATTTGCTTTGCAGGCATCAGAATTAAATATGTGGTTATTAAATAAAATAGGATTTGCAGGTGCGGGAAGTGACAGTCAAATTCTAGATGTATTTAAATCAATTAGCTTCGCAAATAAAGCTAAACTAAAAAATAGATTACAGAACATATCTCGATTACGTAAACCTCAAAACCCACACGCTACACCTGTGGTGTATATTAAGCCTACAAACGACATATTAGTTAATAACCGTGCTGTTGATGAGGTTAAAAGCGTATTTAATAATACAAAGGTAATCACAATATCCGGTGGGCATTTTATTGCTCAGACAAACCCTATTAAATGTGCAGACATTATAAAAAAAGAGATATATGAGAATAAATCGACTCAATATTTTTAATTTAAATAAAACGGCGCTAGTGAAATCAGGCGCCGCCATAAAATATAAATTAAGAGCTGATTTTTAGCGTTATCACACCGCAAATGATCATAAGCACACCCGCAATACGCCCAAACGTGGCTGCATCACCGTAAAGTAATATACCCACTAAAAACGTACCCGCAGCACCTATACCTGTCCATACGGCATAGGAAGTCCCCATTGATATTTGTTTTTGTGCAAGCCACAACATAAAACCACTGGCTGTTAAAAATGCAATGGCCATTACTATACCCTGCCAGCGTGTGTCGGGATTTTGTGAAATTTTTAAACCAATTGGCCAGCCTATTTCAAGCAAGCCGGCAATGACTAAATAAACCCACGCCATTAAACATCTCTCTTTTTCAAAATTACGTCGTATAAATCTTCGCGGCGATCTTTTAAATTACGCACTGTCCCCTCGCTATGAAGAATTTTTAACTTATCCATATCAAGGTCGCTAAATAATAACATTTCGGTATTAGGTGTTGCTTCGTTAAGTGTTGCATCGTGCGGGAACGAAAAGTCAGATGGCGTCAGTACTGCCGATTGCGAGTACTGTACGTCTAGGCTTTCAACTTGTGGTAAGTTACCTACTGAACCTGCAATAACCACATAACATTCGTTTTCGATTGCCCGCGCTTGTGCACAATGGCGAACCCGTAAATAACTATTTTTAGTGTCGGTCCAAAACGGTACAAACAGTATATCAAGCCCTTGCTTAGCTAATATGCGTGAAAGCTCTGGGAACTCTACATCGTAACAAATTTGAATACCTACGCGCCCAGCATCAGTATCGAATACGGCAATTTTGTCGCCGCCTTGAATCACCCAATCGTTTTGCTCATGCGGGGTTATATGTATTTTGCGCTGCTCGTCTATTTTACCGCTACGGTGGCATAAATAACTTACGTTATAAATTTTGTCGTCTTCGGCAAGTGGCATAGAGCCAGTAATAATATTGGCGTTATATTCTATTGCCATACGCGACATGGCGTTTTTAAACGTTTCGGTGTATTCGGCTAAATAGCGGATTGCTTCAGTTTGATTGCTTTGCTCAGTTAATCCCATCAGCGGCGCGTTAAAAAATTCAGGGAATAAAATAAAGTCACTTTTGTAGTCAGATACCGTATCTACAAAATACTCTACCTGCTTGAGCATTTCTTCAACCGACTCAACACAACGCATTTGCCACTGCACTGCCCCAACTCGTACTATTGATTTAGTCGATTCGAGTACGGTGTCGGTTGGCTCGTACATTATGTTATTCCACTCAAGTAAGGTGGCGTAACCTACAGACTCTTGATCCTCTGGTAGGTACTTTTTTAGTAATCGCTTTACCTGAAAGTCGTTAGAAAGCTGAAAACTTAAAATTGGGTCATAAAGCTCTTTTTGGTCAACCTTTTCAATGTATTCCATTGGCGTCATTTCACTGCTGTGATTGTAATAACGCGGAATACGGCCACCCGCTAAAATAGCGCGTAAGTTATATTGGCGGCACAATTCTTTACGGGCATCATAAAGGCGACGCCCTAAACGCATACCTCGATGAGTTTCGCTAATAGCAACATCCAAACCGTATAGCGCATCGCCATCGGTATCGCTGAATACACGGTCATGGCCGTCGGCAATGTCTTCGTAGGTATGCGGATTTGAAAAGCGGGCGTAGTCTACTTGCACGCTGAGTGCTAAACCCACCAGCACGCCGTCATCTACTATGCCTATTTGCCCTTCTGGAAACTGATCGATTAATCTAAAAATGGTATGGCTTGGCCATGCACCACCTAAGTCTGGGTAGGCTTGATCCATTAGCGTTTTTATTTGTGGATACTGCTCTTTGGTCAAGTTACAAATTTCTAGGTGGGTTTTTTCTGCCGACATACACAACTCCTTGGGGCATGGGAACAAAAAAGCTGAACAAATGCTCAGCTTAATAAACTATCTTATGCGTGCTAACTCACTTTGCAAGTTACTTTAAGCTACGATAAAACAATGTGGTTACTCGCTCTTTTGGTAGCCATTTTGCATATTTGAGACCCAGCTCTGATAGTGGGTCGGCGTCAAGTACTTGCTGCAAACTTGCATCGTTTTGCATTGCCTTAAGCATAACATCTTTGGCTTTTTGCACCAGCTTACGATACGTTATCAGCCCTGAACGGTCACTTACTGGACCATGCCCCGGAATAACTTGAGTATTATCGTCGATTTGGTTAATAACATCGTCAACCGCAGCTAATACTCCATCAACACTGCCGCCACTATCTACATCAACAAACGGTAAGCTACCAAAATTAAAATAAATATCACCCATGTGAACTATGTTGTCGTTACTAAAAAAGATAACTGAGTCGCCGTCAGTATGGGCATGTTTGTAATGCACAACATGTGCGTGTTCGTTATTAAAATGAAGTTTTAAATCGTGACCAAAACTAATACGAGGTAAAAATTTAGAACCCTCACCATGCTTTTCTTTCAAACGCTTATGAACATTGTCGTGCGCAATGACATGTGCACCTGCTTTTGCAAAATTTTCATTGCCGCCGGTATGGTCGCCATGGTGATGGGTATTAATTACAAATTCGGCGCTACCAGGCTTTAAGTCGCTGATGGTTTTTTTTATATCGTCTGAGAGCTTAGCAAACTGATCGTCAATAATATAAATACCGTCATCACCCACACTTGCAGCAATGTTGCCACCTTGCCCAAATAGTACATAGACACTTTCACTTAATTTTTCTGCGGTAACGGGGTTATCGTCTGCATGAGCCGATGCGCTCAGTAGTAAACCTGTTATTAACGCGGGTAGTAATTTTTTCATTTTAGTTCTCCATTGTTAGAGTTATATAGAACGTGATTACTTACATTTTGGCTCACACTACTTTGGTGAGATAACGATTTGATGCATTAGCGTTTGTGGTAATAGCGCAGTTTGCTTCCCTTCAATATAGTCGCTAAAACCAGCTCTATAAAACTCTGATAGCGGGTGACCCGATTGGCCACCCGGCACGCTTAAAATAGCCTGTTCTAAATGCCCTGGTTGAGCAATAAAACGTTGTGATGCACCAAAACTCTGCCCCTGCACCGCAGGCATATAGGAGTCACCAAATCCTGCAGCGGTTGGCATATTAAGTAACTTTGCCAATAAAGGGATTTGTTTTGCAAAAGGATGCTCGATTACCAGCTCATTTACTTTACCCCACTGCCACTGTTTTATATTTGTGCCAAATTGCTCACTCAATTTATTTACAGTGTGATCAAAAGCACCCGCTAATTGTTCGTCCCAACTATTAAATTGAGGGTTAATCCAAGATGCAGGTTTATTATTAATAAGTTGCCACAGCGCCGGCTCCAACCCACGCTTGATAGGCTTAAGTGTGCCCTTATGCTCATTAAGAGTGACTTCAATATGGTTAAACACAAGGTTAATAACTTCGTCTCTATAGCGTTTAACCAGGGTATAGCCTACCGAAGAAGCACATGCGCATTGCTGCCAGTTTTCAAGCTCTGTGATGTACTTCGCATTTTTAACCTCATTGGTTTTTAACTGCTTGAGTAACAACTCATGCCATGGCATTAAAAAGCGGGCTTGGTTATCAAGCTGTAGTGCGTAAAAGTCGCTCTCGGCAAAGGTTTGTTTTTCAAATAAACGGTCACGAATTTGGCTTGAACGTGCACCTAATGCGTAGCCGCCATTACCAAAACGTGCGTTGTCGCTGGCAGATACAACCCGAGAGTTTCCTGTCCATAATCGCCCGCTGGGTGGGTTTTTAACAAATGGGCGATTAATTTCGTTTTGCTCAAAGAGTGCAGAGTACTGCTGTGCATTTACACTTAACTCACTGACATTTGTACGCGCCGGAATACCGCCTATATTTTTCCATGCCGCATTACCTAGGCTATCAACAACCATTAAATTCTGTACAGGTATACCCACATTACTTGCAAGGGCGAGCGCATCGTCCACAGTATCTGCTTGCTCAAGCTTTAATAGCTGCATGTTAACCGCATAAGGTTGATGCGCTGCCCAACTAAGTGCATAAGGCTTTTCGTTAATGTATTTTACTGGGCCGTATTCGCTCATTATTAGCGAGTAAGTTTCAACGCCTCCTTCAGGTAACAAAATAGGCTCATTAACAAGCCATGTTTTGCTATCGCTATTTAGCGCAATCCAATCGGCAGTATCTAAATAACCGTTAGTGAAACCCCATGCAATTTTATTGTTGGTTCCCACTACAATGGCAGGAGTGCCAGGAAGTGATACGCCTGTTATTTGAGATTGTTTACCATTTTGCGTGTAATTAAGCTGCGCTCTGTACCAAATAACCGGCACCGCTATTGATAAGTGCATATCGTCAGACACCATACCTGCACCTGTTTTTGTAAGCTCTCCGGTAACGGCCCAATTATTACTACCAAGCTCTTGAGGGGCTTCAATGTGGCTTGCAACATGAGTCGTTTGCGATGCAAAAATGGGTAATTCACCTGCAAATGGGGCTAATTTACTACCATCAAGCGCAGCTTGGTATCGGCTAGGTTGCGTTAAAAAATCAACCATATTTTTACTGTATATTTGCTCTACTTGAATCAAAGTTTGATCGCGATTAAATGTCATACTTTGTAAATCTAAGTACATACTAAAAATCACTAATAAGCTGTCTTCGCTTTGCCACGGTTTTTGAGTTGCGCCAGTAAGTATATATTCAAAGCTTGCATACCCTACTTGGGCTAAACCTTCGTTTACGCCTTGAGCATAACTTTTTAACAGCTGTTTATCGCGCTCTGGTAAGGTATTTAAAATAGCGTGGCTACGTTTTCGTAGTTGATGAAAACGCATTTTTTTATCAAGCTCAACAGCGGCTTTACCAAATAATTCACTTAGCTCTCCTGCAGCATTACGCCTAAGTAGATCCATTTGAAAAAATCGGTCCTGTCCGTGCGCATACCCCAAGCCATAAGCGGCATCGTTACGGCTTTTAGCGTTGATAACAGCTTGGCCCAATGTATCACGGGAAATTTTAACTGGGTTATCAACTGCCAAACTGCGCCCGTTGCCATCAAGTGCAGGTAAACTTAAGCTAAGTACCCCATACACAACAGCGGTGCCACTCAGCCCTAAAATTACAATTAATAACAACAAGCGTTTGATTAGTTTATACATTGAGTTGCCCTTCCACCCTTTGCGTTGCTTATATAATAACCACAGATTTATTAAATAATCATGATCTTGCTCGCAAAGGATGAAATAAACATCAAAATCCACGATAATGTCACTTCCACACATCGTGCAGAACTAGTTGAGATCAATATGACTGAAAAAACGTTTATCAAAGGTAAAGACCGCGATTTAGAATCGTCAATCTCTACCATGCAAAACAAGCTTAAAGCCTTAAACATTAATGTTGAAGAGGCGCTTTGGCTTAACCCTGTAGCTAACTGTTATTCGGTTCATATTAAAGACAGTGACTGCGGTGTTATGTTTACTAATGGTAAAGGTGCAACTGATAAAGCATCTATTGCTTCTGCACTTGGTGAATATTTTGAGCGTTTAAGCTGTAACTACTTTTTTGCTGACTTTTACTTAGGTGAAGAATTTGCCAACGGCGAGTTTACTCATTACCCAAACGAAAAATGGTTTAAAGTTGAAGGTGAAGAAGTACCTGAGGGCATAATGGACGAAAGCCTGTGGGATTACTTTGACCCAGAGCGCGAACTTAATGCATCACACCTTTTTGATTTTAACTCAGGTAATAACGAGCGCGGCATTTGTACATTGCCATACACGCGACAACGCGATAACCAAGACGTGTACATTCCAGTAAACGTGATTGGTAATATTTTTGTATCTAACGGTATGAGCGCAGGTAACACCAAGTTTGAAGCGCGAGTTCAGGGCTTGTCTGAAGTATTTGAACGCGCTATTAAAAACCGTATTATTGCTGAAGGCATTTGTTTACCAATCGTGCCTGAAGAGGTTGTTAAGCAGTACCCACAAATTCACGAAGCATGTGAAGAACTGCGTAGCCATGGTTTTCATTTACGTATTGCCGATGCATCACTAGGCGGTAAATACCCAGTAATGAGCGTAACGCTGATTAACCCAACAGATGGCTCTGTATTTGCCTCATTTGGTGCTCACCCTTCATTTGAAGTAGCCCTTGAGCGTACGGTTACCGAACTTTTACAAGGTCGCCGCCTTGATCAGCTTGATGTGTTCCAACCAGCCACGTTTGATAACGACGAAGTAGCAACGCCTGAAAACATTGAACTGCACTTCATTGATTCTAGCGGTTTGATTTCGCATGATTTCTTTCGTGCCGAAGCAGATTTTGACTTTGTACACTGGGACTTTAGCGGTACAACAGAGCAAGAATACAACTTCTGTACAGATTTAATTCATAGCATGAACCACGACATTTACATTATGGATTACACGCACTTAAACGTGTATGCATGTCGAATTTTAGTACCGGGCATGTCAGACATTTACCCAGTAGATGAGCTTATTTGGCGTAACAACAACGAAGGCGCTAAATTCCGTGAAGCATTCCTATCGCTTGATAAGTACGATGCTGAGCAATGGATGGACATTTACGATAGCTTAGAGGAAGCCGGCCACAGCGATATTATTCGCGCTGCAGAGTTTATTGGCCTTGCAACCGATGCTGATACACCTTGGCACACACTGCGTATTGGTGAGCTTAAAGCGCACTTATGTTTAGCCGCAGGCAGCGAAGAAGCAATCGATTGGGTTGACTGGATACTGCATACAGGCCAAGTAAACGAAGAAGCAATGCGCCACTTCCGCTGCTTAAAAGCCATTCTTGAAATTAAATACGATGACGAGCGTGAATACGCCGACTACCAAGACGCACTGGGTTTAATGTTTGGTAGCGACAACGTAACGCTTGCAATTGAAATTGCTGAAGGCCGTACATTATTTAACGGTTTAACCTTCCCAGGTTTATCGCTAGAAGGCTTTAACAAACACGCAGCACTACTTGATGGCTACCGTAAGTTACATGTAGCTAAGCAAAATCATTGGGCACGTGAAGTAAGCGACTCATAGTTTTAAAATGCTATCTATAAAAATAAAATGGCGCTTATGCATAAGCGCCATTTTAATTTGTACAATAAATAGCTATAGTGGAATTGCCTAAATTCAAGCCAATAGTAGCTAATGCCACCAACTAACAATAAAAAAGCAAGTGCGCACAACTATAACCGAACTTTTTGGTTATCGATGACACTACTACTGCTTATTAGTGTTGTACTAGAGCGCATTAATTACACTCGCGTGAAAGACGCTCATCGCCTTCAAATCCTCTCCGATGTAAGCACCTATAGAGCACAACTAGAAGCCATTTTAATTTCTAACATTCAGTTAGTACGCGGCTTAGGCGTGGCTGTTTCTGCAGAGCCTAACTTAAATCAAGAACGCTTTGCACAAATTGCAGCCCCCCTTTTTAATACATCAAAAGAGCTTAGAAATATTGGCGGTGCACCCAATATGATTATTAAAATGACTTACCCGCTTGAAGGAAATGAAGCAGCTCTGGGCCTCAACTTGCTGGCGAATAAAAATCAACGCGCTGACGCTATTAAAGCGCGAGACACCAACACAATTATAATGGCTGGCCCGTTAACGCTAGTGCAAGGAGGTGAGGCACTCATAGCGCGTGTGCCAGTCTATACCCCGCCTGATAAAAGTTTTTGGGGATTACTTTCTGTTGTTCTAGATATTAATAAAATTTATAAAAACGCCGGAATTTTAGATCTTAAAGAAAAATATAACGTTGCACTCCAAGGCAGAAATGGGCTGGGCGATAAAGGCGAGTTTTTTTTTGGTGACGCCGCAATATTAAATCAAGATCCCCTCGCATTTTCGTTAAACTTTCAAGGCGGAAGCTGGCAGTTATACGTTGCACCCAAGCAGGGCTGGAGCCCACCCAACTCAGCAGTTTGGCCATTACGTTTAGCAATAATTATTATTTGTGCGTTACTTACATGGGCATTTTTGTTCTTTTTAAAAATGCTTGACCGTCAGCAAAAAAACGAAAGAATGCTAGAAACCATGAGCGATTTGGCGCAAATAGGTGCGTGGTCGTTTAATTTAGAAACGAAACAAGTTTATTGGTCAGATATGACTAAAAAACTGTTTAAATACCCACTCAATACCCAGCCACAATGGCCTGAAGATTTAAGCTATTTTAAAGAGGGCGAAAGCAGAGAAACGATCAAACCTCTACTCGAACGTGCTATTAAATATGGCCATAGTTATGAAGTTGAACTAGAGGTAATAAACGGTGAAGGGGAAGCGGTATGGGTACTTGTTAACGCAGAAGCTGAACATAAAAATGGTCGATGTGTGCGTATTTTTGGTTCGCTACAAAATATTGATACCCGTAAAAAAATTGAATTAGAAAACAGCTTTACAGCGCTGCACAATGAAACGTTAGCCTCATTAACAGTTAATAAGCTCATTTTAAACGGCAAACTTAGCCAATCAAAAGACATACTCACTGAGGCTATTTGCCATGCTTTAAAAATTGAGCGTGCCAGCATTCGTTTTTATAACGAAGACCAAACACAGTTAATACCGTTTGCACTTCATAGCGAATTAACACAGGCCGAGAGCGTTGAACTAACCTGGCTTAGAAAACACCTTCCTGACTTTTTTAATATGCTTGATCACCAAGCTGTTTTTAATATTCCCGACGTTATTCATAATTCAGCGCTATCTCCTTTGTCGCCATATTACTTATTGCCATTGGGAATAAAATCGATGCTGTGCGTAACAATCCCTGCCGGCAACGGAGTATTAGGAATAATATGTGCTGAGCAATGCAAAACCACACGCTTGTGGACAAAAAACGAAGAAAGTTTTTTAATCACAGTGGCTACGCTTATAGGCAGTTTACATTCAAGCCAGCAACGCATAGAAGCAGAGCAAGAATTAGTAGAAGCTAAGGAATTAGCCGAACAAGCGGTGGCAGCAAAAAGTGAATTTTTAGCAACTATGAGCCACGAAATTCGCACTCCTATGAATGGGGTGCTAGGCATGCTAAATATAATTAAGCAAACAAAGTTAGATCAACAACAAGCACATCATATAGAGCTTGCGCAATCATCGGCAGAGTCTTTGCTAAATATTATTAATGACATATTAGACTTCTCTAAAATGGAAGCGGGTAAACTTAATATTGATAGTATTCAGTTTAATCTCCCAAAATTATTAGGTGAAGTGGTTGAATCGTTTGCACTAAAAGTAGAGCAAAACAATACAAAACTAATTTTAGACGCAACCCAAATTACAGTAAGTGAAATAATTAGTGATCCGAATAGGCTTAGGCAAATTCTTAATAACCTGATTGGCAATGCTGTTAAATTTACTAAAAACGGTGACGTTATTATTATAGCCAGAGTGGACGACTCTACTGATGGCTCCTTTTTAGAGTGCTCAGTAATTGATACTGGTATTGGTATTAATAAAAACCAGCAAACATCATTATTTAATTCATTTACACAGGCCGACACTTCAACTACGCGCCAATTTGGCGGTACAGGCCTTGGGCTAACGATAGTAAAACAACTATGTGAATTAATGGGCGGAAGCGTCAGTGTCAACAGTGTTGAAGGCGAAGGCAGTACGTTTTCATTTAGTGTAAAAATACAGCCTAGATTAAGTAAAGAGCAAGATTTACCAAGCCATCTAATAAACAACAAACGTATTTTATTTATTGATGAGTGCCACTTAAATACCAGTATAGCCACTAAACAGCTGACAATTTGGGGGGCCCATGTGGAGTTTATTAATGACTATAATGAGGTGCTGATACATTTAGAAGAGACGACTCATTCATACGATGCAATTTTAGTTGATTATCACTTTTTTTCTGTTGCTGCAAAAACGCAAACAACCGCCTTACAAAACTTTATTAAAAAGTTTAAATGTAAATCAGTAATTATGGCGCCGATGAGTTATTCACAAAAAGAATCAACGCTTAAAATGAATGTCGACTGCATGATTTTTAAACCTCTTACGCCATCAGATCTGTTTGATTCACTCACTAATGAAAAATTTTTAGAGCAGCAATTAAATCAGGCGCAACTCACTAATACACTTACAAAAGCACCTATTAAAGATTCATCAGAGCCCGTTTTATTGTTAGTAGAAGACAATAAGATAAATCAAGTTGTGGCCTCTGCATTGTTAAAAGAGGCCGGGGTGATCTTTGATATTGCTGAAAATGGTGAGCAAGCAATTAGCAAACTAAACGCCAAACAAAATAACCCGTATAAACTTATTTTAATGGATTGCCAAATGCCAATAATGGATGGTTATCAAGCCACGCAGGCAATCAGACAAGGCGGAGCAGGTGAAAAATATAATGCTGTATCAATTATTGCTTTAACGGCTAATGCCATGCAAGGCGATAGAGAAAAATGTATTGCTGCGGGCATGGACGATTACTTAACTAAGCCGCTTGATATGGCCGCCTTAAAGCCCAAGTTGCAGCACTGGCTTGGCAGTTAAATAAGGCTTACCACTAATTAGCATTAACAATTAATATTTTTAAGGGTACTTATGCAGTTATCACCACACCAACAACGTGTTATTGGTTGTCTCCTAGAAAAACAAAGCACTACACCAGAGCATTATCCTTTGTCACTGAATGGGTTAACCAATGCATGTAATCAAAAATCGAATCGCGATCCTGTTCTTAATTTAACCGAAAGTGATGTGCAAGTTGCGCTAGATGAACTTAGTGACATGCGCCTAGTTACTGTTGATGAAGCACTTTCGGGGCGAGTAAATAAATACGACCATCGTTTTTGTAATACCGAATTTAGTAGCTTACAGTTTTCAGCACAACAACGTGCCATTATTTGCCTATTGCTGTTACGCGGCGCCCAAACACCCGGTGAATTAAGAACACGCAGCGCCCGTCTCGCTGATTTTAATAATGTAGATGAAGTTGAAAATGCGCTAAATAAATTAATTGAAAATGAGCAAGTTGCCAAGTTACCGCGCGAAGCAGGTAAACGTGAAAGCCGATATATTCATTTATTTGGTGAGCAACCAATTACGCCTGATAGCGATACCATTAATTTACCCAGCGAAGCCATTAAAGATAAAGAGCTAAACGATTTATTACGCGAAGTAGAAGAGTTAAAAGCAGAACTTAACCAGATAAAAGCACATTTAGGGCTTTAAATAAGTAAAACTAAATCACATAATAAGTTTATTGCGTATCACATTTAAAATCTTACAAGGAGCCGGCAATGCGCGCCGAAATAATGGCTGAAATGAAAGTTCAGCCAACCATTGATGTAAACGCTGAGATCTCTCGTCGAGTTAACTTTATAAAAGCACGTTTAGTTGCGGCCCACTCACGCTCGCTTGTGCTTGGTATTAGTGGCGGGGTTGATTCTTCAACTTGCGGCCGTTTATGCCAATTAGCTGTTAACGAATTAAATAAAGAACACAGCACCAACAAATATCAATTTATTGCTGTGCGCCTACCTTACGGCGTGCAAGCTGATGAAGACGAAGCACAAATGGCGGTAGATTTTATTCAGCCAAGTAAGCGTATGACCGTTAATATTCAGCCTGCTGCTGATGCGTTACATGAGCAAGTGTTAATCGCAATGACTAGCAGCGGTGACGCATTACCAGAGCAAGCTCAAATAGATTTTATTAAAGGTAACGTTAAAGCACGCCAACGTATGGTTTCTCAATACGAAATTGCTGGTTTTAGCCAAGGCTTGGTTGTAGGTACCGATCATAGCGCAGAAAACATTACAGGCTTTTACACTAAATTTGGCGATGGTGCTTGTGATTTAGCGCCTCTTTTTGGTTTATCTAAGCGCCAAGTTCGCGCACTAGCGACTGCCCTAGGTGCGCCAGCAGTGCTTGTTGAAAAAGCCCCTACAGCCGATTTAGAAAGCGACCGACCGGGCCTCACCGACGAAGAAGCGCTCGGTTTAAGTTACAATCAAATTGATGATTTTTTAGAGGGCAAACCTGTCTCTGAAGAGGTGGAGCAAAAGTTAATCGGTATATATCTGCGCACGCAACATAAACGCCAGCCAATACCAACAATTTACGATTGATATAAGTGATATAAAAAGCAATTAACAGCATCTAGTTTAATTGCTTTTTTGATCGCCCTATTCAAATATTACGTACACATTGTACTTAACGTACTAATATTTATTAAAAACTTGCCAAAGAGAACACTGCATTATATGACATCGCCTATTTTAATTACTGGCGCAGGCCAACGAATCGGCCTAGCCCTTGCTCAGCATTACTTAACCCAAGGGCAAAAAGTGATTATTACTTATCGTACTCGCCATGATGCCGTAGAAAAACTAGCGCAGCAGGGAGTGACTTGTATCCATGCCGATTTCAGTACTGATGCGGGAATTAATGAGTTTATTAATACATTGAAAGCCCATACCCAATCCTTAAAGGCTGTTATACACAATGCATCTAGCTGGGACTGTGAAGCAAATAATCCAGACCACGCTAAGCTTTTTGATAACATGATGCGCATTCATGCCAAAACACCCTACTTAATTAATATGCAGTGCGCTGACTTACTTTTAGCGTACCAGCAAGCTAGCGGTGCAGCGGCTGATATTGTACACCTTACTGACTATGTGGTTGAAACAGGAAGCCCTAAGCATTTGGCGTATGCGGCAAGCAAGGGCGCACTTGATAATCTAACAAAATCGTTTAGTGCTAAATACGCACCCAATATAAAAGTAAATGCGGTTGCGCCTTCGCTTATTATTTTTAATGAGCACGACGACGAACAATACCGCGCTAAAACACTTAAAAAATCATTGATGGGCATCGAACCTGGGTGCCAAGAAATTATAAACAGCATTGATTTACTATTACAAAGTCAGTACATAACAGGGCGCTCTATCCCTGTTGATGGCGGACGTCATTTAAAGTAAAAAACACTGAGACACCTATGCATAACGAATTAAAAGACAGCTACCAAAAAATTATAACCGCCGTAGGCGAAGACGCTGAACGCGAAGGTTTATTAGACACACCAAAACGTGCTGCAAAAGCAATGGAATACCTGACACAAGGGTATCGCCAAACGCTTGATGAAATTACTAATAATGCCGTATTTACCTCTGATGCAGATGACATGGTACTTGTGCAAAATATAGAACTTTACTCTATGTGTGAGCACCACTTGCTACCGTTTATTGGCCGCTGCCATATTGCTTATATTCCAAACGGCAAGGTGCTGGGGTTATCTAAATTTGCGCGTATTGTTGATATGTTTTCGCGTCGTTTTCAAATACAAGAACAGTTAACGCATCAAATTGCCAAAGCCGTTGAAGAAGTGACTGGCGCAAAAGGTGTAGGCGTTATTGTTGAAGCTAAGCACATGTGCATGATGATGCGCGGTGTAGAAAAGCAAAACTCAAGCATGCGTACATCGGTAATGCTGGGTAACTTTAGAAGCGACCCTAAAACACGCAACGAATTTTTGCAGCTTATTAAAGGGTAATCTATGGCCAACGCAATTATTAATGTTACTAACTTACGCTTACGTACATTTATTGGTTTTAATCCTGAAGAGCGTGAAAAAAAGCAAGACGTAGTGATCAACCTTGAGATTCACTACCCTGCCGACAACGCATGTAAAACCGATGAAGTAGACCAAGCACTTAACTATAAAGTGATCACCAAAGAGGTGATTAGTTTAGTTGAGCAAGGACACTTTTTATTACTAGAAAAGCTAGTCGCTGAAATTCTTGCTGTTTGTCATTCACACCCGAGTGTAAATTATACCAAAGCCCGTGTAGATAAACCGCATGCGCTTCGCTTTGCTGACTCTGTATCGTTAACACTTGATTGGACAAAGTAGTGTGCGTATAGCTTAAATAAGAGCTTCGACTCCCACGGCAAGGGCAATAACCGCTAAATAGCGTGCGCCTTTGCCAAGTGTTACTAAAAGTAAAAACACGCTAAACCTCACTTTAAAAATACCGCCAATAACTGTTAATGGGTCGCCAACAACAGGCAACCATGCAAACAATAGGCTATATACGCCATATTTATTAAACTGATTTTGTGCCTTTTCAAGCCCTTGTTCTGATACCGGAAACCACTTTTTATGTTTAAAACGTAAAACTTGCGTGCCTAACCAATAGTTAACACAGCTTCCCAATACATTACCTAGTGTTGCAACCAACCATAAAAGCCAAAGGTTAACCTGGCTTTGTGTGATCATTCCCACCATGATCACCTCTGAAGAACTAGGCAATAGCGTAGCTGAAATAAATGCGCTTAAAAACAGCGTTAGATAAAGCATAATAACCTTGCGGGGAAAGGAAAAACCCCAGCCTTAGGCTAGGGTCTGTTTATATAAATAATTGAGCGCTTATTTTATCAAATTTAAACTCAGTGGATAATTAAACTCTTTACCTTCATTGGCTTTAATACTCGCTAAAACCACCATAATAAAAGAAAAGATAGCCACAATAGGTAATAAAATTACACCGATCACAACAAACATCAATACAAAACAAATTATATAGGCGATTGCCATGGTTATCTGAAAATTAAGCGCTTTTTTACCGTGCTCATTGACCATTTGCATTTCATCTTTTTTAATTAACCAAATAATTAATGGTCCTATTATTGAACCAAACGGCACAATAAATCCAGCAAACGCGCTTAAATGGCACAACATTGCCCATGTGCGCTCATCTTTATTTACTACTTTAACCTGTTGATTTTCTTCCATAACACAATCCTTTAATTTTTATAATGCGGTTTAATTATACACAGGTCTATAAATTTTCTGGCGTATTTATTTACAAAAATCACAGCCTACATTCCTGTGATAAAAAAGTGATAAGTTTGTGAGAGTTTCTGGAGACGATTGTTCAATACTTATCTCGAATCATCACTTACAGGAAATAAAAAATGAAAGCTTCAACTTTTACACTTGCAACTCTTTTAGCGGTAGCTAGCCAGTCAACCATGGCTGCAGAGTTAGACTTAACAATAACCAACCTTACCCAAGGCATTCACTTCACTCCGCTACTCGTTACAGCACATAACAGTGAAGATAAGCTTTTTGAAGTTGCAACTGAAGCTTCTACCGCATTACAAACAATGGCTGAAGGTGGCAACATTGCTGAGCTAATGGCACAAGCCACTGCAGCAGGAAGCGATATGGCTGCAAACCCAGCAGAAGGTCTATTAGCACCATCGTCATCAACCATGACAACACTAATGACGACAGACGGTAACGATTACTTATCAGTGACCGCTATGTTACTACCTACAAACGATGGCTTTGTTGGCCTTGATAGCTGGAAAATACCAACCGAAGCAGGTACTTACACAGTTTATTTAAATGCATACGATGCGGGCACTGAGCAAAATAATGAGCTAGTGGTTGAAGGTTCTGGAGCACCTGGTACGCCAGGTATTCCTGCAGCACCAGGTGGTGATGCGGGTACAGGTGGCGCAGGCTTAACAAGCACCGATAGCAACATTAATGTGCATATTCACCCTGGTACACTAGGTGACGACGACTTAACCGCTGGTAATAGTGATTTAAGCAACACGGTTCACAGATGGTTAAACCCTGTAGCTAAACTAACCGTTACGGTTAAGTAGGAGCGTAATCATGGCATCTTTAAATAACTTTAAAAAAAGCATCGTGGTTGTTGCACTTGCAGCTTCACTTGCAGCCTGTGGCGACAACGACAGTAACGATCCTGTTCAAGTTGTCATACCGCCGACTCCTGAGCCTGTAAGCTATACATTTGATGTAACCGTCAGTAATTTAACCGCAGGGCAGCCACTATCGCCTATTGCCATTATTGCACATACAGAAGGCACACTTTGGCAAATAGGTAGTCCTGCATCGGTTGCATTAGAAACAATGGCTGAAGGAGGCGACAACAGCCAACTACTTGCATTAGAAAACGCCATTGCAAATGCATCAAGCGAAGGCCCTGTTGGACCTGGCGTAAATACCACGATTACACTAACGACAGACTCACTTGAAGCACTCAAGCTTTCACTTGCCACTATGATGGTGAACACAAATGATGGATTTACCGGTCTTAGTGCTTTAGACGTATCTACATTAGCCGTGGGAGACTCTTTAATTCGCACCACTGTTGCTTATGATGCAGGTACTGAAGCAAATACAGAAGCAGCTGGTACGATACCCGGTCCTGCTGATGGCGGAGAAGGTTTTAATGAAGCCCGTGATGATGTTAATTTTGTAGCAAGGCACCCAGGTGTAGTTACAAATGAAGATGGCTTATCTAGTTCAGTACTTAGCCCTGAACATAAGTTTGATAACCCATTAGCAAAAGTGGTTATTACCCGCACTCAGTAATTCGTTTATCAGTATTGACCTTGATATACCAGCTTGTAATGGGGAAGTAGGGGCGCATGGAAGCCCCCTTTTTTTTACGAGGATAAACAATGCGTCATGAAAAATTACTCATAGTTGAAGACGACAGAGAAATTGGTAAATTAATTACCACACAGCTTACATCGCTAAATTTACATGTGGATCATGTTATAAGTGCTGAACTGGCTCTAAAAAAAATTGCCAAGCATCCGTACGGGCTTATTTTACTGGATATAAACCTGCCGCAAATGGATGGATTAAGTTTATGTCGTAAAATAAAAGAGCACTATCCAACGACCTCCGTTATTTTACTCACCGCACTAAGTAGCGACATGGATAGGGTTATTGGCCTAGAAATGGGCGCAGACGACTATATTTGTAAACCCTTTTTTGCACGTGAACTACAGGCCAGAGTAAAAACCCAACTTCGACACAGAGCACAGTTACTCGCCAGCCAAAATACCGATGAACCCTCTGTTGCAAGTGAACAAACCCTTAAAGTTGGCTCATTAAACATTGAGTTTGACTCTCATCAAGTGTATTTAGCCGAACAGGCAATTAACCTAACTGCCACCGAGTTTGATTTGCTGGTGTATTTTGCACGCCACCCTAACCATGTATTTAGTCGCCAGCAACTACTTGATAAAGTCTGGGGCTACCAACATAGCGGTTACGAACATACTGTTAATTCACATATTAATCGGTTACGCGCAAAGCTTGAATTGCACCAATCGACACCTATTATAGAAACCGTTTGGGGTGTGGGATACAAACTCAATCCAAGCCAACTTAATTAAGATTTTTATTATGAGACTTTCTTTGTACCAAAAATTAGCAGTGTCGTTAGCCGTCATTTTTTGTTTTATTTGCGCGCTGGTTTATAGCTGGAGTAAACAGCTAGAACTCAACTCTAAACATCATGGAGAACAAAATTTACATTTAGCGCTAGCTGAGCATTTAGTACAAGATAACCCATTGATAAAAGAAGGCGTATACGATTACGAAGCCCTTGAAAACCTATTTCATACCTTAATGTTACTCGGCCCCGCCTTTGAATTTTACTTTGTAGACGAAAACGGAAAAATATTAACTTACTCCGCAGAGCCCGGAAAAGTGAAGCGTACACATATTAATTTAACGCCATTAAAGCACCTTATAGCTAACCCAAGTGCTACACCGGTTTATGGCGACAACCCAAGAAACCCTGATCAACAAAAAATATTTTCTGTGGCGCCTGTTTTTAATAACAACACATTGCAAGGGTATTTATATGTGATTATTGGTGGTGAGGCATACGACACCTCTCTTAATCATATAAAAAGTAACGACTCGTTATTATTGGCTGCCATATGGCTAGGCTCAGCACTCGTTTTTTTAT
This sequence comes from Pseudoalteromonas sp. 2CM32C, assembly GCF_023161925.1. Classification (NCBI taxonomy): domain Bacteria; kingdom Pseudomonadati; phylum Pseudomonadota; class Gammaproteobacteria; order Alteromonadales; family Pseudoalteromonadaceae; genus Pseudoalteromonas; species Pseudoalteromonas sp. 2CM32C. The sequence continues at coordinate 74,351 of NZ_JALNTI010000009.1, read as the reverse complement.
TTATTGCGATGCTTATTTTATTGCGATTTTTTACAAACCCTATTCAACGCCTTGCAAAAGATGTAAGCAATATTGAGGCTGCAAACTACAGCCTAAACGACACAAAACTGAGTATATATTCAACTCAAAAAAGTAATGAAGTCCACAGCTTAAGCCGAACTATTCAAGCAATGCTCACACGTATAAACGAGCAATTTAAAGCACTAGAGCAAGGCGATAAACAACGCAAAGAGCTACTTACTCACTTATCTCATGACTTACGTACACCACTTGCTTCGTTACAAGGTTTTTTAGAGGTGTTAAATCAGTCAGGTGACAAACTAAGTGCGCAAGAGCAGCAAGAGTACTTGCAAGTATCACTGAATAACTGTGGCCAACTTAAGCAACTAATAGAGCAAATTTTTGAACTCGCACACCTCGAAAATGGCGAAATAAGCATTAACAAAGAAACATTTAACCTAGGTGAACTTATTTACGATTGTATTGCTAAGTTTAGTTTGGCCGTAGAGAAAAAAGGCATTAATTTATCGGTTGAACCAGAAATTTGTGACTTTCCTGTCATTGCCGACATAGCCAAACTTGAGCGTGTTTTAAGTAACTTAATCGATAACGCCATTAGGCATACCCCGCGTGACGGCAGTATTGCTGTACGTGTAAAACGCGGTAATGACAATCAATTATTTGTGCAGGTTTCTGATACCGGCGTGGGTATTAAACACGAAGAGTTAAATGCCATTTTTGATCCTCATTACCAAGCTAGTAATTCTAACAAAGCCGGCCGACAACAAGGGGGGTTGGGCCTTGCTATTTGCCGCGGGCTATTAAAACTCATGGACAGTGAAATAAATGTACAAAGTGAACTAGGCAAAGGCACTATGTTTAGCTTTAATTTGCCACAAAAAAAGGCGTAACTTAACGTTACGCCTTAGCTCATTACTTAGTTGAATTGTGGGACCGCTGACCTTTGCAAATAAAATCAACAGCCCCTAGGGTTTGTTATTTTTTTATACCCGCTAAATCAAGCATAAATGCATAATTTAACGCGGCATCTTCTAGGCGCTTAAATCGCCCAGATGCCCCGCCATGTCCGGCTTCCATATCTATTTTAAATAATAGTTTATTATCATCTGTTTTGTAGTCACGCAGCTTAGCAACCCATTTTGCTGGCTCAAAATATTGAACCTGTGAATCGTGTAAGCCTGTAGTAACTAACATATTAGGGTAGTCTTGCTTACTGACTTGATCGTACGGTGAATACGACAACATATAATCGTAATATTCTTTCTCGTTAGGGTTACCCCACTCGCCATACTCGTTAGTTGTAAGCGGAATCGTTTCATCCAGCATAGTGGTAACCACATCAACAAACGCAACACGTGCAACCATGCCTTTATAAAGCTCAGGGGCTTGGTTTGCCACTGCACCCATTAATAGTCCACCCGCACTGCCGCCTTGTGCAAATATGCTGTCTTTTGCACCATACTTTTGCTCAACCAATGACTTAGTTACATCTACAAAGTCGTTAAACGTGTTCTTTTTGGTAAGTAGCTTACCCGCTTCGTACCACGGGCGACCTAACATTTGCGAACCACGTACGTGGGCAATTGCAAATACAAAACCGCGGTCAAGCAACGTTAATCGTGCAGAAGAAAAGCTCGGATCCATTGTTGCGCCATACGAACCATAACCGTATTGCAATAATGGGTTAGTGCCATCTTTTTTAAATAACTCTTTTCGATACACCAAACTCACCGGTACTTCTACGCCATCGCGTGCTGTTACAAAAATACGCTCTGAGGCATAGTTGTCTGCGTTAAAGTCACCTAATACTGTTTGTTGTTTTAATAATGTTTTTTCGCCAGTGGCCAAATTAACATCATAAGATGAACCCGGCGTCGTCATACTGGTGTAGTAAACACGCAGCGTATTGCTGTCTAATTCGTTATTACCGTACGCATTAATTGTATATGCACTATCGTTAAAGCTTAGTGGTAACTCTTTGCCCGATGTTAAATTACGCGCAATCAGTGTTGATTGACCCATTTCGCGTTGTTGGTATACTAAGTAGTCATCAAACAACTCAATATCTTCGAGTTTAATACCCTCGCGCGCAGGGATTACTCTTTGCCAATTTGCTTTATCACCGGCTTTATCAATATCTACTTTCATAAGCTGAAAGTTAACGGCATTTAAATTAGTGACAATGTAATAAGTATTGCCTAATTTGGAAATGCTGTATTCAAGGTTAGCTTCACGTTCAATTAAGCGCTTAGGCTTAGCGTTTACATCATTTGCACTAAGTACTGACAAACCCGATGCATCAGTACTGCTATGCCAAATATAAATTTCTGAGCCGTCTTTGCTCTTGCTCATACCTGTGTAATAGCTTGTGTCTGTTTCTTCGTAAACAAGCTCGTCATCGCTTTGTGGTGTACCAAGCGTATGACGATAAACCTGATACCCGAGTAAGGTTTGCGCGTCTTTTTTGATGTAATAGACTGTTTTATTGTCGTTTGCCCACACAACATAACCACTGGTGCCTTCAAGCGTGTCTTCTAATAATTTACCCGTGCTTAAATCCTTAATTTTTATGTTGTAAACACGGCGACTCACCGTATCTTCACCATACGCCATTAAGTTGTCATTTGGGCTGACATTTAGGCCACTCACCGCAAAATAGTCATGACCTTTAGCCAATTCATTTACGTCTAAAATAACTTCCTGATCGGTGCCTGCAAAATCACTACTGCGTAAGTAAGTAGCGTACTCATTATCGCCGCGAGTTTGCGACGAGTAATAGTACTGGCCGTCTTTTACCGGAACAGAGTCATCATCTTTTTGAATTCGCCCTTTAAGCTCTTCAAATAAACTACTTTGTAATTTTTTAGTATGCGCAAGCATAGCGTCAGAATACGCATTTTCGGCTTCTAAGTAGTTAATGATCTCAGGTGCTTTTCGCTCGTCATCTCTGAGCCAGTAGTAATTATCGATACGTGTATCGCCATGAATGGTCATTTCATGGGGTACTTTTTTAGCAATTGGTGCAACCGCTGTTACAGCTTGAGCTGACTCAACTTGAACCGTATTTTTTTGAGTTTCTTCGGGGGCTTTATTACACCCGCTTAAAATAGCAAGCGAGAGTGCAGCAAGTGCAAAGGGAGTACGTGTCATGAGGCAAAGTCCTTATTATTTTTGTTACCTAAATATACCTAAAATTAATACCTTTTGTGATTTAGTTTGTGAAGCTATGTAAAAAGGGAGCCGAAGCTCCCTTTATTTAGTACTCAAATGGTTTTAAGCTTACTTTTGCTTACGACGACGCATGAATGCGAACGGTGCAACTAAAAGTGTTAACCAAGCTAGTGAGCCTGAGCTTTTCTTAACTGTTTCAGGTGTCACGGTTGTAACAGGCGCTACAAACTCATCAACTGTAACAGAAATCATTGCAGGCTCTGATACATTACCGCGGATATCAATCGCAACAACTTCCATCTCAACAACTGTATTACCTGCTAACATAGCAGTATCAACAACAACAATTTGACCTTGCTCATCAACACCTAATCCAATATTTGTGTTTGATTGAACGTAGTACTCAGAAACCGCTAAATCAAACTCGGCTTCTTCAATTGTAAGCGCACCAACTACTGTACCATCAGCCGCATCTTCAGAAACTGAGAATTCACCACCCACTAAGATAGGCGCCTCAATAGCTGGTAATGCAAGCTCTTCACTTGTCATTGCTTTAATGATGTTAGTGCCAGCACCTTGAGATAAAACAAATGGACCACTTGCAGATACCATTGCTTTTTCGCCAGGTAGAAGTGAAACAACGGCTTCGCCAGTTTCAAGCGAAGTCATTTGAACTTCTGGCTGAACACCAAATACCACTGAGCCAGTTACACTGTCTGTCTCAGAGAAAACACCTGACTGGTAGCTTGGGTAACCAACAGATACTCTAAAGTTCATTGGCTGACCAAGTAACGACCCATCAATGTTCATGAGCTCAGAACAACCAGTAAATGTGATTGTATCCTCACCTGCTGAATGAAGAAGTGGTGTACCCCATGCCCAACCATCATTACCAGCACCGTCAGTAGTACCAATTAATGTACGGCTACGGCCTGGTGAAGCCGTTGTACGGCCACGGTCATTTAAGTTTTGTAAGAACTGATCAGCAACACCATCATTATCTGTATCAATTTCAACTCTGTAACCAGCTTGGAAAGTGTGCGTTAGCGGGTCACGTAATTGAATTGATGAAGTGATGTAAATACCTGAATCACAGAAGTCTGCACCAAATGCAGAGAATGTGCTCGACAGAATATTATACTCAGCCTCTTCCATTGTTTTCTCTGTGCCTACTGCAATGATGCTTTCGGCTTGAGGAGTGATTTCAGTCTGACCCGTATTTTCAAGTACTAGTGCAACTTTATTGTCAATTAGCTCGGCAGTATAACTTAGCTCTGTCGCTGCTTTCGGCATTGCATGATACACGACGTGTAAATCGTGAGTTGTATCTGTTGACGCATCATCAAATACTAACGCACCATCAAACTCAATCGATGTTAGTGCAGCACTGCGAGCAGCAATGTCATCAGCACTAAATGGATTCTCTAATTCCCATGCAGGTAGTTTACTTGGGTCAACCATCATTGTGATATCAAAGTTTACTGCTTGCCCAGCTGGAATTGTGACTGATTCTGGGAAATCCCAGCTAACAGCTTCAGTTTTTTCGTCGCTTTCGTAACGTGCTTCAGTACGAAGGTTATATGTTTTCGCTTCAGCAGAGAAGTTTTTAACAGTGACCGTTTTAGTGATAGAACCGGCTTCTGCAAGGCTCACTAAACCATAAGAAAGGGCAGCTTGTTTTGTATCAAACTCAGCATTATGTACCCATGCTGCAACAGGTAAGTTCACAGCTTTAGTCACATCAACTAAACCAGCACCAATCATACTAATAGGTGCCAGCTCTGAATCAGGATTGATAGCCAATGGCTCGTTAGTAACTTCAAGGTTTGCCGCGTTCATAATAGTGGCTTTAATTTCAAACGCATTACGGTTTGGGTGAGCCTCACGGATCATGGCAACCGCACCGGCTGTAATTGGACCTGAGAACGAGGTACCCGATACAGGGTTAGTACCTGTTTGAGTTCCTGTTGCTGCTACGACAATGCTCGTACCTGGCGCTGTAATTTCTGGTTTAAGTAAACCATCCATAGAAGGGCCACGTGAAGAGAATGTTGCCACAGCACCCGCAGTCGTTTTAATCTCAACACTAATATCAAATGTTGCAGGGCCGCCAGCTTCTAGCTGTGCTTTCAGTGCAGCACCCGCTGCAAAATTAATTCCGACGTTTTTAATAGTTACGTCAGCATCAAAACCACCCATTGGGGCTGGTGTGCCATCGTCAACGTTATTTGCAATAAATACAAACTCTGCACCTTTAGCTTGTGCGTTTAGTACTTTTTGTGTAAATGCACAGGCACCACGATCTATTAGTACCGCTTTACCTGTAAAGTCAACATCGTCTGCAAAAGCGTCACAGCCGTTTTGATTTGCTGTAGGGTATACTAAATCAATATCAGCACCTGATAGGGTAAAGCCATCTTGTGGGCCAAAACCTGACGCTTGAATATCGCCTTCAACGCCTGCAACTGTTCCACTTGCAATACCAACTTCTGTTGTTGGATGTGTCATTGCACCAACAGATAAGGCATTAGGAGTTGTACTTGGGCCACCAACACGGAATGGGTTATCACCATCGTTACCGGCAGAAATTACCATGTTAACACCTAATTCAACAGCACGTTGAACTAGGTATTGTGTACCACCACCAGTGTAAGTATCACCAAATTCACCACCAAGAGACATGTTCATCACGTCAACACGATCTGAAATATCGCCATCACCGTTAGGATCCATTGCAGCCTCTAATGCAGCTGCTTGTGCTGCACTTGGACAACCACCGCCACATACAGAATATGCGTATAGCTCAACCTCTGGTGCAATACCGTTTACAGAGTTTGCAGATGATGTACCATGATTTGTTGGATCACCTGTTGACGGTGAATTTGCAGCATCATTTTCAATTGGATCTGCATCATCACGAATAAAGTCATAGCCACCTTGTACAATGCCTTGCGGCCATGTAACTGTTGTAGGGTCTTCTTGTGCCGCTAGGTATGCTTCAACAGTACCCGCACCGCCAAATGCTACGTGAGTATAATCAATACCTGTATCTAGTACTGCAACGCGCTGACCTTTACCACTTACAATACCATCAGTAATTAATGGTTTAGCGTTAATATAATCAGAGCTTGCTGCAACGTGAAGTTCACGGTCAAACATTGGTAATACTTTTGCAACGCGATCATCTTTTGCAATCTGCTTTAAAGCTTCAGGTGTTGCTTGAACGATTAACGTTGGAGCAAGAATCTTTGTTTTGCCAATTACTTTTGCATCAAAATCTAAGTTACTCAACTCTGCAGTCATTATGTCTTGAAGCTGCTCAACCTGAGCTGTTATTTCACGGCTACTTGAAGCCTGATAAGTTCCAGCTGATACTGCATCCACAGATGTTGTTGCTTTAAGAACGATCATATGAGCTGAAGGCTCTTTTTTGTCTGCTGCAACTTCAACTACTTGTTCTACTTGTTTGTAGTTAATATTTGCTTTTGGTAATTCAGCGGCACTTGCAAGTGTTGCCACAAATGCGCTAGAAACAGCCGTCGCTATCGCTGTCTTTTTTATTATGTTGTTACTCATGAGTTCCCCTAGGATATTTTATGTATTATTGTAGTCACATTAATAAAGCAAATTACAATGTATGGACGAATATAAAACGTTCATCCCCCACCAAGCAACACTTTGGTTACAAATAAGCATTAAGCACATAAAAAAAACAATCAAACAAGCACCAAGCAACTGATATAAATAAATAAAACCACATTTCACTTTTGTGAATATTTGTAAACAAAAACTGCATAATAACTAGGTACTTTATGAATAATGATGTGATCAACATTTTAACTATGGCTAAAGTAATACAAACAGCTGTTGCACCAGTGTTTTTAATAACCGGTATTGCAGCTACACTTGGCGTTTTATCAAACCGCTTGGCTCGTATTACAGACCGTGCGAGGCAATTGGAGCGCAAACTAAAAGTAAGCACCGATGAAGATTTTAATAAATCACTCGCAACAGAACTTCGCGCTCTATTGAAACGCTCCCGTTGTATACACATAGCCTTTAGTTTAAGTGTTTTGAGCGCTTTGCTTGTATGCGCAGTGGTTATGCTATTATTTTTATCTCACATTCAATCAATAAACTTAGGCGTTACTATCGCCAGCTGTTTTGTGGCCGCTATGGCGTTGTTAATATGTGCGTTTATGTCGTTATTAGGTGAAGTTTTCTTAGCAACTCGCAGTATGCGACGAGGGATGATATTTGCTGATATTGATATGAACGATTAACTTTTAGTTAATTTTTCTGTATTAGCTTGAATAAAACCAATAGCTAAGATACAAAGCAATAGTCAAAAAATAGTTAACAGGGGCAATAATATGAAATTTAAAAAGATTCTAGCGGGTGCATTACTAACAACATGCGCGCTGAGTGTATCTGCAAACTCTGCGTTTAAAGAGCCAAGCGACGCGATTAAATACCGTCAAAGTGCTTTTTCTATGCTATCAGTTCAAATTGGCGATATGGGCGCAATGCTTAAGGGCAAGGTTCCATTTGATGCAGAACAATTCAAAATGCGTGCAAATAACGCAGCAGCGCTTTCAAAAATGCCTTGGGAAGCTTTCTACGCAGGAACAGACAAAGGCGATACATCGGCACTAGCTGCTGTTTGGTCTGAAAATACGGTATTTGTTGAAAAAGCCAATGCGTTTGCCGCAAACGCAGACAAACTTGCTCTAGCTGTCCAATCTGGCGACAAAGCGGTTATTGGTAAAGCCTTTGGTGCTTGGGCGAAAGGTTGTAAAGATTGCCACAAGCAATTTAAAGACTAATTAAAAACATAATAAAAATAAAAAAAGGACTGAGTGTTAACACTCAGTCCTTTTTTATTGTTTAGCAAAAATTAGCTATCAACAGACACTTCTACACTTCTTCGTTTAAAAATACGTCGGTAAGTGTTTTTAAATAATGCCCCAATATCACCTAATATAATGTACAAACAAGGTACAAGAATAAGCGTAATTAAGGTTGCAAACATAACTGCAAATCCCAGCGCAACTGCCATAGGAATTACAAACTTAGCCTGTAGGCTAGTTTCAAACATAATAGGCAACACACCAGCAAACGTAGTGATTGAGGTGAGTAATATTGCTCTGAAACGCGCACAGCCGGCTTCAATTACGGCATTTTTAACGCTAACGCCTTGCTTACGTACCTGGTTTACATAGTCGGTCATAACCAAGGAGTCATTAATTACAACGCCCGCTGCAGCAATAAGACCAAAGCCAGACATTAAGCTCATATCCAAACCAAACCAGTAGTGCCCCCAAATAGCCCCCGTTAAGCTAAACGGAATAACCGACATTACAATAAGCGGTTGTGAATAGCTTTTTAGTGGTACAGCAAGCAGTATGTAAACTAGTATCATGCCTCCAATAAAAAACAACTTTTGCTCATTGGCTTGCGCCTGTTGCTCCTCAATAGCACCACCAAGTTCTGATTTTACGCTTGGGTATTCTTCTTTAAGCTGTGGTAATAGGTTTTCTTTTACCTGTTTAACCACTTCGCCCGGCTCAATTTGCTCTTCATCAATACTGCCGTACACATAAACAGTTCGATAGCCACCTTCACGGCGAATGTAGCTAATACCGGGAGTTTCGGTTAGCTCAACCACATCACCCAATAACACTTCGCGCCCTGTTGGTGTAGTCACCACTGTATGTTTAAGTGATGAAAATGCTTCGCGTGTAAGTTTAGGGTAACGAACCATTACACGGACTTCTTCACCATTTCTAATTACGCGTTGTGCTTCGCCACCATAAAAACTGGCACCTACTTGATTAGCAATACTGGCTAAGTCTAACCCCAAATCAAAGGCAACGGGTTTTAAACTCATTTGCACTTCTTTACTTGCTGGATCTATGGTTGAACTTATATCAAACAAGCCTTCTTGCTGCTGAAGTAATTGAATAAAACGACGCCCAGCTTCGTTTAATGTATCGATATCAGACCCAAATAGAAGGTAACCAAACTCGCCACCACCGTTGCCGCCACCGCCGCCTACGTCGTCTTGAATAGTTAACGATTTAACACCTGCAATATTAGGCATGGCTTCACGCCAACGGCGCGATAATTCAAACGCATCGTAAGGACGTAAGTCTTCATCAACTAATGGGGCTAATAATTGCGCCTCTGTGCGGCCTTGGTTAAACACGAGTAAATCGCGGATAATTTTTTGACCTGTTTGACGCTCTGTTTCTTTATCTACCTCAAGCACCATAGCTTCTATTTCACGAATAGCATTAATAGTTTGAATGTCGGATACGTTGTCATTCATTTCAATATTAATTTGTGGGAAATCATGCGGTACTTTAGGTGAAGGAATAGTGCGCACCTGATTTGAAGCAATTAATGCAAAAGTCACGACTAATAAAGCAATAAAACTAAATAAAACAGTCCAACGCCATTCAACACACTTGGAAACAAAACGTTTATATGGGCCGTTTACAAAACCAAAAAAGCGGGTATTAAATCTATCTCGCCAGCCACCTTTTTTAATAGGAGTAAAATGTGTATGTGCAATATGCGCAGGTAATATGAGTTTCGATTCAATTAAGCTAAATACCAAACACAGCATTACAACAACAGCAATACCGTAAAAAAAGGCACTTTCAGGGCCGCTCGAAAGCGTAAACGGCGCAAATACAGCAATGGTAGTAAGTACACCAAATGTCGCTGGGGTCGCTACACGCTTTGCACCTCGTACAACGTTATCGACACCGCCGCCACTTTTTTCAACCTCACTGTATGCGGCTTCGCCTATAACTATGGCGTCATCCACCACAATCCCTAGCACCATGATAAACGCAAATAACGAAACGATATTTATGCTAATACCAAATAGTGGCATCACCATCATCGCGCCTAAAAAGCACACTGGTAAACCTATCATTACCCACAATGCCAACTTAAAGCGTAAGAATAACGACAACATAATTGCGACTAAAATCGCACCTTGAAGAAGGTTTAATTTCATCATATCTAAGCGAGCATTTAGGTAGTACGTCATATCCATTAAAGGCTCTATACGCACACCCGTTGGGAGCTCTTTATTCTTTTTATCAATATACGCTTTAACCGATTCAGCTACCGGAATAATATTTTGTGATTGCGTTGCTTTTACTGATAAATAAACGGCATTTTCACCATTAAACTTAAAATAACGTTCACCTTCAGTAAATTGATCTTTAATTGTGGCAATATCTTGCAGTAAAACTTTGGCACCATACTCGCCAATTTTTACCGGAATTTGTCTAAATTCTTCGCCTGAATAAAATTGGTTTTCAACACGAACTGATATAACGCCCGCATCAGTTTTTAACTGACCTGCCGAAAAGTTAGCTGAGTAACGACGCACGGCATTCATAACATCTGAAATTGTTAAGTTGTACTGGCGTAATGTATCTGGGTCGATTTCAATCGCTATTTCATCAAGCGGTACATCATTGACCACAAGCGATACATTAGATAATTGCAGCAATTCATCTTCAATATTATTTGCTATCGGCTTAAGCTCAAATAAAGGCAAGTCTGCAACCAGTGTCATGCCTATTACATCTTGTCTAAATTCAATCTGACTTATGGTGACCGGTTCCATGCCGGCTGGAAAAGTAGCAATACCGTCAACACGCAATTTTACTTTATCAAGCACATCGGTGAGTTCTGCGTCTGTATGAATTTCAAGCCTTGCAGAGCCGCCGTTTCTAAATGCGCGATACACGCCTTTTTTTATTTCGGTAATATCTTTAAGTGATTCTTCAATTTTTATAAGAATACTTTCTTCAATTTCCTGAGGAGAGGCGCCTGGGTAATTAGCGTTTACGTTAATATAGTTAATTTCTATATTAGGAAACATTTGTCGCTGAATCGTGTTGTAGCTTAAAAAACCCATTACGATAATAAACAACATCATTAAGTTTGCAGCAACCGAGTTATTGGCAAAATAAGCTATTAACCCTGTTTGTTTTGTTTGTGTTGATTCACTCATTGTTATTACACCTTAAAGCTGTTGCGTATTTGAGGTGCTCACATCAGAGCTTTCAGGTGCCGGTTGGGCACCTGCTATTTTAACTTCCATTCCCTTTTGAGGGTATTCTGGTAACGTAACCACCAGCTTATCATCAGCTTTTAGGCCACTACTAATATAGAAGTACTCGCCTTCTTCTCGTATTACCGTTACCTTTCTTGGTTCAAGGGTTTGGTTTTCACCAACCACCCAAACGGTTTGGTTGTTAACAAGCGCTTGAGGTAAACGGTAGATATTATTTAATGTTGTACCAGCAAAATTAACCTGTACGTAACTGCCAAATTTAATTGCTGGTTGTTTATTTTTAAGGCCATACGGGTCTTCAATTCGCACCACTAAACTACTCATACGTGTTGCGTTATCTACAATACCTAAATCGCGGTCAATAACGCCTTCACGAGTAAAGCTATTAAGGCCTTTTTGAATAACTGTTGCGGTAATCCCTTTAATACGCTCAGGCAAAAACACACTATCAAAGCCTGCAATAGGAATAATTACTTCAGCAGTTTCTATATTGTTTAGCTCAGCGACTTGCGAGCCCATTGTCACGTATTGGCCCACACCTACATTACGGCTCACAATAAGTGCATCGTAAGGTGCTTTAACATCACAGTTTTCTAAATCTCGCTGCGCACGTTTTAATGCTGCTTGCGCTGATTTAACATTTGCTTGCGCACTAAGTACTTGAGGCTTGCGTAAAAATAAATCAGTACGCGCTTTACTTGGAAAGCGTTTTGCTTCGTCTTCAGCTACTTTTGCTTGCGCTTGTTCTTCAATTAAACCCGCTTGGGCACGAGCAAGTTCAGCTTCAGCCACGAGCACTGCAGCTTCGTAGTTATCTTTTTCAATCGAAAATAAGGTTTCACCACGTGCTACAACCCCACCGGCAACAAAGCTCGGATGCCAACTCAGTACCTCTCCCGATACCTGTGCAGACAGTTGTGTATTTTCCAGCGGCTTTACTTCGCCATAGCTGTTAATTACAACCTGATGGTCGTTAGCCGAAACCGGCTCAACTTGAACAGTAGGTCGCGTATCAACTAACGCTTTTTTTTCTTGTTCATTTGCAAGAGCGTTTATTGCTTTAAAACCAACAACTCCTATAGCAAGCGCAACAAATGGAAAAACCCATCTAAGTGAATTTGTTTGCATATCCTAATTACCCCAAATTTCTATTAACGCCATAATAACAGAGCTTAATTAAACAATTACGTGACATTTGTAAGCAACTGTTACAAATGTGCATTAATTATACTTCTCGTAATTAATTACTTAATTATAAATTAGATTATATAGCCATAAAATTATATTTTGTTACAAACTTTTACTATTTAAAATCAATACATTAAATAAAAAAGGTATTATTTCATCGATTTGTTGTACGAAACAAATTGAAATTACGTACAGTAAAAATAAATTAACAAACGAAAAGATGACATTATGAAACTAACCACCCTAACTCTTGCGCTCAGTATTGCTCTAAGCGGCCATGCTTTTGCCAATGACAAAAAAGACGAAAAAAAACCAAAAACATTAAGTGAAATGATCAAAGGTCAAACCGAATTTGCCGGTATATTTAACCTTTATCAGGACGAAAAAACGGGTAAGCACTTAATGGTCATTAACGAATCGCAGCTTGATACTCCTTTCGTTTATTTTGCTCATACAGTTGATGGGGTGACTGATGCGGGACACTTTCGTGGATCTTACCGTGAAACCAAACTCATTGAGTTTAGAAAGTACTTCGACCGTATCGACATTATAAGTAAAACACCTCGTTATAAATTTGACGAAAACAGTGCCATTTCAAAAGCCAGCAATGCAAACATTAGTGAAGCAGTACTCGCGAGTATTAAAATAGAAAAAGAAGAAGACGGTAAAATTGCATTTAACGTCAATAAATTATTTTTAAGTGAAGCACTTCATAAAGTATCTCCTACTATAAATCCCGCAGATAAAAATGCGAAAAAACGTTTTAAAGTAGGCAAGCTAGACAGCAAAAAATCGCGCATTATTAAACAGCGTCCTTACCCTAATAACTTAGACGTTGTCGTAGATTACGTATTTACCAATGCAAGTCCAACCGTTCGTGGCTCTGGCGCAGTAAGTGATCCGCGTAGTGTTTCTGTGAAGGTTCAGCATTCATTTGTAGCACTCCCACAAAACAACTACCAGCCTCGTTTAGACGATGCGCGCATTGGTTATTTCACAAACCAGTTTGATCAAATGACGTCAACTGATTGGACGCCTTACGAAGATGTAATTAAGCGCTGGGATTTACAAAAGAAAAACCCAAGTGCTGCACTTTCAGAGCCTGTAAAACCAATTACATGGTGGATAGAAAACACCACACCAATAGAGTGGCGCGACACAATTAAAGACGCTGTACTTGCATGGAACAGCTCTTTTGAAAAAGCAGGCTTTAAAAATGCCTTAGAAGTAAAAATACAACCTGATGATGCCGACTGGGATGCTGGCGACATTAATTACAACGTACTGCGTTGGACCTCATCGCCTAAACCACCATTTGGTGGCTACGGGCCTGCACTTGCCAACCCGCTAACAGGCGAAATACTGGGCTCAGACATTATGCTTGAGTTTGTATTTATGAAAAATCGCTGGATTTACGACACCCTTTATACACAAGGCGCGATGAGCCACAGCAATAGTACACATACTGGTGAATTAAACTGCTCATTAGGTCATGAAATTCAACAAAACCTTATGCTTGCAAAAGGCTTAGCTGCTGGCGATAGCATTGAAGAAAACGAAATGATACGCCAAGGGTTAACACAGCTTATTCTGCATGAAGTAGGTCATACACTGGGCCTTAACCACAACATGAAATCATCTATTTTGTGGAATGAGAAAGAAGTGCACGACAAGAGTAAAACCCAAGGTATCGTAACAGGCTCAGTAATGGACTATGCACCGGCCAATATTGCACCAATTGGCATGCAGCAAGGGGATATTTTTCAAACTAAACCAGGCCCATACGACGACTGGGCTATTAACTACGGATACAGTGTAGCGCTGGCTGACGCATCTGCCGAGCAAGCTCGTCTTAGTAAAATTCTTGCGCGTTCTAGTGAGCATGCTTTAGCGTTTGGTAACGATGCAGACGATATGCGCGCGCCGGGCCGTCATATCGATCCCCGCGTAATGATTGGCGATTTGTCATCAAACCCAGCGGCGTATGGTGCAGACCGCATGGCACTTATTAATAAACTGTTTACTGAGCTTAAAGATAAAGCCACTGTTGAAGGCGACTCTTACCAGCAACTTGTTACCTCAGCTAATAGCTTATTTGGTCAGTACAGATCGCAGGCGGGTATTGTATCTCGCCAAATTGGTGGGGTTTATGTAGAGCGCGCCGTTGTAGGTGATACAAACGCCGACAAACCTTTCACCCCGGTGCCGCTTGAAAAACAAACTCAAGCCATGGAAATTCTAGCCGAGTACGTGTTTGCACCTGATGTGTTACAAAGCATGCAACCGCTTTATAACTTCATGCAGCAACAGCGCCGCGGGTTTAATCACTATGGTAAAAATGAAGACCCTAAACCTCACAAAATGATTTTGGGCATGCAAAAGTCTGTGCTTGCACAACTATTGCACCCAGCCGTTTTACTGCGTATTTCAGATACCGCTTTATACGGAAACGAATATAGCTTAAATGAATTTATGGGGGATTTAACGGCGAGTATTTTTGTAAAAGACGCAGAGGCCAGCTCAATCAGTCACAATTTACAAATTGAATATGTAAACCAACTGATTGCAATTGCAGGTTTAGGCAAACCAAGCAAATTCGATAACCTCGCTAAAACAGCCGCGCTTTATCAGTTAACCGAAATAGCGGATACAAGCCTGTCATGGGGCGCAGATACTGCAGCCAAAGCCCATAAAAAGTATATTGATCGCTTAATTGCAAAAGCACTAGAAGCGTAAATAGTTGTAACAAAAAAAGGCCACATTGATTGTGGCCTTTTTTATAAACTTAATTCCTATCACCATTAAAGGTAAATTGTGCCTTTTAAATACCTAACAGCATGGCCTGTTAAAGTTACCGTTGACTCCCCAACATCGCACTGTATATGACCACCTCGGCTAGATGCCTGATAGGCAGTTAATTGTGTCTTCTCTAACAGTTTTGCCCAATATGGAGCAAGCCCTGTATGAATAGAGCCCGTGACATAATCTTCATCGCCACCGCTGGCAGGCCAAAAATAACGAGAAACAAAATCGTATTCATCACTAGGCGCAGTGGCAACTACATCGTGTGGCGCTAGCGTTTTTAAGAGTGCCGAGTCGGTATTTAAGCTCTTTACTTGCTTAGCCGATTCATAAACAGCAAAGTAAGCTTGACGATTTTTAAGTACCTTAATAGGTTGTATAGACAAGCCATTTAACAGTACCTGTGGCGGGTTTTTAACCTCTACAGGTGCTTGTTTAGGGAATGTCATAGCAAAGCTGCCATCGCTGTTTTTATTTACAATCAGCTCACCCACTGCATCAGCGATAAAGCGAATTTGCGATACATTATGTTCTTCACATAATACATACGCAGCAGCCAAAGTGGCATGGCCACAAAAGTCTATTTCCATTAAAGGTGAAAACCAACGAATAGCAAAACGCCCATCGGTTTGCCTACAGGTAAACGCAGTTTCAGATACGTTGTTTTCAGCGCCTATGTTTAGCATTAGGTCATCATCCAACCACGACTCAAGTGGGATAACAGCTGCATAATTGCCTTTAAATAAAGCGTGTGTAAACGCATCAATTTGGTGAATAGTTAATTGCATTAGTTTGCACTGGGTTATTTTTCATAAGTTAAAAATGCCACAATTAACTTAATTAAACACTACACTTTTTTATAATTAAGCCATTACTGGTCGCATTTTATAATATTGCATACAACCAAACTGCACGGCATTAGTCAGCAACAACATGATAAACATAAGTAAGTGTGAAGTACTTGGTGTGGTATTTGTTAACTCAACAACTAAGCCACAAATGCCCGCTATGAACTGCAAACTAAAATAACGAGCACTTAAATTACTTACATCACCTGTGCGCAGCGTTTTGTAGGTTTGTGGCATTACGCGCACTGAGCTCATCACCAATCCTACATAGGTAAGTGCGTTGAGCACCCATGCGGTATCAAAGTTTGGACTTAATAACAGCGAAAACGGCATAAGCGAAAAGCCAAGCATAAGCACTAACTGAAGCCGTTCTTGCTTTGCGGCGTTGTAACGGGCAAAAAAGTACAAGATCAAGCCGCTTAATACGCCTGTTACAAAAAAAGGTAAAGCAATAAAGTATCGCTCAAAATAAATGTTATACGTTATGAAATAGAGACTCTGTGCGACTCCAAATGTCATCATCAGCAAAGATAAACCAGAAACACTTCTGTTTTTTCTAATTTTATTTAGCAATGGTAAAAAGCTAAAAAGTAAAATAAATGAAGACAAAATAGGCAAATAGTGCGCCAAAACAACCTCGCTGTTACATAACGGTTACTTTAATTACTTAATAAAAACATTTATTAAACATCTGTTTTAAAAGGCTTTTACTGTGAGCGCGGCATTGTAGAGTGAAGTTAATTTAACTCAACTAAACAGCAAAAACCCTTTTTAGTAACTGGAAACTTATATTTACAAAATATGTTATGTAATGTGCACAGTTTATCAGTTTTCCGAATTCTTGTACTGCCACTATTAAATACAAATAACAATTGATATCATTTACATATAAATAATTTAGATAACAATAACCCATGAGAAAAACACTTTTCAAAATTCATAGCTGGATTGCTCTCATTGCAATTATTCCATTAATTGTAATAAGTATTACTGGCAGTGTGCTTGTATTTAAAAGCGAGATAGATGGCTTACTTATGCCCGAAAGTCATTTTGTGATTAGCACTCAACCTGAACGTTTGAATATGGATGAGTTAATTTCCATCACTCAGAACGCTTATCCTGAGTATGTCATTGGTAGCTGGGAAATTTTTAACGACGATACTGCTGATCGGGTTTACTTAATCGAGCGCGAGTCGCAAGTTTGGTATAAATTTCATTTAAATCAATATACTGGTGATATTTTATCAACTCCCGTGGGAACGAGCCATTATTTTACAGATTGGTTTTTAGAACTCCATTACACCTTTTTACTCAATGATTTAAAAAGCTTACCAGGCCAAACAGGCACCGTTTTGGGGTTCTTTTTTGCTTTATTTTTATTGGTGCTTGGAATAACCGGCCTTATTATTTACCGAAAGTTTTGGCAACGCCTATTTACCGTGCGTTGGCGCGCAACATTACAAATCGTATTAAGTGATATTCATAAAATGACTGGTGTTATTGGCTCACCTATTTTAATTGTTTTAGCTATAACCGGTGGTTATTTTAATGGTGCCGTTTGGTATCACGAAGTACTTGAACATGTTGAAGAAGAACATTATGCCCTAACCAAAAACCTGTATAGCAAAAATGTTTCCTTCCAAGATATTTTAGATGACAGCAAGCAACAAATAGCCACGTTCAACAGCACTTACTTGGTTATGCCATTAGAACCTGACGACAACATTACTGTATTTGGTGAAGTAAATTCTAATAACCCACTGGCAAGTGAATACGCTAATACCGTTTCGTATAACAAAATCACTGGTGAGCATATTGCCAATTGGGATATACGCCAAGTAGGTCTTGGCTGGAAAGTGCTAGACAGCTTTCGTAAGCTTCATTTTGGTTACTTTGCTGGCCTAATAAGTAAAATACTTTGGAGTTTTATAGGCCTAAGCCCACTATGGCTAAGCGCTACTGGCTTTTATTTATGGTTCACACGCCGCAAACGTAAAAAACAATCGCAAAAAAATCGTCATAATAAACAACGAACAATAACCGCTTGATTAAAAAGTCACCCCAATGTAATGTTAAAAATCACATTGAGGTGGCTTATGAAATCTATAGTATTAGTTACATTATTTTTGGTATTTTTAAGTGCATGTAAAAGCACTCCAACAACGCCTACAGTAGAGCAACCCCAGCTTACTGCGCTTATTAATCACACCCGCTTTAAACAAATAGACACTCCCAGCGAGTTGAGTATTTTTGAATTGCCAAACGCCGAAAAAAAACGCTTTTTAGCTTATGCCGACCAGCAGCAACTAAATGGTGTTAGAACCGATCGTATTATTTACAACTATTTAGAAAACCAACTTAGCGATTTTAGTTACCATGGTGACACATTAACTTCTTCGCAAACTCTTACTCGCGCACACGGCAACTGTATTAGTTTAGCGGTTCTTACACAAAGTTATGCAAATGCGCTGGGGCTAGAAACAAGCTTTCAAGAAGTTACTAGTGAACCTGTGTACGCAAAAGAAAGTGGAATGGTCTATGTAGCTAATCATTTCAGAACCATGGTATATGCACCAAAAGTTGAGAAAAAAGAGAACGTTATTCAAGTTTTTCGCCCAGGTACCCTGATTGATTATTTTCCTACACGCGGTAGTTTTTATTCTGGCAGCGCCAGCTACAACGACTTAGTTGCGAAGTTTTATGGCAACTTAGCAGCTAAAGCATTTGCTGAAGAAAATCTTAACGCTGCTTATTCTTTTATTTTACAAGCCAATAAATTTACCCCGAATGATCCTGAGCTTTTTAACATGGCGGGTATGTTACATCGCCGTGCGGGAGATTTAAAAAACGCAGAAGTAATTTACGAAACAGCAATAAACAATAATTTATCGAGCGTCAATTTAGTTAATAACTATCAACTATTAGCTAAACAACTTGGTAAAACTGTACTTGTAGAGCAACTAACCAGCCAATTAAATTACAAAGAAAGAGATCCTTATGAACTGCTTGCTCTAGCAAAAAACGAATTACAAACCGGTTATATTAATCGAGCAAAAGACCACTTAGAGCTCGCTTTATTTAAAGCCCCCTATATCTCTGAGCTATACCTAGAGCTTGCTAAAGTTCGCTACCAGCAAGGTAAAACTGAGCGTTCAAAGCGACTTCTCAAAAAAGCAATTGAATACGAACGAGACGATAAAAAGTTAGACGTATATCAAGCCAAATTGTTGTCGCTACAATATAAATAGCAGGCTAAATTGAACTGTGGTTAATCGATTTACTACCCACAGTTCAACTAAGCTCATTAAATTTATTTAAAGCGAATAATAAAAGCTCAGCCATGCACGCATTTCATCATCAAAGCTGCTGCCCTCAACACGCGACACCCCCACATTAAATGTTAAATCGTTAACACCCGCAGGTCCCATGCCAAAGCTAAAATCACCTTGGTATTTTAAACCGTAACTTTGTGCGTAAACGCTACCATCTAATTGATGTTGAGTGTAATACAGCCACGGCATACCTTCTTTATATGCAACTCCGCCGCCATACCCTTGGTAACGCTCGGCAGTTGCACTATAAAAAGGCAGATCAGCAGCAAGCACAAATTCGCTATTGTAGTGTTGGTTTATAAGGTTTGAGTTAAACCCGCCTAGCGCAAGGCGTGCATCGTCTCGCTGCTTTTGTGTAAAGTTAATGTACAAAGGAGCGTAATACACCTTCCCAAATACGCTCGCATCGAGATCATAACCTTGCCAATTGTTTTCACTTTTACCTTCGTACCAACGGGCATTAATACGCTGTCCTATAGCAAACGTTTGGCGGTCATATTGCCAACTTTGAGCAAAACCGACACGCGTCCAACGAGTATGGCTTTGTTTGTAATCAGTATAGTTATAAGCAAGCTCAGGGGTTAAGCTTAATTGGCCAAACTTAAGTGGATAGCTCATTGCTACAAACCCACCAAGAGCATCTATTTCGTTATTTAAATTGCTTGGGCTTAAAGCTTGATATTGGCGTGAGGTATCTAAGTTGTAGTCATACAAAGCGAGTTTAAACTTAACATCAAGCGCATTGTATTTAGCGTTTACAAACCCGCCATGTAATGCATCATCGTTTAAGTCAATGCTATAACCGGCTTGCAGGTCTAGCTGCTTTAATAAATCACTGCTTTTAATACCCATACTTAATAAGCTGGTCGATGCAGAATAATACTGAGAACCCAACGCAAAGGTTGCATGCTGATCAAATATTGCATAATCGCGCTGTTCGCCAGCCTCTTGCGCGTATACTTTAGCCTCTGGCAATGTGTGCTCATTAACCATTAATAGCGGGGCTTTGCTATTAGCAGCTAAATCGGTCACCGTCGTTTTAATACTGGTATTCGCTAGGCTTTTTATATCAGGGCCGTCGGCATTAATCGATAAATAAAGCAGCGTTTCATCTTGCATTTCAATGGGGTGAGCAACCGCTTCTTGCCCATGTGTTAAACGCTTTAAGGTATTACTGGCTATATGGTAATTATAAATATCAGTCGCTTTATTTAATCCCGCAACAAAATAGATTGATTCGCCATTGTCACTAAAACTAGGTTGGGTTAAATATTGATACCCGTTTGGCATAGGTACAGGCTGGCTAATACCACCATCAACATCTTGTATATACATTTGCCAGTTTTCGTTTAAAGAAGCTGATAAATAAACTAATTTTTTATTATCGGGGCTAAGCGTGGGGTAATCGTATGCAGTATTTAAGCTTTTTTTGAACAACGGCGTTATGGTGCCGGTATTAATATCTACCTTTACTAATTCAGAATAGCCATCACGTATTTGCTCTGCATACAAAGTGTCACCGTCGCTTGTTGCACTAAAGCGTCTTAGCCCTGCAAACTCGGTTAGCTTTTCTACGTTGCCGGTTTCAATATTATAGCTAAATATATCAGACACCCGATTATAAATACCCGACTCTTCAGTACTATAAGCATTAAAATACAGTGTCGTGCTATTTACCCATTGCGGGTTGGCTATACCTGCCCGGTTTATTTGATTAAGTATTTGTTTTTGTTCACGCTTAAACACGCTCGGTGGCGTATCTGGTATATCGAGTGGGTCTTGCTTAATTAACTCATTTTGTGCCTTTTCAAAGCTCTCCATCGCTTTGGTGTTATCTTCGGTGCTATAAATAACGAGCTTAGTATTACGCTTGGCATCACGCTCTACTATTGCAAGCTTGCTGCCATCATGTGAAAGTGCTGGATTGCTTGCGTATAAATCAAGCTCTAGCCATAGCTCACTATCAAGTGGTTGCTCTCCTTGCTCTTGCTGCATGGCATTATACGTATATTCAGCAATAAAACGGCGATATAGCTTCGCTGCGCTTTGGCCAAACACACCTTCAAATGCTTCATCAAAATCACGCGACTTAACTGCCTGCATTCGGGTCCATATACTATCAAGTATTTGCTCAGAAAATGTTTGCTCTAGCCAATATAAAAACCGACTGCCCATCAAATAGGCCATAGAGCCACCCATAAAACCATTATCACTATTCAATTGCCCATAGGTTGGTAGCGCACCTTGTTGAGCAAATTCACGTAATATCGACTCAGAGTAATTATCAAATAAGCGCCCTCGTCCGGTCATTTTAGATTCAATTAACGTTGCATACCCTTCAGCAACCCAGCGCGGCGTATCACTGTAGGTTAAATCGTAAATATCCCACAAACCGCGCACTTTTTGCTGCCAGTGGTTGCGTGTAGGCTGGGCCAAATGCACTAAATGAATGTATTCGTGCAACACCAGTAACTGCTGCCAACCAGAACTGTTTGAAATCACCGTATCAGACTGCGGCGGGGTAGTAAAAAGTGCCATTACTGGGTTGCTTGATGTAGGCAAGGCAAACCCGTTCGCCGCATTTAAGGGGTCAAACACGACAACATCGACTATTTCATCGAGTGCACGATTTTGTTGTTCAAGCACTTTCGTGCGAACTATTTCAAGTTCAACCGCGGTCGATTTAGCAAAATCAATATGCTCAATGCTGTAGTGCACATTAAAATGCTCGGTATGAATGGTTTGCCAATCCGCAGCGAACGCGGGGGCAGCGAGCAACAAAGCTGAGGCAATGAGTGACTTTTTCACAATAATCCCTTAAGTAGCATCTTCAATAATGCTTAGAGTATTATTAAACTCACTGAGTTTGCAGTAAAAAAGTGTAATAAAGCATGTGCAAATGTGTTTTCGCACATACTTTATTGTTTGCAGAAATTACATCCAACTACGAGTGTCTGACTCAGCCTGTTTAAGCGTAAAATCAATCACAAAATCAGCGTCTTGCTCTTTTATGTATGGCATAAACGCAAAGCCATGAGCAAGTTGTATATACAGGCTTTTTAACCCTGATCGTCGCATTAAATAGGTACTTTCGCTGCTAGCACTTTGTACTTTATATAGTTCAAACACGCGATAATGTACGCCAATCATGCCTTTACGTACAACCATGTAAAATCGGCCATCATCTTCATGTAAATAGTAACCATAACGTTGATACGACAAGGTAACTAAGCCAGCAAATACAGCAAGCACACCCACGCTGATAAGGTAATTAAACTCATTAAAATAACAAAACACAGCAACAAGTAGACTAGGTAACAATGCATACAAGACTAAGTTTTTATACCAAAGTGCTCGCTCTGCCTGCTTAAATGCCAGTGCGCTGTTGTTAAACCACGGGTAAATCCACTGGCATACGCTGTTTACTTGCTCGTTATCTAATACAGGTAAAACTAAGGTTTGTTTATTTTTTTTAGCGGCTATACCCGCCATTGCACCACCGCTACTCGCTTGCAAAAATTCAACGGTAAAGCGCTTAAGTAACCGGGCAATAATATTTTGCTTAATGACAATCGACTGCACTTTGTCTAAGCTCATAGATAACTGGTGGCGCTCTAATAAACCGGCAATGCGTTTAAACTTTTTACCTTTAAAATAAAGCTGATAGTTATAAAAACGAATCAGCGACATTCCCACCGAAAGCAAAACAGCAATAAGTACCACAAGTACAAACATTGTGAATATAGCAAATAACGCTGCACTGGCTACAAGTCCAAGTTCTTGCTCGTAAAAGCCTTCTACTTTTGTGATTAATTGCTTTTCAAGCACATCGGCTACCACGTTTATGAGTGGTGCAATGGCTGCTAGCGCTAAAATAGCCATGTTTGACATTAAACCAAACTTGGCTATTTCTTTGTTAGAAATAAACAAACTACTTTGCTCAGTAGCCTCGTCTGTTTCTACTTCACTGTCTGGCTCAAGCTGCTGTTGGGCCTTGTAAGCAAATATTTGCTTTCGCATTTGCTCTGCGTAACCTTGGGTTACGCCCGGCAATACAGCTTCTTGAGCCGCGCTACCTGCCGCATCAAAAATACAATTAACCAGCGTTACTGGTTTAAAGTAAAAAGGCTCAGCAATATTTACATTTTGTACTCGCTCAAATTTAAGCGTTAAACGTTCTTTTTTAAAAACGCCTTTATTAAGGAGTATTTCGTTATCGCTTGAAATACAAAACCTAAAGTTTCTGTAATATAAAACCGAGTATAAAAGCAAAGCACTTACAGCCACTGCTGCTGCAATTTGCCCCCAGAATAGTTTGTTTTCTACTTGTGTAACAAATACAAAACCAAGCGGTAATAGGTTAAATATACCGTCACGCACAAAACGCACACCAAAATGGACAACAAAATACACAAGTGCCCAAGGCGATACCTTTTGCCACAATGTCACCTGGCCAGCATCCGTTTGTGTGGTATGAGGTGTAAAATCACTCATCGCCTGGTACAGCCTGAGTAGACGTTTGTTCTTGGCGGTAATCTTGAACAAACTGGCGCATATTTTTACAATCCATGTGTGTAAGCCCGCTTACTTGCAAATCGGCACTCATGCCACCGGCGCTATACAATTTTAAACTGGCTAAACCCAGCTTTCGCTCAATGGGGCCGCGGTGTATTTCAATGTGCTGTACGCGTGCTAGCGGTAAAATAGTAATCCGCTGCCAAATAATTCCTTTTTTAAACGCAATGTCGTGCTGACGCATAGCCACACCTTGCAATTTAATACTCGCAACGCTGTAAAGCATAGAAGCGAGAATTAAAATAGGCATACCAATTAATAAATACGTTTGCGCGTTATTCGCAAAATTTTCGTTGAAGTAACAAATTGCGGCTAATATTGCGCTAAAGGGAACATAAAACACTAACCAGTTAAGTTGTGCATGCAGCAGCGCTTTATCGGCAAGCGCTTTAAATTCAATGTTTTTATGCTGTGGTAAATCCGTTATTTGCTGATTGTTAAACACACTATTTCCTATACTGTTTTTATTATTTTATTCGTACACAAAGCCTAATTAGGCATATCTTATTATGCCCATTCTATAGATGTTACCAACGTATGGCTTTGCTGTGGTGCAAGGGTAACCGCATCATCTAATACATTGGCGGCTTCAAGGCATAACATGGTTTTGTATTCATCGTCAGCAAAATTAGACAAGCGCTTTGATTTTTCAATCCACGGATTCCAAAGCACACACGAACTAGAGTTTGCTCGCCCAACTTTAATAACTCCCTCGGGGGTATTTATGTATTGAATAGGTGCGGCTTGGGTATAAACCATATCGGTTTCACGTTCAAATCCAACAACCGCTTGTTGCGTAAAAGGTCCTTCAGCAAATTCAATATATTGCGCGCCTTGTAAGCCGTCAACATGTGTATTAGTAATATCTGACGTTGGAAAATATGTATGCAACGCTTGTGTATAGCTAAACGCCGTATCGCCTAAGTTTGTTGTGGTTAGTCTCACTTCAAGCGAATCACTTAAAACAAATTCCACCTTCAATGCCGACTGATGCGGCCAATATTCAGCGTTCACCAACTTCATGGGTAGTTTTAAGCTCACAGTAATACATTCCTCAGTTTCATTAACCTCATCAGCTTGCCACAAGCTGGTTCGGGCAAAACCGTGTGCGGGCCAACCACCGTTAGCATGTGTCCCAAACCAAGGCCAACAAATAGGAATACCACCGCGAATACTCATGCCTTCTGAGAACGTTTCATTACCCGACACCCAAATAAGAGGTTGCTTACCCTTAGGTGTAAATTGCGTAATTTGACCACCTTGCAAAAATATTTTTGCATCGCACAAATCACTTTCAATATTAATAAATTCAAGACCGGTTTCGGTGTGTTCAATGCTCACTGATGGCGATAATTTCATGCCTTTCCCTTTAATATTAATAATCACAACGTTCAATACTCTTACATATAACGTAAAGTATAAACCAAGCAAATAAGTTTTTGCTTATTCAGACAATCATTGTGAGCATATTGATAGTTGTATATCATGCACTTACTTAGTTTACACTTTAATTAATTACACACTAAACGCATAAAATGAATTGTAAAAAAGCAATTTGAGCAGTGTATTTAATAGTTTAAACGTAGCTAAAATGCTTAACTAAGCACTCCCACCTATTAAAAACCCTTAATTAAAGGGGGCTTGCTTTAAGGTAAATTAGTTTCTACTCTAATTAATAAAAACGAGTAATAGCAGTAAAAAATTAAATTTTTAATTTGAATTCAATTTATTTGATGTGTAACATTTCGCGATTATGGCAAAGCATCGCTTTTCGACGAGATAAACACATGCAAAAATATGACGAGTTATTGGTATCTTTACGTAAAGTGATCCGAGCGATTGATTTACACTCAAAGCAACTAAACAAAACAGCCGGCTTAACTGGCCCACAACTGCTTATAATGCACGAAGTGTCTCAAACTGATGGCATCACTGCTAGCCGCATTGCGCAAAATGTAAATTTAAGCCCAGCGACCGTAACTAATATTCTCGACAGAATTGAAAGCAGAGATCTGGTTACACGCGTTCGAAGCCAAATGGATAAACGTCGAGTGAGCTTACACCTCACCGAAAAAGGGAAAGAATTACTACTTAAAGCCCCTCAACCATTACAAGAACACTTCATAGAAAAGTTTTCTGGTCTGGCTGAATGGGAGCAGTCTTTATTACTTTCATCTATGCAGCGCATTGCAGCCATGATGGATGCAGACAAATTAGATGCATCTCCTTTGCTTGAAGTGGGTGCACTTACACAAGCGCCTAAAGAATAAAAAACAAACAATAAAAAATATAATGGTTTTGTACTAAGCTCTTAACCCAAGGTGTTATTAATATCTTGGGTTTTTATTTTTAACCAAACGAAAAGAAGCAGCTAATATGACCAAACTCTCAAAATTATCGCTCGCATTTATTTTAAGTAGTGTTTCGAGTACTTCTTACGCCACCGATATCGACACGCTTCAAAGTCAATTAAAACAACTACAGCAGCAAATGAAGCTGCTTGAACAAAAACTAGTTGAAGAAAAATCTAAACAGCAAAAAATTAACGAAAAACACCAAGAGCAAGTTGCACTTATCGAGAAAAAAGCTGACCAAAACGTTGTGGTGGCAGAAGCTCCGAAAGAAAAAAGCAGCGGCATAAAGGTCGGCGGTGCTATTCGTACTAACTTTAGTTATGCATCGTATGATGACGATAACGAAGACCGCGGCGGCGACTTCGATTTTGACGTTTTTAGACTTAATTTTTCTGGTGATGTAGGCGACGTTATTCTTAACGCAGAAATTCGCTTTTTTGATTACATGACCGCAGTAAAATATGCTTATGCAGCGTACGATTTTGCAGACGATTGGCAAGTACAAGCAGGTATCACCAAAGTACCCTTTGGTAACTGGCCTTATAATTCGCACAACTGGTTTTTTAACACCACCTATTACATCGGTTTAGAAGATGATCACGATTTAGGCATCATGTTTAAACGTAAAATTGCAGATAACTGGCAATTAGATCTTGGCTTTTTCAAAAACGATGAGCTTGGTGGCGTAGATGGCTACGTTGACAACCGCAGCGATCGCTATTCATACGATGTAGTTGGCGTAAGAGCCCCAGAAGACGGCATTTACGCAGAACCTGTAACCCAAATAGGCGAATACAATACGTTTTCGGGCCGTTACGGTTACCATTTTGAACATGACGGCGGCACAACCGAGTTAGGTTTTTCTGCGTTATCTGGCGGGTTACATGACGGTAATGACCGCGCAGGCGACTATTATGCATGGGCTATGCATCTAAATAGCAATATTGATGCATGGAACTTTCAGCTTCAACATGGTGAATACAACTACGACATAGATAATATTGATCGTATGGCCGTAGGTGCTTACTCGTTTTACGACAGTATTGCCGCAGAAGCAACCATGACCAATGCAAACATCGCTTACAGTATGCCAGTTGAGTGGGGCCCAGTGACAGGCCTACAATTTTATAACGATTACGGGATTATCTACGATAAATCTGACAACAGCGCAGATACGTGGATGAACGTGACGGGTGTTTCTGTAGCCGCTGGCGGCTTGTTTACCTACTTTGATTTTGTACATGCTAAAAACCAACCTTTCGTTGGTGGATCGATTGCCGGTGACAGCAGCGAAACAGAAAAACGCTTTAATATAAACATTGGTTATTATTTTTAATAACTACTGTTTAGTCTACAAAAAAGGGCATACTGGGTATGTCCTTTTTTATTGGAATAGCGTTTTAGCTTTATAATAAATGTAAAATTGGCCTACACTTTAAATTAGTCGCCACTCACTATAGCGCCGTCAATGAATATAAAATCGTCACTTATCTGTTACAAAAACATAGGGTTAAAAATGCTAGGCTTAACCTTAGTGGCGCTAGGCATTGTAGGCATTATGCTTCCGGTCATGCCCACGACTATATTTTTTATTTTGGCGCTCACTTGTTTTACTCGCTCATCTCCCGCACTTGCAAATTGGTTACTTAATCACCCTCGCTATGGTGTTACCTTGCAGCAATGGCAAGCTCATAAAGTGGTACCAACCAAAGCTAAGTACTTTGCCGCTATTGGTATGCTTACTGGCTTTATACTTTTACTTAATTCAACAGCACCTATTTGGGTTGTATACCTTGTAGCAGCAATAGAAATTGCGGTTATGATTTACCTTATTTTAAGACCCTCACAACCCCCTCAGCACTAAACCTCATTTAAACGCACTAACATTTAGCCTGAATTCAGGTTATTTAAAATATTAATGTAAAGTTACGTAAGTAAATTTGTAATAAGTAATGCAAATCATTATCATGTAATAAATTTTATTACATTAAATTATTTATGTCGTTTATTAATAAGCGAGCTTTGTACAGTACAAGCCGTGCCCTACATATTTATATTTCTACCGCTTTGTTTTTTTTACTCATTCTATTTTGCGTTAGCGGTATTGTACTTAACCATGTTGACTGGATTAAAAACGATAAAAGTAACGGGCAAGTCACCGCAACTATTCCAGCTGAGCTTGTAACTAAAGCCAACGCACAGCTAAATACACTGCCTTCGCTTTACCCAGAAATAGAAGCATATCTAGCTACACAATACTCACTCACCAAGGTAAAAAGTATTGAATGGGAAAAAGAAGACGCACTAGTCATGCTCGACTACCCCCTTCCGGCCGGTTTTGCTTATGCTGAGCTTGACTTTACAACAGGCGAGCTAAACCTCGATTACCAAACAGGCGGCTTTTTAAGCCTTATTGGCGATTTACATAAAGGTCGCTACACCGGTGAAGTGTGGAGCTGGGTAATTGATATCTCAGCGGTATTGATGATTATTTTTGCCATCACCGGCATGATTATTTTGTTTCAAAACAGAAAAAAACGCTTAGCAGGTATATGGATAACCGTTTTAGGCATCGCAACGCCATTGGTTATTTATTTATGCTGGGTACCACAAATTAAAGGAGTGTCTTAATGTTAAAAGTTAGTACTGTATTTAGCGCAGCATTATTAATGGTTGCCGCACTATTTCAAACAACGGTTCAGGCACAAACGCCACAGCTAGAGATTGAACTCACCCTACCCGACCTTGATGTACAACCTTATCATCGACCGTACGTTGCTGTGTGGCTAGAAACACCAGAGCGCAAACACGTAACAACGCTTGCACTTTGGGTTCAAAAAGCCGAATGGTTTAAAGACTTACGTCAATGGTGGCGTAAAGCAGGTAAAACCAATATTAACTTTGACGGTATAAGTGGCGCCACTAAGCGCGCTGGTACTTATACAATTGATTGGCAAGGTAAAGATTTAGACGGCAACGCCGTAGCACCTGGTAAATACCTTTTAAATATTGAAGTTGTTCGTGAAGAAGGAGGCCGTGATTACAAACGCCTCGAACTCGATTTAACAAAGCCAGGTAAAATTACCATCGATGGTAAAAAAGAGTTTTCAACCAGTTTTGTTACCGTAAACGCTAAGTAGTAGCTATTTATAATTCGAATTTAAAGGACAGAAAAATGAAAATTAATTTATTAAAAACCGCATTAATTGGCGCACTTAGCTTATCAGCGCTGGTATCTACATCAGCCAGTGCACATGGCCGTTGGTTATTACCATCACACACCTCACTTTCTGGCGATAAAGCGCATTATGTAATGATTGATGCGAGTATTTCTAACGAAATGTTTGCCCCCGACAAAGCCTTTAAGCCAAAAGAAAAAGACGCTCAATGGGACGACACATTACTCATGGCGCTTATGCCAAACGGCGAGCCGATTAGCGACACTATTCGTGCTTATTACTTAAAACGCAAAAGCTCAGCCGCAGTTAGTTTAACTGAACAGGGCACCTACCACATTGCAATGACACAAAAGCCAATGTACATGACCTTTTATAAAGATGAAGAAGGTAAACGCAAACGTGTATTTGGCAAAAAAACAGACGCTAAATTACCTAGCAACGCTCAAGGCGTACGCACCACTAAAGTGATTTCAACGGTAGACACGTTTGTAAGCCGTAACGGTACATCTAAGCCTGCATTATTAGGTTTAGGCCTTGAACTAAGCGGCCCAACCCATCCAAACGATTTATTTGTAGGCGAGCAAGCGCGTTTTCAATTACTACAAGACGGGAAGCCTGCAGGCGAAGGTATTGAAGTAAATATTTTAAGAGGCGACACTCGCTACCGTAACGAACGTGGCGAAGTAAAAGTAACCACCGATAAAAACGGCTTCTTTACAACAACATGGAACGCACCGGGTATGTATTTAATTGAAACCGCCACTGAAGTTGATGTAAATGAAGAGGGCGTAGACTCAGGTCGTTATGCATTATTTACAACACTTGAAGTTGCGCCTGAGTAATTTTTTAGGCATTTATTTAAACGTATTTTCTAAGCCAAGTTTTTAACTTGGCTTTTTTATGCCTATCACTTTTTTTCAATCTCTCTTTTACTTTTTATTGATTTCGCAACCATTCGCCACAAGATTACAACAGTAACGATCTAATCGTCTGTAACGTACGTAAACAGTGGCCTTACTTATTAAAAACGTGAATAACATAGATGGTTTTTATCTTTGCACGTAGTTGAGCGCTTCTATATGATTCGCTCCTTTTTCAAACTCACCAAAACAACGACGTTCTTAAGGAACATAAATGACTTTTAAGCGTTTATCAGCCAATAAATTAGCACTTAGCCTGGCCGTAACCTCTGCACTTGGCGGCTCTTTTGTTACAGCTAATGCAGCAGAGCAAGATACTCAGGCACAAGAGAATATCGAAGTAATCTCAGTAACAGGTACTCGCCGTAGTTTGCGAAGTATTGCTGAAAGCTCAGTGCCAGTAGATATTATTACTAGCAGCGACATGGCAAGCACAGGCCAACTTGAGATTAGCCAAGTTCTTGCCAACCAAGTGCCTAGCTTTAACTTTCCAAGTGCCACTTTAGGTGATGGAACAGACCACGCAAAACCTGCTGTACTGCGCGGCCTAGCGCCCGATCACACTTTAGTGCTTATCAATGGTAAACGCCGTCACTCTGGCGCGCTTTTAAACTTAGCAGGTGTTGTAGGTAGAGGATCTACTGCGGTCGATTTAAACATGATCCCTACATCAGCCATTAAGCGCGTAGAAGTACTTCGCGATGGCGCTGCAGCGCAATACGGCTCTGATGCCATTGCTGGGGTGATTAATATTGTTTTAAAGGATGCCTCTGAAGGCGGTAATGTAAGCGTAACCTATGGTGAATACGATACACAAATGGCGGGCGCACCGAACTTAGAAAGCACCTACGCAGATGCAAACGGTGATCTTGCATTTAACCTAGGTGATGACCGCGAAATTAGCGATGGCGCCACACGCACAATTAGCGCTAACTCTGGATTTGCATTATCAGACAGCGGCTTTGTAAACGTATCGATTGAATACCGCGATAACAGCCCAACACAACGCTCTGGTTTTGACCCTCGCGAGCAATATAGCCGCCTTGACGATGGCAGCCTAGACCCGCGCGAATTTACTATTGACCGTTACAACCATCGTTTTGGTAAAGCTGACCTTGAAGATTACGCTTTATTTTACAATATGGGTTACGAGCTAGATAACAGCCTTAACCTGTATTCATTTGGTAGCTACTCAAAACGAGAAGGTAACTCAGGTGGCTTTTACCGCCGTGGGCAAGACAGCCGTAACGTATTAGCACTCTACCCAGATGGCTTTTTACCGCAAATTGAAACCGATGTTGAAGACTACTCATTTGCCCTAGGTCTAGAAAGTGAAACAGGCGACTGGACATGGGATGTAAGTGCCAACTATGGCCGCAACGACTTTGCATTGGGCGTTGTAAATAGCCTAAATACGTCTTTGGGTGCTACCAGCCCCACCGAATTTGATAACGGCGCACTAGTTTATGACCAATTTATAGTCAATGGTGATGCAAGCACAACCCTTGATTTAGGGTTACCTGACGACGTATTTTTTACTCTAGGTGCTGAATACCGCCACGAAAGCTATAAAATAGAACAAGGTGAAGAAGCCTCTTACATTACTGCACTTGATAGCAATGGCAATCCAATTGCTGCCGGTGGCGCACAAGTACTTTCGGGTTTTGGTCCAGAAAGCGTAACCGATGAAAGCCGCCATAACGTTGCACTATTTGTTGAGTTTGACACTTACCTAACCGACAACTGGAACATGGTTTTAGCAAGCCGCTACGAAGATTACAGCGACTTTGGTAACACTTTTACCTCAAAACTTGCAACACGTTACAGCGTAAACGAAAACTTATCTTTACGTGGGGCAATTAGCACAGGTTTCCGTGCACCATCGCTTGCACAAAGCTCGTATCGCCAAATTTCAACCGTACTTGAAAACAACCAAGCGTTTGAAGTAGGCCTATTCCCAACAGATGCACCCGCAGCGCAAGCACTTGGCGCAAAACAGTTAGACGCTGAAGACTCAGTTAACTTAACTGCTGGTTTTGTTTACACCCAAGGTAACTTTAGCTTAACGGTTGATGCCTACCGTATTGATATTGATGACCGTATTGTACTCTCGGAAAACTTAAGCGGTGCCGCAGTACAGCAAATTTTAGCGGATGCTGGTGAGTTAAATACCGAAAGCGTACGCTACTTTACTAACGCAATCGACTCGCGCACGCAAGGCGTAGACATTGTTGCAACTTACCTACTTCAGTTAGATAACTTTGGCGATGTGCGCTTAAACGCAGCGGCTAACTTTAACGATACCGAAGTGACACACGTTGACGATAATCCTGAACAACTAAACTCTTTAGGAGACGACTACGTTGTATTTGCACGCCGTGAAGTAGGTCGTTTTGAAGAAGGCACACCAGACAACAAACTGAATCTGTCGGCCGTGTGGAACTTTAACGAATGGCAAACAACGTTACGTGCAACACGTTACGGTGAAGTTGCTGATATTTCCACAACAAGCGATCGCGATGAATACCTAGACGCTAAATGGATAACCGATTTAGAAGTGGCATATCGTCCTAATGACGAATGGAAATTTGCACTGGGTGCCAATAACTTATTTGACCAATACCCGCAAGCTACGGTTGATAACATTGGTTACTCTACCTTTAGCCAAATATTCCCGTACACACCCTATACACCGTACAGTTTAGATGGCCGCTTTTTATACGGTAACATTACTTACAGCTTTTAATTTGTATAATTAAAACCAGTCGTTAAAACAAAAAGGATGCGCTATGCATCCTTTTTATTAATAGTTAGTAATTTTAACCACTAATTAGTCTTTTAATTTTTAGCAAAAAACTAAATTCATTATAAAACAAACACTTAAATTTAGGCCCCATTATTGCTCTAGTCTTGTTATATTAACAAATAACGTCACATTAAAAGGACTAACCATGAGCTCATCAACTGTATCTACCATTGCTAAACCACTTTCGCTAATTAGCGGTATTTTATTATTAAGTGGCTGCGTGTTTCATATTTCGCCAAGCGTTGCATCGGTAAAACAAACACAACAACTTACATTACCTAGCAATAACCTTGAATACCTAGACGTATTAAGCGGCGCAGGTTCACTTAAAATAATGGGCTCATCAACAGCAACCAGTATTAATGTTGACGCCACTATTTACACAGCCGATATTGACGACGAATACGAACTCACACTCGATCAGAGTGGAACTAAAGCAAAGCTTGTTGCCCAAAATACAAGTAATAATGGAATTAGCTTTTACAGCGGTCAATCGCCAAGCATTAATTTAGTGGTCACAGTCCCTAACAACCTTAAGCTAGATATTGATGATGGCTCGGGCGATATAACTATTAACGCCATGACAAATAATATTGATGTAAAAGATGGCTCTGGCAGCTTATCAATCAATGGCGCTAAAAACCTAAACATAGACGATGGCTCGGGCGATATTTCGCTTCAAAGCATCACTGGTAACCTAGATCTTAACGATGGTTCGGGCAGCATTACTATTAATAACGTTAATGGCAATGCAAATATTGATGATGGCTCAGGCGATATGAATGTAAGCAATGTGCGCGGTACATTAACCGTTGAAGACGGGTCGGGAAGCATAGCAATACAACATATTAATGGCGCTGTAGACGTTGAAGATAACTCGGGCGACTTAACCATTGAGCATGTTGATGCAAACGTTACCATTGAAGATGGTTCGGGCAGTATTCGTGTTAATCATGCAAAATCATTGACTATTACTGAAGCAGGTTCTGGCGATGTAAGCATTGATAATGTGAACGGCCCTGTAAAATACAACCAATAAGATCAGGTGTATCACCTCAGCTTTAAATAATAAAATGCACTTAGCATGCGCTTAAGTGCATTTCTTTTTAAAAACTTTATAACCCACTAATAGCCAACTAACTCTGCATAACCTTTACCTTTAAAACCACCTTGGGTTTTAATTCGCCCCTCCCAGTAGGGAATACTCAATTGATTACGTGAATCGGGGTTGCGCGCTTCAATTATAATAGGTTCGAACCCTTTAATCTTGAGGTGCCATTTAACTGGGTAGGTTTTACTACTGGCAGTTGTTTGGGTTGTAAGCTCAGATGTTTTTAATACCTGTAAGGTCACGTCATTATTTGCAATAGCGCGCACAACCCCACCGGAAGTAATGTGCGATGCACTGCAGTAATCATAACTTTGCTGGCCATTACGAATACAAAATGCCATCAAACCACCCTGCTTTTTATCATCAGCCTGAATGCTAAACCAGTCCCACCCATTTTGGCTCGGATCGATTAACGCCGAAGACCACTCTCTGTCTAACCAAGCATCTCCGGTTACTTTATACGTTTCACCTGCAAATGTGATGTTGCCTTTGGCTTGTAAAAACGGATAGCTGTAATAATAAGAGGCATGCCCTTGGTGAGTTTTTTGGCTATAACCTCGCTCGCCATGCTTTACAAGCGGGCTATTAGCCAGCACCAAATTAGCACTGTAATTTTCCTGCTGCGCCTTTAAGTTAAGCGGTAAAAATGTTGCCTCTTTACTTACTAACTGCCAATCATCTAAGCGAGCCTCAAATGGCTGCGCAGTAATATTAACTTGCCCCGAGCGACCGTACTTTTCAAACGCATGGTGCTGGGTATCTGATTGTATTGCAAAGTGAGCAAAATACAGCTGCCCGTTCCACCATGGCGACGTTTCAGTTGCAGTGTTTTTATCATCAACAGAGAGCCTAAATAAAGTCCATTGCACACCAAAGGTGTCGCCATTATCGGCCTCTAAATTAGCAGTAACGTACCACCATTCAATACCTTGCTGATGATGCGCCCCATGGTCGCGTGGAAAGCTCAGCCCTTGGTGTTTATTTACAGGTTCACCAAATTGCTGTGCAAATCCGCTATGCATTGGTTTATTTTTACTTATTTGCTCTACTTCTGGCTGGCACGCGCTTAATGTGCCAATAAAAACAAAGATAACGGCTGCTTTTAGTCTATTCATGTAAGTCCTATAACTTGGCGACATTATCGGCAACTGCGCTTCGCGTTAATTTTATTAGCGGTAACGCACTCACAAATAAGGCTAAAATAAATATAAGCACAGTAAAACCACCTAATTGCAGCCAATTAACGGTCATGGCCATGGTCCAACCAAAGGCAATGGGCATTACGTAAGTTAATAATACCCACCCAAGGCAGAGCCCCAAAGGTATAGCCAATAGCAAGGTGGTTAAAATAATAAGTGCGGCTTGCAATACTTTTGCACCCAATAATTGCAGTTGAGTCACACCCAGCGTTTGTAATACTGCCATAGGCTGCAATTGCCCCCGCCCCAGGGTTAAAAAGCTCACCCACATACCAAATAATGCAATCAGCATAATAAATATATTAAGCGCCTGAGTAACATAAAAAGTTTTACCAAATAACTGCTTAGCAAAGCGCTTAAACTGCTGATTAGCAATGACTTGTTGGCTATCTAATTGGTGCTGTTTTTGAATATATTCGGCTATGGCGTCAACGTCACTATTGAGCTTTAGCCAAAGCGATAAACCATACTCGGTGTAACTTAAGCTGCTATTTAATAGTGCTGTTGTAGTGACTACCACATTTAAACCTTGCTCGCCGTAATCATAATAGGCAGCGCGTACTTGGCACGTTAGTGTATTAATATGCTGCCTTAGGGTTATTACGTCACCAACTGTAAGCGAGTACTGCAGCAAGGCAGGTTCATTCACTAAGCAACCCACAATCCCATTTTTGTTTTTTTCAAATACTGTAGATGTAGGTGCTTTATTGTTTAACAAAGTAAGATGTTGGTTGTAACTGGCCGTTGCACCAAATGCCATAACATCAACAGCAACCATGGTTTTAGGTGTTTTAAGCTCACTCTTAGCTGACCAATATACGCCCACCTTTTCAACTTCTGGGAGCTCACGCAATTTAGCCCCTAATGCTTGAATGTTTTGATCGGGCCTTACGTACAAATCGGCGCTTAGGCGTTTTTCAAGGTGTGTATCTAAGGTGTCGCTAAAACTGCCAACCATAATTTGCATGCCTACAGCAGCACCCATCGCCATTAAAATAGCGAGTACTGAGCTCAACAATGCAGGTAATTGCACTATGCTATCGGCTTTTAACCACTGAATAATCGGGTTTTGCGTAGGCCATGGCAGCTTAAATACGGCTTTAACTATCGGTGGCGTAACCACAAAAAAGAGCAGTAGCACACAAACACACAGCAACAAGGCGCCCATTTTGGTATTTGCCGTTAGCGCTAAATAACTGGTTGCTGTAATGGCGAGCATTAACATTGGCCATTTAATACGCGCTAAAACAGTACTTAATCGAGTCGACTGGCTGGCTAAAAATCCTAACAAAACAAAAATATTAAGTGTAAAGCCACTGGCAACCATGCTGCTATCAAGGCTGACTACAAAGCTTCTATCTAGTTGGTAAAGCCCTCGAAGAGTGGCCGATACATCCATGACCAAGGCGTTTGCTAGTGCCGCGCCTAATATCGCACCTAACACAGCCGCAAACAAACTAAGCAACGTTAATTCAATAGCCAGCGCCTTAATTAACGCCGACCGTTGACACCCCAACACCCACATTTGCTGCTGTAAGTGAGCGCGCGCATTGTATGCCAGTTTAATTGCGTTAAAGCTTAAAAACGCACCTACCACATAACCCAACAATGCCAGCGCTTGTAAATTAAAGAAAAACGCCTCCGATAGCGCGTCAAAAGCTTGCTCTTGCGCAGCTTCAAGGCGTGCTTGATCGCCTAGCAATGCGTTTAATTTAGCTGCTTGTTTACTATTTAAACCACTTACTTCAAAGTAACTGATCACCCCATTTGCGCGCAGTAACTTGTCAGCAAGACTAATGTCCACCAGCATGGTCATGCCTAAACCTTGCAGTTCACTTACCGTTAAAGTGCGGTTGGCATCGCCCATTTTTATATTAATACGGCTGTTTTTTAAATTTAGCCGCTGCATTAATTTAGGATCGATATAAACAGTATTTAGTAGCTGTTCAAAACCGGAGTAACTATTGTTTGCTGTTGATGCTGAGCTGTCGGCATTTTGTGTAAGCCACTGCAATAAATTGACACCTCTCAGTGCGAGCTTTTGCTGCTTATCGGTTTCAATTACACCTTCTAAAACGGGTTGAACCTGCGTAAAACCAACGGCCCTAATGCGCGACCACATACTGTTGGGCAACCTGTTTTCACCTAATACAGGGCGTATAAAATGCGTCACGGGGTTTGCAATTAGTGCTGTCGTTTGTTGATAGCGCTTACCGGCCTCCAGGTTTAAACCTTGTATTGCAGTAAGTAACGCCGCACCTAAACTAAAACCAATAAAAAACAGTAATAACAGCCCTACATGACGGCGATAAAACTGCATATACGTTATTAATATAAGTTTAAGCTCAGCCATTA
Organism: Pseudoalteromonas sp. 2CM32C; assembly: GCF_023161925.1. Lineage (NCBI taxonomy): Bacteria > Pseudomonadati > Pseudomonadota > Gammaproteobacteria > Alteromonadales > Pseudoalteromonadaceae > Pseudoalteromonas > Pseudoalteromonas sp. 2CM32C. Next base: position 36,386 of record NZ_JALNTI010000009.1, on the reverse strand, counting down.
ATTTGGCCATCTTTTAAAAATAGTTGCGTAGTAAATTGATTAGCCAATTGCTGACTATGAGTGACCATAATTAGTATTATTTGCTCTTCTTCACACAAGCTTTTTAATAGCGTAACGATATCGAGTGAGCGAGCGGCATCAAGGTTGCCGGTCGGTTCATCAGCCAATATTAGCTTGGGCTTATTTAATAGCGCACGGCCTATTCCTACTCGTTGCTGCTCACCACCCGATAGCTGTTCAGGCATCGCTGTTAGCTTATTCTCTAAGCCTAGCTTTTTAGCCATTGTATTTACTTCATCGTCGCTCGGCGATAACCCATTAAGCCTTGCTTGAAAGCACATGTTGTCTTTTACATTTAACGGGCTGAGTAATTGGTAATGCTGAAAAATAATCCCTATTTTACGCCTATAAAGCGCAACCTCACTGGCACTCAATTCACTAATTTTTTGCTCATTAACCGTAATAGTTCCTGCATCAGGAGACAGTAAACCGGCTAATAAATTTAATAATGTTGTTTTGCCCGAGCCACTATCGCCCAGTAAAGCAATGTGTGCAGCGGGTAAAATAGTTAACGATAAATCATTAATTATTTGTCGTTTTGTGCCACCATCTTGGCGTGTAAAAAACACATTATTTAGCGAAATCATAAAAGAAAGGTTATTCCTGTAATAAAAATACGGCCCGTTATATAAACGATACCATAACAGTAATACGGTCACTTAAGCTGATTTTTGATTAATTTTTTGACACATAGTAAATGCGTTTATTTAACTAAATCAGCAACTAAAACCCAAATAACTGCATAGCGCCTAACAGTAACTACAAAAGTTTGTTTTTATTTTTTGCTTTATATCTATTTTGGGTACATATTAATATCAACTTTATAAGGATATTAATATGAAACGGACACTTTTAATTATATTACCCACTTTGTTTACATTGGCTGCTTGTGGCTCAGGTAGTTCTGACACAAAGCAAGTCACTCCTCCTGTCAGCACAAATGCGCAACCTGTGGCTGTTATAAGTACTGAACAATCAGAATATAAAATCAATACACCTATTATTTTTAGTGCAGAAAATAGTAGCGATCCTGACGGCGACACACTCACATACCAGTGGCAACTCAGTAGCAGAGATAATCAACAAAACATATCGCTTAATACCAACAACCAACGCACTGTTGAATTTTCGGTATCGCAGGCGCAAGACTACACGTTAGAACTTGTAGTCAGCGACGGCAAAATTTCAAGCTCTGTAGTAAGCAAACAAATTACCGTTACCTCAAACGCACAGCTCATTGCAAACGCAGGCAGCACACAAACTGTAAAACAAGGTGATGTAGTTAAATTAACAGCAGCACAAAGCACCGCTACTAATGCGGTAATTAATAGCTACCAATGGCAATTTATCAAAACACCGACATCAAGTACCACACAGCTTGAAAATAGCACCCGCGTTAACAGCCAATTTGTTGCTGATAAACTAGGCGAATACAGCGTTAAATTAACTATTACTAACTCAATTGGTGATACCGCTAATAGTAACGTACTTATAAAAAGTGAGCAGCTTGCTGTAAATTCTGCGCCAAATGCCGTGATTTCAGTTCAAAACAGTACACTTTCACCCAACCAACTCGTAACATTAAATGGTGAACAAAGTACCGATCCAGATGCAAACGACACGCTAAGTTATCAATGGGCAATAACCTCTAAGCCTGAGAACAGCGATCCAAGTTTATCTGATGCAATTGCCAAAAATGCAGGCTTTGCATCGAATGAGTTAGGTGATTACATAATCTCCCTTAGCGTAACCGATGAAGGTAACCTAAGTGATACCGCACAAGTAACCCTAACCGTTGCCACCGAAAACAAAGCGCCTATTGCTGTTCTTACAGAACAAGCAGACATAACCTTAAATACATTAACTACCCTACAATGCCTGCAATGTAGCGACCCCGATAACGATCCACTAACTTATAATTGGCAACTGCAAGCAAAGCCTGAAAACAGCACTGCGCAATTACAGCAAAATACATCGGCTACTCCTTCGCTTACTGCTGATGTTGAAGGCGATTACGTTGTTACCCTAGTTGTATCTGACGGTGAACTCAGCTCACCACAAGCAACCTCGGTGCTACATGCAAAGGATAATAAAAAACCAGTTACCTTAGTAAGTTACAAACCTTCAATTAGTGTTGACGAGCAAGCTATCTTAGATGCCTCAGCCAGTTACGACCCTGAAGGCGCCGTTTTAAGTTACCATTGGGAAATAGTTTCGTCGTCAAATCAAGCTGTATTAAGCAGTACAAGTAGCTCAGCGCCCACACTTAGTGCGCCGACGGAAGGGCAAGTTGTTGTTTCACTTAAAACCAATGATGGCGAGCAGTTTTCAGACACGCAAACACTCACTATTAATGTTACGCAAAACGCCCAGCCCGTTATTATGTATACCGGTGAGCTAGTCCGTTATAGCACCGTTGGTAGTACAGTTACCTTTGATGCAAGCCAAAGCTATGACCCAGAGGGGACCGCGCTTAGCTATGAATGGGAGCTGTCTACACCAACAGATTCATCTGCTAATTTAAGTAGCACCAACCAAAACATAACCGAATTAACACCTGACCTAACTGGTAACTACACCTTAACGCTCACGGTGACTGATGCCGACAACTACCAAGCTAGCATTCAATTTACAGTTACAGCCACTAATTCATCGCAAATAACGGGCAACATAAAAGGGCAAATTATCAACGTGCAACGAACCGCCATTAGTAATGCCAAACTCACAATTAACGATGTGTTGTACACCACAAATAGCGCAGGTCAGTTTAACGAAACACTTAACTTAGCTGAAGGTGAAAACATTACTATAACCAGCAACGATCCGCGCCTTGCTAATGCCATCTATAACTCTCCCGCAATTACCCAAAATAACTTTACGATAGACCTAGAACAAAACAGTTTACCCGTATTTCAAAGCGTGGAGGTTACCGTATTTGTATGTCCTGAGTTTACCGGGCCAGATACCATTAACGTAAACTTTAACATGACCGAAACACTGCTAGCCTCTGCACGTTTTGAATATCAATTTAACCAAACTCAGGCACTCGTTTTGCAAAAATCAGGAAGCACCTACCTAGATAGCGAACTGCTTATAGACCTACCAGCAACTGCTAAATTTGAGGTGACGGTAACCGAAAGCAACGTTGAGAACACTTATAATTGGCCTATTACTATTTTTTATTCAGCGTCTGACGATCCAAGATCAGCTATTATAAACATATGTAATATTTAGCCTTGTTGTGTGCGTTTTTAAAACGCACACAACAAATAACAGCATATATCCACATAACTCATTGTATTTTATACGCACCTAAGCCATGCTAATTATCTAAACTTTAATAAGGTAAGCATGTGTTAGAAATAGCGTTAATATACTTAGCTGCGGCTATTGTGGCGGTTCCTATCGCCAAGCGAGTGGGCCTTGGCTCGGTACTGGGTTACTTAATTGCCGGCATACTCATTGGCCCCTATGCATTAGGGGTAGTGGGCGATCAAACCGATGTAATGCATTTCGCCGAATTTGGCGTAGTGATGATGCTATTTTTAGTTGGCCTTGAACTGCAACCTTCCCGCTTATGGAAGCTTCGCCACTCAATATTAGGACTCGGTGGCCTGCAAGTAGTGCTAACTGCCGCCGTTATTTTTGCGTTTTGTTTTTGGTTTTTTACCATGCCTTGGCAAACCGCACTCGCTATTGGTTTAATGCTCGCGTTATCGTCAACCGCTATTGTACTGCAAAGCCTTGAAGAAAAAGGCTGGCTAAAGCGCGAAGCCGGCCAAAATGCATTCTCAGTTTTATTATTTCAAGACATAGCCATTATTCCTATTTTGGCACTGCTGCCATTGCTTGCCTTTGCTCCACCAAGTAGCTCTAAAGAAATCAGCCATTCTATTATTGCCAACTGGCCAGTATGGCAACAAGTTGCTGTATCGGTAGGCGTGATCGCAGCCATTATTGCCGGTGGTAAATACGTATCAGCCCCATTATTTAGATACATAGCTAAAACTCACATGCGTGAGATATTCACTATTTTTGCGCTATTTTTAGTGGTGGCTATTGCTCTTGTTATGCAAAGTATTGGGCTTTCCCCTGCATTAGGAACGTTTTTAGCAGGGGTAGTCCTTGCCGAAAGTGAATTTAGGCACGAGCTCGAAGCCGATATAGAGCCCTTTAAAGGCCTACTTCTAGGGTTATTTTTTATAACCGTAGGTGCTTCTATCAACTTTGAGTTATTGGCTAGTGAGTTTTCAACTGTTATCGCACTTGTTGCATTACTTATTGTGGTAAAAGCCTGTATTTTATATGCCCTTGCCATTACCTTTAACATCAGTAAAAAACAGCGCTTACTATTTGCATTAGCCCTTGCACAAGGCGGCGAATTTGCCTTTGTATTATTAAGCGTAACCACAACACTGGCCATCTTAACACCAGAACAAACAAGCTTAGTAACCCTGGTCGTCGCCGTATCCATGTTAGTAGCGCCGCTGTTGTTAATGATGTACGAACAACTCGAAAAGCGCAGCCATACCAGTGCGCCAGAGTTCGACAAGCCAGAGCAAATTAGCACAGCTAAACACGTTATTATTGCGGGCTACGGACGGTTTGGACAAATTATGGGCCGTTTATTACACGCCCAAGGCTACGAAATAACAGTACTCGATCACAGCCCAAGCCAAATAGAATTACTACGCCGCTTTGGTAATACCGTATTTTATGGTGACGCCGCCCGCCAAGAACTCCTTGAAGCCGCAGGCGCTCATACCGCACAAATGCTGGTTGTTGCCATTGATGACCCAGACAAAACCATTGAAATAATTGAGCTTGCCCACAAAAACTACCCACAATTAAAAATTGTTGCCCGCGCAATAGATCGTCGCCACGCTTACAAATTACTTAATTTAAAAGTAGATGCCTTTAACCGCGAAACCGTCGACTCAGCTATTAATTTAGCCGTAGAAGCACTCGAGCTACTTGGAAACAACAAGCAAGACGCCGAGCGCGCCGGTAAGCTGTTTAGAGAACACGATCGCGCTGCGGTTGTACAACTTGCCGAACTATGGGGTGACGATGCCAGCTACGGCGTAGCCGTGCGCCAACGAATGGAAGATTTAAAGCAAGTATTACAACAAGACAGGCAAGCACAAAATGATTTAAATACCTGCGAACACGGCGACTGTGAAGACGGCCTAACAGAACTCGCTGATAAACCTAAAAAGCCTGATGATACTCATTTAGAGTAGTGTCTAAAAATTGATATGTGCTATTAGCATGAGTTAATAGCACTTTTAATAAATACCACACTCACATAAGTTACCTAAAAACATAGCCGTACTTTAGCTAGTGTTCAAAGCGCTTATATATTCCTCCCCAATCTGCGGGTTCTGGATATTTAATCTTATAAGCATTTATTTCAGCTTTAGAAGCGTACTTAAAATAAGTAAAAACATAGTCACTTATGTAGCTTTCGCCTTCCCCCATTCTCCAAAAAATTTCGCTTGGGTGATAATCTGGAAATTTAATCCAAGGCGGTATTGGTGGGTTGTGCTTTAACTCTTTGTCATAGCGCTCTTTTAGCATTTTCTCCCAAGCAGCTCTATGCTCAAGATACTTATCTTGTTGTTCATCGGTAGTGTTAGCTTGTTTTTCACTTCCCATTGATGAAATAGGTATAAGCATTAAAATAAGCGCTAAAGCTTTGTAAATATTCATAAATTAATACATAACTAGATATAGGCTTTAATTAAAGCTTTTAGTTCTTCTTTTTCGGCTTCGCTTGTAAAAGCACTAGCCGGAATTATTAAAGCCAATAGCTTGTCTACAAATATATATAAGTCGCCTTTATTTTCTTCTATTCCTTCAACGGCTTGCCATTTATAAAAGTAACGCCCTAGATGATTAGTTTCGCAAATACCATCAGCTTGAAACTCAATTGTTTTATTGCCAATCATTACGCCATTTTCATTGGGGATTGATTGCTTTTTTATCTTATGATTATTGTATAAAAATACAATAATCAATATTAAAAATGGCACTGCCACAATTAACCCACTTGGCCAATGAAAGTCAGAAAGGCGAATAGACTCAACCTGAAAAAAAGTCATAAAAACAACAGTTAGCACGAACCATGCAATCACATTTTTTATAAACCCTAGACCTTTATTATCTTTAGGCGCACACAACTTTTTTATTATAAAATCAGCGTAGTCGGTATAATTCTTTTTAGTAACAATAATAGATTTGAGCATTGTCATGTCCATATAAAACGCTTTTAGCGCACAATTAGGTTTTTGTGTTTAAGTTAATTACTAACTACAAGCGTGTATCAAGCTTAACTAACTCACCTGATAGTACATCAAAAATATAATAAAGTGTTTCACTCTCCGGCTTGGTATAAATTAAGGCCGTATTATTACTAATTAACTGATAGCCCTCAATATTATCCATAATGGATTTCAAGCCAGAGCCGTCGTATTCAGAAACTAACAACTCTTTTTGGTCATCACTATTTAAAAAGCCATTTTTATTCGTGTCATTTCGTACAACTGAGTAGATGTTTTTACTTAGAACGCTTTGGTAACTGGTTTCTTTTAATTGAACCGGAGAAAAGCCTACAATTAATACGTTATTTTTGAATAACACTTTGTTTTTCTCGCCAGCTTTAGTAAACATTAAATTTACTGCATTACGACTAAAACTCAGTGCTGAGGAAACAATAATCTCAGCATTAGCGCTGTAAGGTTTTTGATTTACTATTTTGTCAGATGTGATTTCTAAAATGTGAACATCTTTGATTTGACCAATATAATTTTTTTGTAACTTTGGTTCTTCATCAAGGGCTGCACTATGTTCTATCACCTGAACCTTAGGCGCAGAATAGCCACTTTTAAAAAGATCACTAATAAGGCTCTTACCAATAGCAAAAATTACAACTATTGCAGCAATAAATAGTAATACCTTATTAGCTTTTTCAATAAAATTCATAATACGCATGTTCGATGCAAACTCCTTATAAACAACTGTTACAGCCTTGGTAATTAGTTTTTTACCCATTTAATATTGGTTTCTTTAATACCTAAACCTTGCTTGAATCTCTCAGGAAACTCTAATGAGGGCTTACCTGCCCACCCTCTCTCAAGGTATAAATTGTAGCCGTCATCATTTTTTTCATATTTAACAGCGGACAACCAAATACCATCCCAATCACCTAAAAAATCCAGTTCGGCTAAAGTGTTTGGATATACGCCATTGCGGGTTTTATGTAATTCAATGAGAGAAATAGCAGATACAAAGTTTTGCGTACCAAACCTTTCATCGGCTCCAGGTACTTCAAAATCACACCCGGCTAATAATAAAACAAATAAAAGACTAAATACGTACTTTCTCATTAAAAGTAACTCCTAACTTTGTTTAAACATTGCGAACAATTAAAGCGCCGAAAAGAACTCAACCAAACTACTTCAAACTTTCTGAGCGACGTTGTAAAAAAGAACATAATTTTTATTTTAACGGCGGTGGTATTGCTATGATCGCTTCTGGCCGATTTGCTCTGAGCAACTCTTTTAAATTTAACTGTATTCTTTCACCACACATCACAATTCCTTTTTTGTCCTGTGTTGTTGAGTAACCGAGTACTATATTTAGTAAATCTAATTTTTCAGGATTAACTTGAAAAAAAGCTTTGTAATAACCTTATAACTATTAGCTTCAGTAAAGTTTAAGTCTCCTAAAAAAGTATCTTTTATCACTAGAGTAAATGACGTTAAATAATAATTATTAAACATTTCAGGTACATATACATTATAGCCTGTAACGTTACCTACGCTATAGTCTTCATTTATTGCAAAAGATACGAGTTGACCTAGTTCATCATCACCGCAGGCGAATAATGAGTTAGTCCAGAAAAAACATATAACTAAAAGTGCTCGCATTTAAGTCCAATATAACAGCTTTGTTAAGAGGCATTTTTGCAAACGTCCCTATTGAGTGGACTTCTATTAGTATCAAATAGCGTAAGTTATTGCCAACTAAAAATATTTTGCTGTAGGTGGCTGCTTATTTATAAGAAGAGCCGATTATTCGAGGCCTTATTTGGGCTGGAGTATTTTATATGCACTTTATTTTACAGGGTGATTGGTAGCTCACCACAGCTTGCTGATTGAAGTATAAATTTATCCCCAACACAGCAAGCTTGTTTTACACCATATTAAAACTCATCTAAACCCTAGTGGTGGTGCCCACCTTGAATCGCTTCACCTTGCTGGTTGTAAAACCCTGTTGCACCGTGCTCTATAAAACCTAGGTTTATCATTTTTGCTAAAAACGGGTCGTTTTCGTTATCGCCAATGTCGGCGTAGTCGGTGGTTTGAAAGCGGTCCCACTGTGCAAATTGCGAAGTAACTTGCTGCTTGTTGTAGCTTACGTTATTTAAGCTTAGTAACGTGATTGCTTGGTTTTTTGTGTTGTTTACACTAAAAGATTTAACAAGCTGGGTTTGGCTATAAAAAGCAAGTGTGTAGGTATTTTCACCCTCTTGGTAAGTGTAGTTTTTTACCTCATCACAGCCTGTGCCTTGCGTTTTTGTAAGGGTCATTTTTTTAATTAAGTGATTATCCACCAGCTGATTTTTAGCACTCCAATTTTGTACGCCGCGCACTTCCGATGGCTGATACTCAATACCGCGTTGTTGGGCATTAAAATATCGTATTGGACGAATTTGTTTATTAGCTAAATGTTGCCACAGCTCAGTAGTAACATCGCTTTGATGTGCGACTTGCTGATTATTACGCCAAAGTGTAAGTACCTGGCTACTTTGCTTATTTTTGTGGGTGTTGGTAATTGTGTATTCGGCTTTTAAATACTGGCTATTTAGGTTGCACTGAGTGGCAACTGCGCTGGCGCTTGTTAGTGTGGCAACCAACATGGTTGCGAGTAATGATAATGCTGTTTTCATGGTGCTCTCTATATTTAACGTCACTGTTATTGCCATAACATAACCACTAACAATGGCATTTTTATGACACAAAAAAGCCCGCAAAATAATGCGGGCTTTTAATAGGCTCTATTTACTGAGCCACTGTTTCATCGGCTGTTTTAACTAGGTCTGCGGCAAAGTCCATTACATGGAATAAAAAGCTTTGCTCGTTTGTGCCTGTTACTAAATGTGCACCTGGGCCCATTGCGTAAACACCTACATCTTCACCCGCGTGGGTTTCTGAACTAAGTGGTACTAACGACTCTTGGTGAAAGCCCGGTGTGGTTGTATCAACATTTGTTAAATCAACACGCCCTGTAACCGGTGCAGCTAAGTAAGAAGCGTCGGCATTGGTTTCATCGCCTAAGTCTCTGTAGCCTAAACCATTGGTGTAACCTACTGTAGTATATGGCATGTCGTCGGCTGCAAGGCTTGGCTCGGTTTGACCAACTGCAACTACTTTACCTAATATTGGGTTACCACGTTTTGGATAGCCTGCAATAGTAAACACGTGGCTGTGATCGGCAGTCACCACAATCAGCGTTTCTTCTGGGTTAGTGCTGTCCATAGCGGCTTTAACGGCTTTAGCAAATTCAATGGTGTCGTTAAGCGCGTTGTATGCATTGCCTGCGTGGTGTGCATGATCTATTCGCCCGGCCTCTACCGATAAGAAAAAGCCGTTTTCGTTGTTGTTAAGCACGTTGATTGCTTTTTCAGTCATTTGTGAAAGCGAAGGCTCGCCCGCTACATCGTTTGCACGGTCAGCTTCGTATTGCATGTGAGATTCGTTAAATAAACCAAACACCTTTGTAGCATCGTCGCTAATTGCATCAAACCCTGTTTGGTCCATTACGTAGTTGCCATTAGGGTAAGTAGCTTGCCACTCGGTTACTAAGTTACGGCCATCGGTACGATCCCCTTCAACTGCGCTGATTGCATCGCTTGAATTAGCCGTGGCATCTTTTGGTAAAAAGTGACGACGACCGCCACCCATTACTACGTCAATACCATCTACATCAATGCCTGCAAAGCGTGCTTCTAGGTTAGCTTCAAAGTTAACAAGTTGCGATGCAATGTCTTCACATGCGTCTGAACCTGCTGGCATATCAGAGTTATCTTCCCAGTTACGATCAGCCGACTTCGCATACGTTGCCGCGGGTGTTGCGTGAGTAATACGTGCCGTTGAAATAAGGCCTGTTGCTTTACCTGCTATTTCAGCAAGCTCAAGCGAGGTGACCAGCTCATTACCTGCAACGGTTGAACAAACACCGCGCTCAATGTCTTCGTCTACACCGATTACGCCAACATCAGTTTTAACACCTGACACCATCGCCGTCATTGTGCCTGCTGAATCAGGTGTTTGTGCATCTACGTTGTACGTTTTAACAAAGCCTGAGTAAGGCATGGTTTCAAAACTAAGTTGGTAGTCTTCACCCATGCCGCCTTCAAGCTGGCCCGCTAAAATACGTGCAGCCGTAACGGTAGAAATACCCATACCGTCGCCAACAAATAAAATAACATTTTTCGCCTTGCCCGACTCTGTAACCGCCTCGGTATTAGCTTGCTGTGTTGCTGATAACTTTGTTTGCGCGTCGCTATACCAGGCATTACCTGTAAGGTTAGCTAATTGCTCAGTAGTTAGCGACGTTGCCGGCGCATTACACACTAGGTTAGATGAGTTAACTTCGTCGCTATCGAGTACACCATTTTCGTTTGTATCTACGCCCACTTGGGTTTCTACACCGCCATTAATACATTGCGCTGAGCCCACGGCTATGGCGTTGTCTACTGCGATAATGTTGTTATCACTTTTATCGTCATCACTTGAACAACCCGCTAGCGCGACCATTACTGCTAAAGAAAGTACTGTTAATTTTTTCATGTTCGCCGCCATTATTGCTGAGTTAATTCAAGAGCTTGGTTAATTAGATGAAATACAACGTTTTGCTCAATAACACCTTGAGCAAGTTGTGCACCTGGGCCTTTAGCATGCAGTGAAATATCTTCACCGGCATGTGTTTCAGAACCGAGTGGCACGGTTGTTTCTTGGTGAAAACCTGGGGTTGTTGTATCAACACCATTTAACTCAACGCGCCCAGCTACTGGGCCGCTTAAGTAGGTTGCATCAGCGTTTGTTTCATCACCTAGGTCTCTAAAACCTAAACCATTTGCATAACCTACTGTAGTGTATGGCATGTCATCGGCAGCAAGGCTTGGCGCTGTTTGGCCTACGGCCACTACTTGGCCTAAAATTGGGTTACCGCGCTTAGGGTAACCAGCAATAGTAAATACGTGGCTGTGATCGGCAGTCACTAAAATAAGGGTTTCTTCTGGGTTGGTATTATCGATTGCTGCTTGAACTGCATTGGCAAATTCAATGGTGTCGTTAAGTGCGTTGTAAGCATTGCCTGCGTGGTGCGCATGGTCAATACGGCCCGACTCAACCGTTAAGAAAAAGCCATTGTCGTTTTTACCCAGCACGTCGATTGCTTTTGTGGTCATTTCACTAAGTGACGGCTCGCCTGCTACGTCGTTTGCTCGGTCAGCTTCGTATTGCATGTGCGATTCGTTAAATAAGCCAAATACTTTCGTAGCGTCATCGGCAATAGCATCAAACCCAGCTTGATCCATGACGTACGTTGCATTTGGATATTGTGTTTGCCACTCTGTGACAAGGTTACGCTCATCGGTACGATCGCCTTCAACGGCGCTTGTTGCATCGCTTGAATTAGCCGCTGCATCTTTTGGTAAAAAGTGACGACGACCGCCGCCCATTACAAAATCAAGGCCGTCCACGTCGGTACCTAAAAAGCGCGCTTCGAGGTTTTTTTCAAAGTTAACCAGTTGAGATGCAATATCTTCACAGGCTTCTGACCCTTCTGGCATATCTGAAATATCTTCCCAGTTACGGTCTGCCGATTTAGCATACGTGGCCGCTGGCGTTGCATGGGTAATACGCGCTGTTGAAATAACACCGGTTGCTAGGCCTTTAATCTCGGCAAGCTCTGTGGCTGTTAAAAGCTCGTTACCCGATAAAGTTGAACACACACCGCGCTCAATGTCTTCGTCTACACCAATTACACCTACATCAGTTTTAACACCTGAGATCATTGCAGTCATTGTGCCTGCAGAATCCGGCGTTTGCGCATCTACGTTATACGTTTTAACTTGCGCAGAATACGGGAACTCTTCAAAGCTTAAATAGCCTTCTTCACCTGGGTTGCCTGCTCGTTGGCCTTTTAAAATACGTGCTGCCGTTAGGGTAGAAATACCCATGCCGTCACCCACAAATAAAATTACGTTTTTTGCTTTTGTAACTTGCGCACTTTGTGCCTGAGTATTTTTAGTAGCTAACGTAGTTTGTGCGTTTGTATACCAGTTATTGTCTGTTTGGCTTTGTGGTAATACATTGGCATGACTTGCAGCGCTTAACATAAATGTTAGCCCAACCGCCGCAGCGACTTTTTTAATTTTCATCCTTTATTATTCCCATTATGTAGTGGTTATTTTTGCTTGAAGCTAAAACCTCAAATAAGTAACCGCTGCACTATAGAAAATACATATGACTAATAAAGGACGTTTTAATGAAGAAAAAGTGACCAAAGATTTACAAAAATAAGACACAAAAAAGCGCAGCGGTTTAACGCTGCGCTTGTTGTTATACAAGGGAAAATTTTTTAACTATTAAAAGCGCGCCTTAAACGACACCCCAAAGTAGCGCTCTGCATCACGCGGTATTTGGTAACGGAAATTATCGCCACTGTAGGTTGTTGCATAGCTTTCGTCTGTTAGGTTTTTAGCAATAAGTGATACTCTAAAGGCATCGTCTTTAAACGATAAACCTACGCTTGCATTTAAAATACCGTAATCTGGTAATAAGGCTGCTGGGTTAAACTCGCCTACATTATTAGGTAGGTCAGAGTATTGCTCGTCAGTGTATATGTACGAGCCATTTACGTGCACATTAAAGCCGTGTTCGGTTTCAATAAAGTAGTCAGCACTTAATGAGTACTTTAAGTCTGGCGAAAATGGAACATCTAGCCCTGAGCGGTCAGTACACGAGCCTGCGGCCACTTCTGGCGGACAATTAAATTCATCAATTTCGGCTTTAATATAAGCAATACCACCGGTTAGCGTAAGTGCATCGGTTGCGGCCCACATAAAGTCAACTTCTGCACCTTGTGTACTTACGTCGCCTGCGTTTGTTAAGCGAGTAATACAGGTGCCGTCTGAACAATCAAAGTTGTTTGCTTGGAAGCCTTCAATTTCGGTTTTAAATACTGCAAAGTTAAACACAAAGTCGCTGCTTGCATACTTATAGCCAAGTTCAAACGCGTCAGACTCTTCCGGCGCTATTTCACGGCCGTCGTTGTCAGGGTTAAAGTTGTAGTAAATATTGAAGCCAGGCCCTTTGTAACCTTGCGAGTAAGTACCGTATACCATTTGGCCATCGCCTAAATCGTATTGCATACCTAAACGGCCCGATACGTTAGTTTCTTCAGCTTTACCCTGCTCGTCAGTATTTAATGTTGCAGGGCGTACACCTACACCACGACGGCCATATACATCATTGCTGACACGGCGGTGCGTGTACGATACTTCGTCATCGGTATAACGCAGGCCAAATAGCATGGTTAAATCGTCAGATAACTCATAAGTACCATCGGCAAAGGCTGCCCAGTTATTAAACTCTGTACTCATGTATGCAGTAGCCGACACAATGTCGTTCGCATTACAGCTAACGCCTAAGCCCTGTGCGTAACCATCTAAGTCAGCAAGCGCTGCGTCTAGTTCTGCACCCGACAAGTTATTTTGCGCGTAAAACGCCATGGCGCTATCTAACTGGCCTGCGTTATTTTGGCAACTGGCATCGCGAGTAAAGTTACGTTGTGAGTCCATGTTCCAGTAAAATAAACCAGCCACGTAGTTAAATGCCCCACTTAGGTTAGACGTTACACGAAACTCTTGTGAAAACTGATCCCATTGCTGCTCACCAATATCATGTAACTGAAATGGCACACCAAATACGGGTTGATTGCTGTCGCCGGCAATAGAGGTAAAATCACCTTCACGAAACTCGGTGTTATCCCACGAGCGCTGTGCAGTAATTGATGTATACGTGTGGTCGCCAATGGTTTTATCAACTTGTACTGAAAACGCGCTGTGTTTATCTATTGTGCGCGACTCATAGTCGTGGTCAACTTTACGTTGATCTAGGTCTATGTCAGCAACACCATCAACAATACCGTTACTGTTTGGCGCCGCTTTTGAATCAGGATTACGGCCACTTGGTAGGGCTTCTAAATCGGCACAACAGTCGTCATCGGCGTTGTAGTATTCTGCAATAAATTTAACGTTTAGGTCGTCGGTTGGTTCGTATTTAAATACAGCACGCGCACCTTCACGATCGTAGCCGTTTACTTTTTCGTTGTTATATACGTTATCTATGTAACCATCAAACTTACCTTTAAATACGGTTAAGCTTGCTGCTAAGTCGTCGCTTAGGCCGCCACTTACAACGCCTTTAAAGCGATATTCGTTGTCTTGATAAAACGAGGTTTCTATACTGCCAGTAGTGTCGTAAGACGGATCTTTTGTTGTGATATTTACCACACCAGCCGAGGCATTTTTACCAAAGAGTGTGCCTTGTGGGCCGCGCAGTACCTCAATACGGTCTACATCATATAAATCAGCAAAAGCTTGACCAGAGCGGCCAAGTACTACGCCATCAACAACCGTTGCCACACTTGGCTCGGCAGCAATACTAAATGAAATTGTACCAATACCACGCACGGTGAGCGCCGAGTTACGGGTTGTGGTGCCTTTTCTAAAGCTCACAGACGGCACAAGCGATTGCAAACCTTCCATATTATTAGCAAACGCTGAATTAATTTGATCGCTATTTAGCACCGATACGGCAACCGGCACTTCGTTTAAGCTTTGTGTGCGCTTTTGCGATGTCACCACTATTTTTTCAAATGAATCGTTTTTATTATTTTGCTGTTCTTGTTCCGCTTGCGTTTGATTTACTTGTTCTTGCGCAGCATTAACTTGCGCGCTAACAGCTAAACCAGTTGTCATTGCTAACGAGACAGCCAAGCTTAAGATAGACTTTTTAGCTCTCATGTCATTCTCCATATTGTGCGTGTGTGCTGTGTGGTACCGCGCTAGCAATTGTGTGGCTTGCTAAATTACGGTGACAGTGTGTATTAAGTATTTTCCTTACCAGCTCTTATATCTTATATAAGAGCTACAAATTTAAACAATCAAACTTCGTAATGCAAACATTATGTGAATAAAATGTGATTTAAAATCACGTATAGTGGTTATAACCTGTGTTTATGCGGCCTTTGTGACACCTATATGGGCGAGGCTGTTTTCGTATCGCACATGCCAACGACGCACGCTCCACCAGCTAAACAATGCAGCTAATGTCCAAACAGTAATTAGGCTAGGCACAAAATAAACACTGGTACCGCCAACTAGGCCTAAAGGAGAAAATACAATATATAAGCTCACTATTAAGCTAACCAATACAATGGCGCACGGCAGTGCGTACTTCCAAGGGCTTAAGTTTACTTCGGCTTTGCGGGTAAATTGCCACGGTTTTGCAAGTGGCTTGTAGTAACCAATTCCTAGCATTATTGCCAATTCAATAAAGAATAAAATGGCGTAAATATGGATAAAGTTAATATCAACATCCCACACAAATTTAAGTAGCGTGTAGGCAATAACATGAAAAATAATCGCCACTTTAGCGCCCAATGCAGGCACTTTACGAGTAAATAAACCCACTAACACAATTGTGATGACCGGAATGTTATAAAAACCGGTAAATACACGAATAATGTGCCATAAACCTTCTGGCGCAAACATGAGTAATGGCGCGGTTATAAACGACAAAACAGCAATAACAATACTGGTTATTTTGGCCACTTTAATGAGCTTTTCGTCGCTTACTTTGTCTTTTTTCATGGGTTTATAAACATCTAAACAAAACAGCGTTGCGGCGCTATTTAGTAATGAATTAAACGAGCTAAATACCGCACCTAGTAGCACCGCTAAAAAGAAACCTGATAAGTACTGAGGAAGTACATCTTTCACTAAGTGTGGGTAGGCTAAATCAATAGTTTGTAGGCTTTCGTGCTTATAAAGATGGTACGCAATAACCCCTGGGATCATCATCATAAAGGGGACTAGTACTTTAAAGTACCCTGAAAACAACACTCCTTTTTGCCCTTCAACTAAATTTTTAGCACCTAATGTGCGCTGGATCACGTACTGATTTGTACCCCAATAAAATAAATTAGCGAGGATCATACCGGTGAAAATAGTGCCAAATGGCACGGGATCATCCTCGCTACCAATAGCATTAAGCTTTTCGGTATCGGTATTTACTAAAGTACTTAAACCATCAGCAAAGCTGCCATCGCCAAGCGCAATAAGCCCAAGCGTTGGCACTAAAATACCAATAATAAGTAACCCAACACCGTTAATAGTATCGGATACGGCAACCGCCTTTAAACCGCCGAATACCGCGTATATAGCGCCCACGGAGCCGACAATAATAATGGTAACAATAAGGCTTGCTTGATAACTCATGTCTAATAAGGCGGGTACATCAAATAGCCTAAGCACGGCGATTGATCCTGAGTACAAAACCGAAGGAATAGTAATAAAGCAGTATCCGACCATGAATAAGATCACGGTCATGCGGCGTACGGTATCGTCAAAACGATCTCGTAAAAACTCGGGTAAGGTAGAAAATGCCCCAGCTAAATAGCGCGGTAAAAAGATCAGCGCCATAATAATGGTAGAAATACCTGCGGTTACTTCCCATGCCATTGAACTAAGGTTGTAACCATACGCTGAGCCATTAAGGCCAATAAGTTGCTCGGCCGATAAATTAGTGAGGATCATCGACCCTGCTATAAATGTACCTGTTAAACCACGGCCCGCTAAAAAGTAACCGTCTTGGGTGTTAACTTCCCCTTTGGTTTTTTGGTACGAGATATATCCCACCAGCGCCATAAACGCCAAGCACGATAGCAGTGTCATGGTAATGTTCATACCTTCCATACTGTGTTCCTTTAAGCTTACTTAACTCGTTAAAAAGTAAGCTAATATCTTTATTATTATGTGTGTTGTGTGTGTTTTAAAACGAGTTTTTAATTTGGCCACGCAGTTAACTGGCTCATGTCTTGCTCTGTGTGTTGAACATCTGGGCCTAGCAATAGCGTATCGCCTTTACGAACGAACACGGCCATTTGTGTAAGCTCAAGCGTGTCTTCGTAATACTTTCCGCCTTGGTATGCCTGCCTATCAGGAAAGCTCAACCATTCCCCTTGCGGTAAGTAAAACTTCACTTTACCGTTTGGTACAACGCATGGCACAACAAGGAGTTTTTCGCCGCACATAAATTGCTGATCAAAACTATGTGCTAATACATCATCAGGAAATGCCAGTGCCATAGCGCGCTGAATAGGCAGCCCTGTTTGCTGCGCTTGCTCTGCACATGTTTGTAAATATGGAATTAACTGATAACGCAATTTAAGCGCTGCAAATACCGCGTCACTTGCTTGCTCGGTGTAAGACCACGGTTCGCGTGGGCCAATGCCATGTAAACGCATGTGCGCACTAAATACCGACGCTTGCGCCCAGCGTACATAAAGCTCTGCATCGCGCGTATCTTTATAAAAACCACCAATATCGGTTGCAAAAAATGGCCCGCCCGACATGCCCCACGCTAAGCTGCCGCGAATACTTGCTGCTAAGCCTTGCCAATCGGCTTGTGGATCGCCGCCCCACTGAGCAGGGAAACGTTGGCTACCCGTCCACGCTGAGCGGCTAAACAAAAAGGGGCCTGTTTTACAGTACTTTTCGGCAGCTTCATAAACGCAGCGGTTGTACAGCATGCTATAAACATTATGCAGTCTAATGCCGCTGTCGCCACTATGCGATACCATGTTTTCGTCTTCTAGCTGTTCGCCAAAGTCTGCTTTTATCATATCAACGCCAAGCTCAAACAATGGCTTGTGCGATTCGAGCCAGTATTCGTAAGCATCGGGGTGTGTAAAATCTAAAATACCCGACTCTGGCAATGGCGTAAGCACTTCGCCAAAGGGGCTTAAATCCCACTCGTATTGATACGCTTTACCTGTGCGTTTATCTTTTATTAGCCAGCCGTTCTCGGCCGCTTTAGCAAATAATGGGTTGTTTACCGAGATCATCGGGTATTCCCACACACAAATTTTAAAATCCATGGCTTTTAGTTCATCAAGCACAGGTTTTGGGTCGGCGTAACGTGTTGGGTCCCATTCAAAAGCAAAGCGGGTGTCGGTGTCTTGCCATGCTCGGCCATCAAGGGTAATGACATCACACGGCATATTTTTAGCACGTACTTCGCGGGCAACACTTAATAGCTCATCAGCATTTTTGTAGTACGCTTTTGATAAAATAACGCCAAAGCTCCACTGCGGTGGTACCGGTGCAAAACCAGTTAGCTCGCAGTAGCGATTAATACTTTGCGCAGGCGTTTGCTCTTGGTATAAAAATACATCAAGTGCGTCATCTTCAACTAAACACACGTAAGCACGTTGCGACCAAAGTGCGTAACCTACGCCATGGGTAACGGGCGCTGGCGTGTGTACAAATAAGTTCCAGCCCTCAGGGCTCCATGCGTATGGCGTATTTTTATAAGATTTTTCGGCATTTACGCCCAATGCATCATGATTGTATGAGCGAATAAGTTGGCCGCGTTTATCAAGCTTGCCCCATTTTTCACCAAGGCCATATACGGCTTCGTCGTAATTAAGTTCCAGGCTTAAAATCCAGCCGTGATCAGTTTTAGCCAGTGGCGGTAAACGATGCTGGCGTACAAAGTGGCCATCGGTTGCTGATTGCTGTACTAATTTGTCGTTTTTATAAAGCTTAAAATGAAATGGGTCGCTGTAAAATTCTAAACGGTACTCACCGGCTGTTGCTGCAAAGCCTTGGCCCAATGTATTAAGTAATAGCGGTAAATTAGTTGGCGTTGCGTTGAGTATATTAAACGCGTGGTCTTGCGTTATGCCTGCATTTAAACGTAAACCAAACTCGCTTATGGTAACGCTGACCTCACCAAATTGAGTCGGTAAAACTAGCACATGGCCTTGCAATTTAGGCTCTGCAATTAAGCGCGCTGGTTCTATTGCGTTCCAGTCTGGCTCACGTAATTCAAATGCATTCATGGGAGTTCCTTACCAACTATAGTCTTGTATAAGACACAAGTTAAATAATTGTGATCCCTATGTCAATGTAAATAAACTTAACTTTAATTAATTAACAGCACTCGCTTTAAACTAGGGTAGGCGCCGAGGTAACCACCAGCGATACACCACTTACACCCAGTAGCGTGATGGCAATAATGCGTATCCATTTTGCATCTACGTATGGGGTTAAGCGTCTTGAAAAATGAGTCACAAGTAATACTAAAGGAATTGCAGCCGCAATTAAAAACATAATATCGAGATCGGGCAAGGTGCCAAATAAAGCAATACCCACCCGCACTATGCCACCAATGGTAAACACTGCAAGTAACGTACTACGAATTGCTTCAATAGACCAAGCTTGTTTATAGCACTGAAACACCAGCGGCGGTCCCGACGTTGAAAACAAACCGCCCAGTAAACCACTTACCCCGCCTGCAATTAAAAAGGACCGAGGACGACTTTGCCTGTCGGTTCGCTTTCGTTTTACTAGCATTAAAGCGCAGCACAATAAAATGCTAATGCCCAATATAAAATTTAAAAACTGAGTTAAATGCGCCGACATATATTCAAGTAAAACAAACCCTAGCAACATTAGCGGAATGCCCGTATACAGCATGAGTTTTAGCTCGGGGATTTTTACTGCATTGCGGTTTTTAACAACCACAGTGGTTGAGTTAACAAGCCCTAACAAACTGACTAAAAACGTGGTTGCCGTTAATGGCAATACATCTAATAGCGTAAAACTGGCTACCACTAAAAGCCCAAAACCAAACCCACTGAGTGTTTGCAATAGTGTGGCTGCACTTAAGCAAAGCGCCATAACTAATATAAGTTCGAATGAAATACTGAACACTTTAAATTTCCTTGGGGTGCGCTATTGTAGTGTAACGATTTGTTTTTAGGCATAATGTAAAAACAAGCTGTAATACAATAGCTCACAATTAACTGATAGCACGCAAAAATGCGCAAAAAGTACCACTTATGTTATAACTACAGGTGGATTGAATTTAACGGTAAATAACAATGAGTAACTCTATGTTTGATCACAAATTAAGTGGCCCAAGCTTGGCTTTTCAACCACTTTACTTACAAGTGGCTGATTATATTAAACAGCTCATTGTTGAAAGACGCTGGGTACCTGGCGAAGCATTACCTAGCGAGTTTCGCCTTGCTGAAGAATTTAATGTAAGCCAAGGCACTGTTCGTAAAGCCCTTAACTTACTAACCGACGATAAAATAGTCACTCGCCGACAAGGTGTAGGTACGTTTGTATCTGAGCATACCGCACAAGACGCACTGTTTAGATTTTTCCCGCTTCAGGCCGATGGTAAAGGTGCAGACTTACCCAAAGCAGAGCTGTTATCGGTTGAGCTATGCCCCGCACCACACGATGTTATCGATGCCTTACAACTTAATAAAAAAGACAAAGTAACTAAGCTTGTGCGTAGGCGTATTCTTGATAACGAATTTTGTATGAGCGAAACTATATACCTGCCACAAAGCTACTTTCCTGATATACATCAAAGTAGTGATATTCCGCATACATTGTACCACTACTACCAAACCAAATTTAATCAAACCGTGCACAAAACCCAAGACAGCATAAAAGCGGTATTAGCCGACGAAACTGATGCAAAAATGCTTGCAATTAAAACTGGCGATCCACTGTTATTAGTGTCACGCATTACCGAATCAATTGAAGGTAAACGTATTGAATACCGCCAAAGCAAGTGTCGAAGCGATCATTACCATTACCAAATTGAGCTTGATTAACAGATGTAAAACCACTCACAAATAAAAATTTTTTAAAGGCAGCAATCGCTGCCTTTTTGCTATCTGCAGCTTTTTTAATTCGCTGTTTTAACACCTAGCTGTGCGCACAGTGTTGACACTGTTAGATTCGTATAATAACTTATGTCTTATACAAGACCAAAGTCATTATGCAATTTTAACAGGAATTCCCAATGAGTTCATTAAATAACATCCCGCCAGTCGGGTTCGGTTTATGGAAAGTAGCACAAGAAGATTGCGCGCAAACGGTGTATCAAGCCATTAAAGCGGGTTACCGCCATCTTGATTGTGCCGCAGACTACGGTAATGAAGAACAGGTTGGCGATGGCATAGCCCAAGCAATTAACGACGGCCTGTGCACCCGAGAAGAGCTATGGATAACGTCAAAACTTTGGAATACCTTTCATGCGCCCGAGCATGTAGAGCTTGCGATTGATAAAACACTCAGCGATTTAAAGCTCGACTACCTCGATCTATACTTAATTCACTTTCCGATTGCGCAAACCTTTGTACCAATCGAGACACGCTACCCGCCAGAGTGGTTTGTAGACCCAAATGCCCAAAGCCCACACATGGAGTTGGCAAAAGTACCACTACATTTAACGTGGCAAGCAATGGAAGAGCAAGTACATAACAACAAAGCAAAACGCATTGGTGTATGTAATTACTCAAGCGCATTACTCCACGATTTAATGACCTACGCCACCGTTAAACCCGCTATGCTGCAAATTGAATCGCACCCTTATTTAACGCAAGAGCGCCTTATAAGGTTGGCAAAACAATACGACATTCCAGTTACTGCATTTTCTCCACTGGGCGCGCTTTCGTACCTAGAGCTTGAAATGGCCGATCAAACAGAGTCTGTGCTTGAGCAAAGCGTAGTGAAAGCTGCGGCGCAAAACCATGGTAAAACACCAGCACAAGTTGTGCTGCGCTGGGGCGTGCAACGCGGAACAGCCATCATCCCTAAAACATCAAAACTTGAACGCATGACAGAAAATCTATCGCTGTTTGATTTTGAACTCAATGAGCAAGAAATGGCCGATATTTCTGCACTTAATATTAACCGCCGCTTTAACGACCCTGGTCACTTTTGTGAAGCAGCGTTTAACCGTTTTCACCCTATTTACGATTAGGAAAATACAATGTCAGCTACCGAACTTAACTACGCCGCAGTGCCTACTCAATTAACCTTCGATGACTCGGTTTTTCCGTGCATTGTGGTTAATAATAATAACGCCAGCACCGTTGAAGAGGCGGTGGCTTTCATTCGAGCAAATAAATCCGAACTAGAAACCAAACTGCGCAGCGCTGGTGCTGTACTGTTTCGTGGTTTTCCGATTAATAGCGCTGAAACCTTTGATACGTTTTCAGCAGGGTTTGATTACGATAATTTTACTTACCAAGAGTCGCTATCTAACGCGGTACGTATTAACTTTACCGAGCGTGTATTTACCGCTAACGAAGCGCCAAAAGATGTAGAAATTTACTTACACCACGAAATGGCTCAAACGCCTATTTCGCCAAGTAAATTATTCTTTTTTTGTAAATCGGCAGCGGAGGAAGGCGGCGCAACACCGCTTTGCCGCTCAGATAAATTATTTAGCGCTTTAAAGCAATTTGATAGCCAATTAGCCGATGACTTTGAACAAAAAGGCTTAAAGTACACCACTTACATGCCTGCAGCCGACGATGCAACATCGGGCCAAGGCCGCAGTTGGAAAAGCACGCTCAGCGTACAAAATAAAGATGAAGCGCACAGTAAACTTACCGAGCTAGGTTATGAGTGGGAGTGGCTAGAAGATGGCTCTTTAAAAGCAATTACCCCGGTTTTACCTGCGGTAGTTACCCTTGAAAACGGCGTACAAGTTTTTTACAACCAGCTTATTGCCGCTTACATGGGTTGGAAGGGCGTACGAGAAAACCCATCGGTTGCCATTACTTTTGGCGATGGCAGTGCTATTCCTAAAGCGGGACTTGATAAAATTGTTGAGCTTTCAAAAGAGTTTACCTTTGATTTAGCCTGGCAAGATGGCGATGTAGCACTGGTTGATAACGAAATGGCTATGCACGGGCGTCGTCCATTTACTGGTGAGCGAAAACGCCAAGTACTTGTTGCATTAACCGCAGCTAACGCCTAATGCGGCGAGTAAGTAATGCATTAAAAGCGTATGTATCGCCACTTTGGCAAGGTGCAAGTATTGCAGCAATGACTGGGCTTGCAGCCTTATTTTTAAGTGAACATTACGGCGCACCCGCTATGTTATTTGCTTTATTGCTCGGTATGGCGGTATCGTTTTTGTATCAAAGTGACAGCCCTTGCGCAAAAGGGATCGACTTCACCGGCTCCACTATTTTGCGAGTCGGCATTGTACTTTTGGGTACACGTATTGCTTTAGGCGACTTAATTACACTGGGCTGGCAAACTGCACTTATGCTTGCTGGTGCTATATTCACCACCATTATTTTAGGGGTAATACTTGCGCGCGTATTTGGCTTACAAAAGCGCTTCGGAGCTTTAACTGGCGGGTCTGTGGCTATTTGCGGTGCATCGGCAGCATTGGCTATTTCGTCTATTATGCCTAACAGCGAACACAAAGAGCGCGATACGTTACTTACCGTTATTGGCGTAACAGCTATGTCGACCATTGCTATGATTCTCTATCCAATCATTGTTAATTACCTAGAATTTGATGCCCATAACGCAGGGGTATTTTTAGGTGGTACCATACATGATGTAGCCCAAGTTGTGGGCGCGGGCTATTCCGTATCGCCAGAAACCGGCGACATTGCCACACTCACTAAACTTGTACGTGTAGCTATGTTACTGCCTGTTGTACTTATAATGATGGTTATAATTAATCGCTCCAATCAAAGCAATAAAAGCGACTTACCTAAGGTACCTGGCTTTTTAATTGGTTTTGTTATTTTAATGGTAATTAACAGCTGTTTTTCGCTGCCAAGCGTATTACTCGAAAGCACTAATGAACTGTCAAAGTTCTTTTTAATTACAGCTATTGCCGCCATTGGCATGAAAACTAACTTGGGAAAGCTTACTGAAGTGGGCATAAAACCCATTATTTTAATTGTGGCTGAAACTGTGTGGATAGCGTTATTAATACTGTGCTTTATATTCTTTAACTAACTGAATAAAAAAGGTTTAAGCCGTAAATTTTAAGATCAATATACACCATGTTAAACACGGCTTTTTAATTTAATTCTTTCTAAGGCTAAAAAATAAAATGACAATAAAGCTTGGTGTATTATCAAACATGCTGTTATCCTGCTCGGCATCGGGTTGATGAAAACCCAGTTTATTTGTAAGTACCTCGTTGATATTAGTAATAATCCTTCGCGTTATCCTCAGTTAAATGCACGTTTTCTTCCTGTTAAATTGCCTATTTAGGGCACACTTTTATTTATTTTTAGGATCTATTATGTCTAATACAACAACTGGTACAGTTAAATTTTTTAATGAAGCAAAAGGTTTTGGTTTTATCGAGCAAGAGTCTGGCCCTGATGTGTTTGCACATTTCAGCGCAATCTCTGGCGACGGTTTTAAAACCCTTGCTGAAGGCCAACGTGTACAGTTTACTGTTACTCAAGGTCAAAAAGGCCCACAGGCTGAGAACATTGTTAGCATTTAATTGCTAAACAATTAAATGGGTTAGCAATAACCCATTTTGAATACTAGTTTGAAAGAAGTTTTGTTTTATTTGTTAGTACCCCGTTGTTTTAGTAATAATCCTGCGCGTTATCCTCAAGTTAACTATTTTTTCCGGCTCAATCGCCTCTTTTCAGGCACACTTATATTAATTTTTTAGGATACATATTATGTCTACTACAACTACTGGTTCAGTAAAATGGTTTAACGAAGCAAAAGGTTTTGGTTTTATCGAGCAAGAGTCTGGCCCTGATGTGTTTGCACATTTCAGCGCAATCTCTGGCGACGGTTTTAAAACCCTTGCTGAAGGCCAACGTGTACAGTTTACTGTTACTCAAGGTCAAAAAGGCCCACAAGCTGAAAACATTGTTAGCATTTAACATGTTTTAAATAAATGCGTTTTTTAACGCATTTATTACCCCCTTAATTACCTCTTATAAGTATTAGTAAAACCCCTTCAAACATTTATTTCAGTCTTGCTTGAGCATAACTCCTGTATTGCCTACAATAGCGCACAATATATTCTATACAGATCCCTATTATGACTGATACAAACAAACCTGAATTACCAGATCAACTTTCTATTAATCCACGCAGCAAATTTTATGTAGAAGAAGTGTTTGAACATGAAATTGGTATTACACTAAATGGCAAAGAACGTTTTGACGTTGAAGAATACAGCATTAGCGAAGGTTGGATTAAAGTAGCAGCACCTAAAGCGTTAGATCGCCGCGGTCAGCCATTGCTTATGAAAGTAAAAGGCAAGGTAGAAGCGTTTTACAAATAAGCTAAACCTTATTTAAAAGTAAGCGACTCCTCTAGGCAGTCGCTTTTTTTGTGCCGATTAAAAAGTATTGAGCTATTTTCATGTTAAACCTGATGAAGTTTCACTATATTTTTAAGCAAAACATGCTTGAATGACGTCATATTGTATAGAACAGCGGAAGCTTATTATGAAAAAAGTAATTATTTTAGATGGTGGCATGGGCCGCGAACTTAAACGCATTGGCGCTCCGTTTACGCAACCTCTTTGGAGTGCGCAGGCACTTATAGAAGCGCCACACTTTGTTACTCAAGCACACTCTGGGTTTATAGATGCTGGCGCTGAAGTAATTACTGTAAATAGTTACGCCTGTGTACCGTTTCATTTAGGCGAAGCGCTTTATGATGCACAGGGTGCCGAGCTTGCTAACCAAGCTGCGATCATTGCAAAAAAAGCGGCTCAAAGTGCAAATAAAAATATACTGGTAGCAGGTTCGCTTCCTCCGGTATTTGGCTCTTACCGCCCGGAGCTATTTGAACGTAAGCGTGGTTTTACTATTTTAAATACACTTTACGAAGCACAAAACGAGTATGTAGATTTATGGATTGGCGAAACTATTTCTAGCATTGAAGAAGCACAAGTAATGGCAAGCGTACTTAAAAATTCAAACAAACCATGCTATTACGCATTTACCTTAAATGATGAAGTTAGCGAACTAGCAACCCTGCGCTCAGGCGAATTGGTAACTGACGCCGTAACCGAACTGCTTGATCACAATATTGCAGGTATTTTATTTAATTGCTCGATCCCCGAAGTAATAGAACAAGCCTTAATAGATACTAATAAGGTATTGTCGAAGCTTAATAAAACCATGGCTTTGGGCGCCTTTGCAAACGGTTTTACGCCTATTGCCCACGACTATCAAGCCAATCAAGGATCGCAAGCGTATCGTGATATTTCACCTTCAGAATACCTAGGCTTTGCAAAAAAGTGGCACGCTCTGGGTGCAACTATTATTGGGGGTTGCTGTGGTATAGGCCCAGAGTTTATTGAAGTGCTGGTAAACTGGAAACAGGAACTTGAAAGCGCTTAAGCTTTTAGTGCCCTTTAGGGCTTATTGGCTGCACCAATCGTGTTAAGTTATTAAGCATTTATAGCGACAGATAAATAGCGTGATAACAAGGCATAAATATCGACATGCAGTTGTTCTACATGAGAAATTCATAACGCTGTTAGCGCTCTATTTAGCACGCTAGAATGATTAAATATTTGAGTCGTTCGGTGTTATTCCCAGCACCCAATCAAGCCCTTGTATTGCAGTAGTAGGAAATGCCGTTGCATGGCTCGCTCCTTCAATAACAATACTTTTTAATTGTATGTTGTTACTGTTAAGTGCATTAATTTTTTGTACCAATAGCTTGGTACCCTCAACCATATTTTGCCCTTCACCAAAAGCAGGGGTTTCCTTTGCTCCCACCGATATATAAACCTTTGTAGGCACTTTAGGTTTATTTGCTTGTAGCGCTAAGATTGCGTTGCTATCAAACCAAACAGACGGGCTACCAATAATATAATGGCTAAATAAATCGGGCATCGTAAATAAAACAGTGGCACCAAATAAGCCGCCTAGCGAGTTACCTATGTAGGTTTTTTGTGTGTGACTTGCTCGGTAGTTTTGCTCAATATAAGGGAACACGGTGTTTTTAATAAACTTAATGTGCCCTTGCGCATTACCTGTTTGTTTTTTCCAATCCTTTGCAAAGGTAGGTGTGTAGTCTCTAATTCGACTAGCTGATCCAATAGACCCTTTTTCATAACCAATGGCAACAATAATTGCCTGCTGCATTTTGCCGCTATTCATAGGAAACCGTGTAGCCCCTGCCACTATAGGAAAGGTATACGGCGCATCGGTTAAATAAATAACTGGGTATGTTTTATTTGGTTTATTTTTATATGACTTAGGGAGTTGAATAAAAACAGGGTAAACACGCTTACTAGAAGGTTCTGTTAGCTGAATAACGCTACTTCTAGGAATTTCGTAAGGCGTATTTGCACTTAATTTAAAACAAGTTAATACACAAAGCAGTAATAACCATTTGGTTGGTAAATTCACTTAATTTCCCTTTATAAACTACAGCTACACTTATATTTGCCCAAACAGTAAAGAAGGCAGCGCCTCATAAAGGTAGCTGCCTAATATAAAGTGACTATAAAACCTTACTTAGAACGGTTTCGCCAACCACTCCATGCATCATCTTCTGAGTTAACTTTGTTTTTCTTCTTTTTCTTACCTGTGCCTTCTGGTTTTGCCATTGGCTTGTCGTTTTTAAGCGCATCAGCTGCATCAAGGTTTGCTTGGTTAACTGCAAAACCCGTTACTTCTTCACGCTCTAAGCGAAGTTTGTTTTTCTTTTCGATTATTCTAAAGTGATGAAAGTCTTCATAATCAATCAACGATAACGCTAAGCCAACTTCGCCAGCACGGCCGCTTCGGCCAATACGGTGCATGTAATCGGCGGGGCTACGCGGTAAGTTAAAGTTAATAACAACGGGCAGTTTGGCAATATCTAAACCACGGGCTGCAATATCGGTAGCAATAAGTACTTCTATTTCACCGGCTTTAAATTTTTCAATTACGCGAGTACGCTCACTTTGGCCTTTATCACCATGAAATACTTGTGCGTTAATACCACGCTTTTCAAGCTTGCCCGCTAAGTGCTCACAGTCTTTTTTAGCGTTTACAAAAATAAGTGCTTGGCGCCATTTATGCTCTTTAATTAAATGCGCTAAAACCGTGGTTTTTTCGCCTTTATTAACCGTAAATACGCGCTGTACAAGCGTGCTTTCGTCTTTACTTTGAACTTGTATTTCAACTGGGTTGGTTAACAGCTCTTGCGTTAATTGTGTGACTTGCTCTGGGAAGGTTGCTGAAAACAACATTGTTTGTTTTTTAGCAGGCATTAACGCTAATAACTCAGAAAGCTCTTCGGTAAAGCCAAGGCTTAGCATGCGGTCGGCTTCATCAAGTACTAAGGTTGTTACTTTATCGAGCTTAATCGCATTGCTTGAGATTAAATCGAGCAAGCGCCCAGGTGTTGCCACAATAATATCAGCGCCGCCGCGTAGAACCTGCATTTGTGTATTAACCGACACACCACCAAATACCGCCACCGTTTTAATGGCGCCATTAAAGTTAGCAGAATACGATTTAACGCTATCGGCCACCTGCGTTGCAAGCTCACGGGTAGGTACCAAAATAAGCCCAGTGACAAAGTTACCTTTGTTCGCTGCTTTTTTAGCGCTTTGCTCTAAAAATAGGGTTTGCAGCATTGGTAATGCAAACGTTGCTGTTTTACCTGAGCCAGTATTTGCACCCGCAATTAAGTCACTGCCCGCCAAGATACTTGGGATTGCTTTTGCCTGAATCGGCGTAGGTTGCGTGTATTCAAGATCAGACAAACGAGCAATTAGCTCTGGAATAAGGCTAAGTTCGTTGAAATTACTAGGATTTGCGGCTGAGGTCATAAAAGGTGCGGGCTCATTGCTAAAAATAGCCTGTAATTTTAGCGTATTTAGCAGCTATTAAGTAGAGGTTAGTGATTTAAATAATATTTAGCTACAGGTAATAAAAAGACGCTTGCGCGTCATTTTTATTTAACAGTAACTAAAAACTCTAGTTACGTTTATCTAGCTCTACCTGTAACCTAGCTTTTGTTTCTTTTAAGTAATTTATATAAGGATATGAGTCATCTGCAATGGCTAATGCAGACTCCATCTGTTCAAGCGCTTGGCGAGTATCGCCTTGCATTTCATAGCCATAAGATAAGGCTGAAAACGCATCGACTGACTTTGGGTGGTTTTTTATATTGTACTTAAACACTTCAATAGCACGGGTAAATTGCTTGCTGCCCGTTAAGTTATAACCGAGTGATCTAACAGCGCGATCCGATGGCGCAATCTGCTCGCCCCATTGTTGAGATAAGCTTTGATAATAAGTATCAATAGAGGTTACATCGTCAGTTAAAGCACTTATGGGCATTTGTTTAGGCAAAAATAAGTTATGATAGGCATTAAATGAACCAGCAACCGAAGTCAGGTTATGCGAGACACCATCAAACGCATCACTAAAGAAGCGTAAATTTGGCAAGCTATTAGATTGCAAAGCTTGCTGAAGTTCATTGTATCGCTCACGCATTATGCCTGCTTCTTCGCCTATATTAATGTAAACATAGTTATTTAGGTCTTTTGATGTATTAATAAACGCCTTAGTTGCTTTTACCGATGCACCATAGTTCCACCAAACCGCTGGGCTATAGGCAATATGCGCTTGGAAAAGATCTGGGTTAGCTTGCATTGTATAAAGTGCAAACACGCCTGCCGCAGAGGCCCCTGCAATCACATTATAATTGTGCGTACGATAACTTTTATTAATTAAGGGCATAAGTTCTTGCGCAATAAATGCTAAAAACTTTGCTGCACCACCGCCTTCACCTACCGGGCCTTGTGGCTCTTTATTAACTGTGGGGTATAAATCCCTTAAGCGATTGGTGTTTTCAATAGCGACAATAATAACCTCTGGTGCACGATTATCATTTTGCAAGCGCTCCATCACAGCACTTATAAGCGGTATGTTACCCGCGCCATCAAGGCGATAAATGACCGGATAAACTTTGTTTGGCTCAGCTTGGTAGTTCTTTGGTAGCTGGACTACAACAGTACGCTCTTCGTTTAAAACAGCCGATTTAATAGAGTGCATGAACTGAGAGTAATCTACACTTTGCTGTTTAGTGCCAGATTGGGCAAAGACACTTTGTGAACTAAAAGCAAAAAAGCTAACAAAACAAATAACGGCTAATAAACGCATTACTAATCCTTTTGAAAATAATGGGTTATTTAATCTAACAGGCTTTGAGGTACAAAAAAAGGCGCGTTGAGCGCCTTTTTAGTTTTAACTAACAAACAATAACTTATTGATTTTACTCAACCGTAACCGATTTAGCTAAGTTACGTGGTTGGTCAACGTCGGTACCTTTAATTACGGCTACATAGTACGACAATAACTGTAATGGCAGTGTGTAAACAATTGGCGCAATAATGTCGTCAGTGTGGTTTACGTTGATTACACGCATTGTGTCGTCTGACTCAAAGTGTGAATCTTTATCTGCGAATACGTAAATAATGCCGCCACGTGCGCGTACTTCTTCTACGTTTGATTTAAGCTTTTCTAATAGCTCATTGTTTGGTGCTACAACAATAATTGGCATGTCAGCATCAATAAGTGCAAGTGGCCCATGTTTTAGCTCGCCCGCTGCGTAGGCTTCTGCGTGAATGTACGAAATTTCTTTAAGCTTAAGCGCGCCTTCCATTGCAATTGGGTATTGCGAACCACGACCTAAAAACAGTGAGTGATGCTTGTCGGCAAACTCTTCTGCAAGGTCTGCAATGCCATCAGCAAGCAGTAATGTTTCTTCAAGCTTAGCAGGAAGTACTTTTATAGCATTTACAATGGCACTTTGATCGAGCTGTTTTTCTTGTGCTATAGACGCAGTAAGCATTAACAAACCAACTAATTGTGTTGTAAATGCTTTAGTAGAAGCTACACCAATTTCAGCGCCGGCTTTAGTCATAAAGGCAAGGTCAGATTCGCGCACAAGCGATGAACCCGGCACGTTACAAATGGTCATTGATGCCATGTAACCTTGCTCTTTAGCTAAACGTAGTGCAGCTAGCGTATCGGCTGTTTCACCCGATTGTGAAATAGTCACAAGTAGGCTGTTTTCGTGTACATACGATTGGCGGTATCTAAACTCAGAGGCAATCTCAACATTACAGCTAACGCCTGCAAATTGCTCAAGCCAGTAACGGGCAACCATACCTGAATGATATGACGTACCACAGGCAATAATTTGTACGTGTTTTACGTCTTTAAATATTTGCTGAGCGCTGTCGCCAAAGGCATCAATTGCTACGCGGTCGTCGTTTAAACGCCCTTCAAGGGTATTGCGTACCGCAAGTGGTTGCTCGTAAATTTCTTTTAGCATGTAGTGGCGATAGTCGCCTTTGCCTGACGCGTCTTGCGTGATATTTGATTCAACAACCTCACGTTCTACAGCGTCACCATTTTCATCAAAAATTTCAACAGTGTCGCGGGTAATACGTGCTACATCGCCTTCTTCTAAAAATATAAAACTACGAGTAACAGGTAATAGTGCTAACTGATCAGACGCAATAAAGTTTTCGCCAAGGCCTAAACCTATAACAAGCGGGCTACCTGAGCGCGCTACGATGATTTCGTTGTCGTTTGCTTTATCAAATACAACGGTACCAAATGCACCTTCAAATTGCTTAACCGCTGCTTGAACAGAAGCAAGTAACGTAGTGTGTTGCTTACGAAGCTTATGAATTAAGTGCACCATTACTTCGGTATCTGTTTCAGATAGGAACTCGTAGCCTTCTTCTTTAAGCGATGCGCGTAGGCTTGCATGGTTTTCAATAATACCGTTATGCACAAGTGCTAGCTGGTTGTTTGATACGTGCGGGTGAGCGTTTTCTTCTGTAACGCTTCCGTGTGTTGCCCAGCGTGTGTGTGCAATACCTGTATGGCCGCTAACGCCTGCTTTCTCAAGTGCAGCTTCTACGTTTACTACTTTACCGACTGCTTTTACAGTATTTAGCGTAGAGCCTTCTAAAAGTGCTACACCGGCAGAGTCGTAACCACGGTATTCAAGACGTTTAAGGCCTTCAACTAAAATTTTGTTTACTGGACGTTCTGCAACTGCCCCAACTATTCCACACATAGTGTCTCCATTAATTTTTTAATTCTAGTAACTCACTTTGTAGTTACTAATCAATAATATCTGCACAAATTAGTTTTACACCACACGCCTCAATCGCTTTGCGTTTATCATCTGCTAAGCCAGTATCGGTTATTAAAGTGGTTACTATTTTCCACGGTAATTCTAAATTTGGTATTTTTCGGCCAATCTTATCTGATTCAACCATAACGATTACTTCGCGGGCGGCCTTTGCCATAACTTGGCTTAAGCCGACTAACTCATTAAAGGTAGTCGTGCCGCGCTTTACATCTATGCCATCTGCACCAATAAATAGTTGATCGAAGTCATAAGAGCATAATACGTTTTCGGCAACTTGCCCCTGAAACGACTCAGAATGTGGATCCCATGTACCACCGGTCATTAAAAGTGTTGGCTCGTTTTCAAGTGATAGTAAACGGCTCGCCACTTTAATCGCGTTGGTCATTACAACTAACCCTCGCTTATTTGCAAGCTCTGGGATCATAGCGGCCGTAGTGCGCCCGCTATCAATAATAATGCGGTTATGATCTTTTATGAGTGCTGCCGCAGCCTTAGCTATTGCTACTTTGCGTTTAGAGTCTATTTCGTCACTTACAATTTCTTTAGGCAGTGCAATAGCTCCACCATAACGGCGCAGTAACAGGCCGCTTTTTTCAAGCGCAGTTAAATCCTTTCGAATGGTTACTTCAGATGTTTGAAACTGCTCAGCGAGCTTTTCAACAGCCACTTCACCTAGCTCATTTACCTGAGTAAGTATTAAATGACGGCGTTGCTGTGTGTTTCGTTTAGTCATAAAGCTCGTAGATTAAGTTTCGTTTCGAAAGATATTTAATTTTAAACGAAACTAGTTAAATGGCAAGTGAACGAGCAAAAATAAAGCAGCTTTCAACAAGTAATAATAAAGGTAAAATAGCTTTAGCACTTTTTAACTAAACACAGAAACCAAAATGCAGTCATTTAATAGCTTAAACAAAGAGCTTTTAGCCCTACGAAAGCAAACCGGCGAAATATGCCGACTCTTTAATAAAAGCCCAAGTAAAGGTAATTTAAAACGCATTAAAGAGCTGTTCGATCAATGCGGTGAAGGGGTAATTATAGAATCAGGTTTTCATTGCGATTATGGTAATCAAATAACGATTGGTGATCGTAGCTTCATAAACATTAACTGTACGGTATTAGATGCTCCAATTAGTGAGGGGGCAATTACTATCGGTGATGACTGCTTAATAGGCCCCAATGTTCAATTACTAGCGGTATCCCATGCGGTTAACCCTTCACAGCGACTGAATAAAGAAAACTTTGCTGCTCCTATTTCAATAGGAAATAACGTTTGGATTGGCGCAGGTGCAATTATTTTAGCAGGCGTATCTATTGGCGATAATAGTGTTATTGGTGCGGGATCGGTAGTAACAAAAAGCATTGCATCAAACACTGTGGTTGCTGGCAATCCGGCGATAAAGCTCAAGGATATTTAACACGCTAAAGCCCGCCCTAAATCGTCGTTTACGGCGATATTTAATTTATATTGAGCTAGCCTTTAATTCCTAATTCACCCCCTAATTGCTCAATATCTGTATGTTGCTCAAAATACTGCACAACTGCTTGAATCTGTTGTTGCTTTATACCTTCAAAATTATCGATTAGGTAACCTTTAATCTCACTAAAGTTCCACGTTAAGCCCATCTCTATTGGAATTTTGGTTAGGGCAGTGAAAACCTCTTCAATCGTTTTATCGTTAAGTAAAAAACGAATAAACTGCATTACAGCTAAGTTCTCTGGGTTATCTGAGTATTTCTCAGCCTCTGCAACACGAGTCAGGACTTGTTCTGGCGTTTCATAAATCAAAGCAAGTTCAGCTATATTTGCTCTTGAGTTAGCTATAGTTTTTTGAATTTCTTCATTCGATGAGCCTTTGAACTGCTCAATCAAGGTTATAAAGCTGTTTAGTGCATCATCAAACTTGCCTTGCTGACCATAAGTAATGCCTTGGTTACACATCGCTTTAGCCACTTGGATTTGAACCTCTTCATTCGATGAATCTTTGAACTGCTCAATCAAGGTTGCGTAGCTGTTGAATGCATCCTCAAGTTCGCCTTGCTGATCATAAGTAACGCCTTGGTTACCCATCGCGTTAGCCACTTGAATTTGAATCTCTTCATTCGATGAGTATTTAAACTGCTCAATCAAGGTTGCGTAGCTGTTTAGCTCGTCATCAGGCTTGCCTTGCTGACCATAAGTAACGCCTTGGTTACACATTGCTTTAGCCACTTGAATTTGAATCTCTTCATTCGATGAGTCTTTGAACTGCTCAATCAAGGTTGCGTAGCTGTTTAGCTCGTCATCAGGCTTGCCTTGCTGACCATAAGTAACGCCTTGGTT
>NZ_JALNTI010000009.1:0-1590 GCF_023161925.1 Pseudoalteromonas sp. 2CM32C | reverse complement strand
ACCCATCGCTTTAGCCACTTGAATTTGAATCTCTTCATTCGATGAGTCTTTAAACTGCTCAATCAAGGTTATAAAGCTGTTTAGTGCATCATCAAACTTGCTTTGCTGACCATAAGTAATGCCTTGGTTAATCATTGTAATGGCATACAGCATCGGCTCTTGTTCGCTGTCAACTAGCCCTAATACCTTATTCCAGGCATTGAGAGCCTCATCATATTCACTATTAGCGAACGCATTTATACCCGCTTTAAACCATTCTTGAGCTGTTTGATATACTTTCGGTTTATTATGTTTGGTAGCTGTATTGTCTTCTTTATTTCTTTTCGAGGTAACAACATCTTTGTTTTCTGCTAAGAGGGCGTCCCAGGCTTGTTGCTGCTCTTGCTTGATTTTTTCCAGCGCAGCCCTTGCCTCTGCTTCTAATTTCTCAGCTCGCTCTTTTAGCTCAAGGCTCACCTTTTCAAGCTCAGTTTTAGTATTTGCGATTAATTTATCTTTATTATCTAGTAACCACTTTTCCATATGACTTTCTGAAGCTGTATTAGCAGCAAGCTTAGCTTCATATACCGCTCTGTTTTTTGCACTAAAACCAAGTGCGATTGCAGCAACCGTGATAATCAAACCAAAAATGGTAAATGCCATTCCCCACATATTAGTATTACTTGCTATGTCAGAAATCCGTCCATCAACTCCATTCATTTGATTAGTTTGCAGCTTTTCTTGCGTTTCGAGTTTAGTTTGTAAGTTAGCAAGTTGAGCTTTGAGTGCTTGCTGAGCGGCTTCTAAGGTCTTAAAATCATTACCGAGTGATTTTTGTTGCTGTAGCTTTTCATCCAAACTAGCAAGTTGGCTGTGCATACTAAATAATTGCTGGTATACCAAATCATGGTTATTTTGCGTATTCGGCAACGAAGGAGCTATATTTACAGGAGGTTCTACTTGCGTAGCTGCGACAATATTTATGTTCAGCAAAGTCGATAAAAATGAAAAAAGTAAGATTAAACGCATCCATCATCCCTAAAAAATAAGCCTGCTTGGCCAATACTAAATCGATAACTTATTGTAACCCTGTTAATTTAACTGAGTTTAACAATACATACCATCTAAAAATACTCACTCGTAACATAGTTTAAAGCGATACGCGCAGGAAAAAAGTTGACACTCCACATACTAGCTTCACAATAAATCGAGCATAAACTTAAATTAGGTGAAGCTTGTAAAAACTTGGATTCAAATAATAAGTACTACAAAGTAAGTATTTTTCAAATAAAAATGAAATAACCTTTTGCACGATAATTTGAAAAACGGCTTTCTCGTATTTAGAATCGTGAACTTCACCGTAGGGAGTCGCACTGCCTGTCCTTTGGAGGGTCACATGGTAAATGCGGGAGTCTCTATGCGTCGCGAATCGCTTCGATCCCCCGACCTACATGATGAGCTGTGGATGAGTGAGCATTATTTGTCATATTTCACTTTTCTGCAGACAGCAAAAAAGCCGCTTCATTTCTGAAGCGGCTTTCTACAATTTGAAGCCTGGTAATGTCCTACTTTCACATAGCAAATGCTACACTATCATCGGCGCTGTTTCGT
>NZ_JALNTI010000008.1:87768-132684 GCF_023161925.1 Pseudoalteromonas sp. 2CM32C | reverse complement strand
TTCTATATTTCTATATTTCTATATTTCTATATTTCTATATTTCTATATTTCTATATTTCTATATTTCTATATTTCTATATTCAAATTAGCTTAAAACACCCACTGTAAACTTGTTCCCTGTGTTTTTAGCCAATCTGATGCAATTTTATGATCAGGAAAAAATGCCTCTACTCTTGCCCAAAAGTCCTTACTGTGGTTTAAATACTGCAAATGAGCAAGTTCATGCACAATTACATAATCAATCACGGCATGAGGAGCCCCTATTAGGTGTAAATTAAAAGTTAGTTCTCGCCTGCTGTTGCAACTCCCCCAACGGCGCTTATATATGGCAATACTTAATTTTTGAGGCAATTCTTCTTTCATTATTTTACAATAATAGTTAATACGCATTTCAATATACGCCGCCAACTTCTCTTCTAAATACTGTTTAATCAAACTTTCGTATTTACCATTGTAATTTTTTACTCTAGTGGAGTGTGTTACTAACAAAACATTATTGTGCTCTTGAATATCAGATAATGAGCTTTCTAAAAAACTTAATTTAACCCAGTCAGAAAATATCTTAATTTTATTATGTATAAGGGGATACTGCTTAATATCGACTGCATTAAGCTGCTTTTTTAATTGTGCTTCAATCCAGGGTTGCTTTTCAAGTAACCAGCTATCGATTTGTTTTTGGGCAACATAATGGGGGGCATATACAGTGACAGATTGATCATGAACCTTTATAGCGACTGTTTTTCTTCGTTTACTTTTTTTTAGTTGGTAATCAAACACTGCTTTCTCTCATTGACCTAATTTTAAGTATTCACTACAAATATTTATGCGCTAATTTGATGTAACCCCATGTTGGTTATCATGTGTGTCATTCATATGATAGCAAAATATTTTTCTATCAGTTTGCATAAAATAAATATAAAAAATAATAACTTGAAAACTATACGTTAAAAAATTGAAACAAACTCATTTTTTATACCGCTCTAGTTAATTAAGTATTTATTTATATGATGAATATATTAAACTGGCTACCTAAAGACTAATTTTTGAGCCAATATGCTATCTGCATTTTTTATTACAGACCACGACCCTAGCCTAGTAGTTAACGGCGTTTACGACCCTCTTTTAGTATCTATATCTGTTTTAATAGCAATATTTGCTTCTTTTTTTACAACCCGATTGATTGATTTAGCCAAAGAAACAAAATTTCATAATTATGAACGCCTAGCAAAATTTACTGCCGCAGCAATATTTTCAGCCGGGATTTGGAGTATGCACTTTATCGGTATGCTGGCCTTCTCGCTCTGCACAAATATTAAATACGACCCAACAATAACTATATTGTCTTTTCTTCCTGCTTTTTTTGCTTGCCTATTTGCAATTTCTATTTTAATTAACAATAAAGCGAGCTTCAAAGTACTTGGTTTATGTTCTGTATTATTAGGCGCAGGCATTGGCACAATGCATTATAGCGGCATGGCCGCTATGGAGTTGGCTCCTTTATTGCGCTACGACCCACTTATGTTTGTTTTATCAATATTTGTTGCAATAGCACTTTCTTTTATTGCTCTTTATAGTCGATTTAACTTAGATAAATTTTTCCCTACATTAACGCCTCTACAAAGCCGCACCATAAGCGCAATTATTTTGGGCCTTGCTGTTGCAGGAATGCACTATATGGGCATGGCAGCAACCCGTTTTGTTGCAA
This sequence comes from Pseudoalteromonas sp. 2CM32C, assembly GCF_023161925.1. NCBI lineage: Bacteria > Pseudomonadati > Pseudomonadota > Gammaproteobacteria > Alteromonadales > Pseudoalteromonadaceae > Pseudoalteromonas > Pseudoalteromonas sp. 2CM32C. The sequence goes on along the minus strand of NZ_JALNTI010000008.1, from coordinate 130,979 downwards.
CTTCGCCACTGCTATTCGATGATATTAACGCATCCGCCGGTCTTACATTTGTCGCAATTGCTGTTGCTACAGCAACGGTTGCTATTACAAGCGTTGTGGCGGTTATTAACGGAATGGTTCGTTATAAAATGTTGCTAGAAGAAAAGTCTGCCGATGAGTCTCGCCTGAATGCCATACTCGAAACAGCCATCGATGCCATAGTAACGATTGATCACAGAGGGCATATTTTAAGTTTTAATGCCTCAGCCACACATATTTTTGGCTGGCAAGAACATGAAGTAAAAAACAAAAATATAAAAATGTTAATGGATGAAAAGCTCGCTAAGCATCACGATGAATACCTCTCTAATGCAAAAGATGTTAACTCAAACAAGGTGCTCGGTGTAAACCGTGAAATTTTTGCAAAACACAAAGAAGGCCATCTTTTTCCTATTAGAATAGGCATTGGTGAAGTTAACCAGCCAGGACAAACCCCACTTTATGTTGGTTATATCACTGATTTAACCGAACAACGTGAATTACAACGCAGCCTTGTTGAAAAAGAGCAAAAATACCGTTCTTTAATAAACAATATGCCGGGTGCTGTATTTAGATGTAGGCTAGATGATAATTGGAGTATGTTATTCATAAGCCCAAGTATTTTAGAGTTAACAGGTTATCAATCAGATGAATTTACTGAGCATTGCTTAGAGTTTAACGACCTTATTTTAAAAACTGACCAACAGGCAGTAATAGATGCAGTAACTTCAGCAGTTAAAGAAAAGCGCCAATATTCTATCGAATATAGAATTCGCCATAGAAATGGTAAAGTTTTATGGTTATTAGACCAAGGTAGTTTTTACTTTAATAACAAAGGCGAAGCTCAGTGGATAGATGGCGTGTTTGTTGATATCACCGAGCGTAAAGAGTATGAAGAGAAACTCGAAAAAGCGAAACTCATCGCTGAAGAAGCCGCACAAGCAAAACAGTCGTTTATGGCTAATATGAGCCACGAAATACGCACCCCTATGAACTCTATTATCGGCTTTAGCGATCTGCTCATGGATACACCACTCAATAATGAGCAGCAAAAGCACCTTGTTACCGTTAATAATGCAGCCCGTTCGCTTCTTCGCTTGCTTAACGAGGTACTCGATTCAGCTAAATTAGAACGAGGTAAGCTGACCATTGAAGCAGTTCACTTTAGCCTTAAACCTGTTATAGACAGCATCATTTCAACGTTTTGGTTAGAGGCAAAAAAGAAAGACCTTATACTTCATCTTACTATTAAAGAATCAGTGCAAAATACCTATTACGGTGATCCAGACAGGTTAAGACAGATTTTAACTAACCTCATTGGCAATGCGATTAAGTTTACAGAGCATGGCTCTGTGACCATTACCGTAAGCACCACACAAAATGGGCATTTATTTTTTGAAGTGCAAGACACCGGCATTGGGATTGAAAAGGATAGAGTGAGCGCTATTTTTCAACCTTTTGTCCAAGCTGACGGAACGACTACCCGTCGCTTTGGTGGTACAGGGCTTGGAACAACTATCAGCAAACAACTTGTTGAGCTGATGGGGGGAACTATAAATTTAGTCAGTGAAGTTAATAAAGGCACCTGCTTTTATTTTTCGCTTCCTCTTAAAGTGGGTGATGAAGAAAAAATTGACTATTTTGATGGCCTTCATACACAGTTACCTGCCCTAAGAATTTTGGTCGTTGACGACATAGAGCAAAATACTGAGCTCCTCTCGTTATTACTTTCCAGGGATCATCATGCGGTTACAAAAGCGAGTAATGGTCTTGAGGCAATTGACACCTTCAAACAACACGATTTTGATGTCATTTTAATGGATATTCACATGCCAGAATGTGACGGTATTGAAGCTTCGATAAAAATACGCGAGATAGAAAAACAACAACAGTTAAAAAACATTCCTATTATTGCTTTAACCGCCAGCGTTTTACAGCAAGATAAACTATTAGCTAAAAAAGCAGGCATGAATGGGTTTGCAAACAAGCCAATTGACATTAATCAATTAAATCAAGAGATTGCACAAGTACTTGGTTTGGGGGTTTCGAAAGAAATTGAGATAGCACAAACAGATCCAAATGCAAAACACATCGACTTTAAAAAAGGGTTAGCGTTATGGGGATCAAAGTGTAAACAGTTGACTGAAATCACTAAATTTATTAAAGACAATGACAAACGCTTCGACACACTTCTAAACGAGCCTCAGCTAAACACTCAAAATAGCTATAGTCTAATACATACCTTGAAAGGGATTGCTGGAAACCTTGGTCTTATTGCACTAATGAGGCTTTTATCAAATCTAGAGCAAGCTATTAAACAAGGCGAGGACGTTGATAATATTTTACAATCAATAAAAGCTGAACTGGCTGTTATTTCTCAATTGTTAACGACAAAAGAATGTGATCAAGCTGATAAACCTGAAAGTAAAAACAATGTAGTGTCAATTGATGAATTAACACAGCTGTGTGAAGCACTTTATGACTCAGCACAAAACGCTGAATTAAACGATAATGCATTGACGAACCTGCAAACGTTTTCAGGTGAACCCTTTTCAGATGACATTGCCGCAATAGCTGATGCATTTGATGAATTTGATTTTGAAAATGCGATTCTCAAATTAGACACATTGATAAACAAACTAAACGATATATGAGTATATAAATGATTTTTGCTACACACAGGCCTCGGGTTTTAATTGTTGATGATGAACCTGCAAACCTTAAGGTTATGCGAGAAATACTGGGCAATCAGTACCGACTGTCCTTTGCAAAATCAGGAGAAGCAGCCTTAACGTTGCTTGAAAAAGAATTACCTAAACTCATTTTACTCGACATAATGATGCCAGATATGAATGGGTTTGAAGTATGTGAACACGTTAAACGTAATCCAAAAACAGCACACATCCCCATTATTTTTGTCACAGCACTTGGTGACGAGAGCGATGAGTATAAAGGGTTTGAATTAGGTGCGGTCGACTACATAACCAAGCCAATAAGCCCTGCTATTGTAAGAGCGCGTGTTAAAACACACCTTTCTTTGGTACAAGCAGAGCAATTAAAGCAAGCACATATAGATTTAGTTCAGCGCTTAGGGCGTGCCGCAGAGTATAAAGATACCGATACGGGTGAGCACATAGTTCGTATGAGCCAGTACAGTAAAGTTCTTGCGTTAGGCATTGGTATGTCAGAAAATCAAGCAGAGCTTCTACATCAGGCAGCGCCCATGCATGATGTTGGAAAAATAGGCATTCCCGATGCAATTTTATTAAAGCCCGGAAAGTTATCAGAGCAAGAATTTGAACACATGAAAGAGCATGCCTTAATTGGCGCAAAAATCTTAGCTAATTCATCTTCTCCATTGCTTCAACTCGCGCACACATTGGCAATAGAGCATCACGAAAAATGGGATGGAACAGGTTACCCTTACGGTTTAAAAGGCGATGAAATTTCAATCGAAGGTAGAATTGTTGCTGTTGCAGATGTATTTGATGCACTCACATCTAAACGCCCATATAAAGACGCGTGGAGTGTAGAAAAAGCAGTTGCTCATATGAAAGACCAAGCAGGTAGCCACTTTGACCCAGCTATTATTGATTTATTAGTTAATAAACTAGACGAAATACTCAATATCAAGCAAAGCAATCAAGAACGTTAACTCTTTTTAGCACTGTGTGATCCCTGCTCAACAGATGGGTAAAACATCTTAATATGTTCATAATCATGAGATGTTATTTCATGGCTATTACCGCTTTCATCTTTAAAATATATTGAGAACGTAACACCGTGGTCGGCTAATACTGTTTTTATGTCCATTGATTTGAAGTGCGCAAGCCACGCTATAAATTGTTCTCCAGTAGCACCAAACGCAATTCCTTTGCTGCGAACTTGACCTTCAAACAATGCTAAGCGTGTTGTGGTATTTTGGTCTTGGAGTGTTAAAGGCCCTTTGCCTGTCTCGTCCCAAAACGCAAGCTCCTCAACTACTTTAAAGCCAAGTACTTTTTCATACCAAGCCACTGCATTCGAAAGGTTATTTACGTTTATGTGGCAGTGATCAATCCCCGATAATATAGGCTTTGTTTTGTTGCTCATATTACTCACCAATCTCTGACTTTAATTGCTCTAAAAATGCATGCATATAGTGGGTGCGTCTTTGCGCTTCAGCTTTAGCTGATGGCGTGTTCATACTCTTAGCAATATTTAAAAGTTTTATAAAAAAATGATCTAAAGTAAATTTTTTATCGTCAGGCTCTCTAGTTGTACAAAAAGGATCGTCAGGGCTGTAAAGTAAACGCCCTATAGAACCCCCTACTTTCATGCAACGGCTAACACCAATGGCACCAAGAGCATCCATTCTATCTGCATCTTGTACTATTTGCGCCTCAAGTGTTTTAATTTTAATGTTAGCACTAAAGCTATGTGCTGCTATTGCATGGTGAATTTCTTCAAACAAGTTTGCGTCATAACCTAAGCCTTTTAAAAAACTAATCGCTTTATCGGCTGCCATAGTCGATGCTTTGGCTCTGTCAGGGTGATTTTTAGCCACTGCTACACAGTCGTGTAACCATGCTGCAGGCAAAACAATTGCCATATTGGCATTTTCAGCTTCACAAAGTTGTATTGCTACTCTAACCACACGTTCTATATGGGTAATATCATGAGCAACATCAGCATGTTTAAGCGATGTAATAAAATCACGACATTGCCCAGAGAGTATTTTTAATGCGGGAGATAACGTGGTTTCTGCCAAGGTAGTTTCCAAAAATTTATTAACATATTGAATTAGTCATACTTTACCGTGCTTTATAGGCTTCATGCAAAACATTCATTGTATGTTGTCCCTGCCTTGACTAAAATACAGCGCTTATTTAATACAACCGAGAAGCCTTATGTCATCTGCCGTTTATCTCCAAGCTGGTCGCGATAAATCATTAAAAAGAAAACACCCATGGTTATTTTCAAAAGCCATTAAAAAGATCAAAGGTAAACCGGGACTGGGCGACACGGTAACTATTTACGACAGTGAAGGTAAGTATTTAGCAACAGCAGCCTATAGCCCGCATTCTCAGATTCGAGCGCGTGTTTGGAGTTTTGACGAAAAAGAAATTATAGATCAACACTTTTTTGAGAGACGCTTACGCCGAGCACTTGAAGCTCGTAGCCAAGTAATTGAAGAAGGCGGATTAACTGGTTACCGATTATGTGCCGCTGAGTCTGATTACTTACCGGGTGTTACAATCGATAAGTTTGATAATGTACTTGTATGCCAACTACTAAGCGCAGGTGCAGAGCGCCACAAAGGTGAAATTGTAGGCGCACTGATGGCTATATTTCCAGGCAGCAGCATTTACGAACGTTCAGACGTAGACGTACGAACAAAAGAAGGGTTAGAGCCAATTAAAGGGGTACTTTGGGGCTCGGAGCCAACGCAGCCAGTGCTTATTGAAGAAAATGGTTTAAAGCTTGAGGTAGATATTTTAGAAGGTCATAAAACCGGGTTTTACCTAGATCAACGCGATAGCCGTGCAGCACTTGAGCGTTTTTCAAAAGATAAAACAGTGCTTAACTGCTTTAGCTACACAGGGACATTCTCACTTTATGCGCTTCGTGGTGGCTGTACACATGTTACCAACGTTGACGTATCACAACCAGCACTCGATACCGCTAAACGTAATGTTGAGCATAATAATTTAGATTTAAATAAAGTCGATTTTGTTAAGCAAGATGTTTTTAAACTTTTACGCCAGTACAGAGACGAAGGTAAACAGTTCGACACCATTGTTATGGACCCACCTAAATTTGCCGACAACAAGGCGCAGCTAACAGGTGCATGCAGGGGCTATAAAGATATCAATATGATAGCTATGCAAATATTAAAGCCAGGCGGCACACTATTAACATTCTCTTGCTCTGGCTTAATGGAACAAAACTTATTTCAGAAAGTAGTAGCAGACGCAGCACTAGACGCGGGTAAAGACTTGTTAATAATGGAGCGTTTAAACCAAGCAGCTGACCACCCAATTGCGGGCAGCTACCCTGAAGGCTTTTACTTAAAAGGGCTTATCTGTAAAGTTTATTAATTAACATTTAATTGGTTAATTAAACTCTATTATCTCAAGCCCTGCCGTAATCGTGCCATCATCTTCTTTGCTGGCACGTATTACCTTAGCGGTCGCTTTTAAAGGGGCAATACTTGGATGGGTTGATGCAATATCAACAGACAAAAGTGTATTTGGTTCTAATAAATCATCTAAATGCAGCGACAATCCCGTTGCACTTAAATCTACACATTCAGCAGTGTAAGTTAAGCCTGCAACCGGCTCAATAGTTGTAAGCATTGCAGTAGCGTTTACCTGCATGCGTCTATAGTTTCGTTTATCTTCTGTGAACATAATTCCCTCTAAACTATTGTGTTTATTTGCTCTAACAGTGCACTTATGGCAAACGGTTTGACTACATAAGCATCACAACCGGCGTCAAACCCTGTTTTCTTCTCAAGCTCAGACTCAAGGCCTGACACCATAACCACAGGAATGTTTTTAGTTTCTGGCGTATGTTTTAGCATTCTGCACGTATCGTAGCCATCAAGGCCTGGCATACATACATCGAGTAAAATAATGTCAGGAGGATTGGCAATTGCAGACGCAAGACAGTTCTGACCAGAGTCAGCATAGCTAACGTCAAATTTAGACTCTAGTGCAGGTTTAAGCATTTCGTAATTAAAATACTCATCATCTACAACTAATAGTCGTTTTGTTTTAGGTTCAATCACCGAGGACATGCTTATGTCGTTTCCTTCTCAAAACAAAAATAAATCCTACCTTTAAGGTACTAACCTTCTTGATAAATGCAAGCATTATTCAACTTCTTTTATAGCATTTAAAATTCGTTTAGACGAAATAGGGTAAGGCGTTCCTAGCGTTTGTGCAAATAATGAAACTCTTAGCTCTTGTTGCATCCAAAATATAGCTTCTATCTCGCTGGGTATTGGCATACCTTTGGGTATTTTATTAGTCAGCTTTTTATACTCAGCTGCCACTTTATCAAGCTCAAGTACACACACTCTGTCTCTGTTTGGGTCAACAGGGAGCTTTTCTAATCGCTTTTGAATCGCTTTCAAATAACGAATTAAATCAGTCAGCTTAGTCGCACCATGTTGACTAACAAACCCTTTAAAAATTAACGACTCAAGCTGAGACTTAATATCGCCATGCGCAGTGATCATGGTCAAATCAACCCGCCCTTTCATTTTTTTATGTAGCGCATGCGCAATGCTAAGAACTTGTTCAACGTGAATAGCTATATCGACTACAGCGTCACCTAGCTCGCCACGTATTTCTTCTTTTACACTTTCAAACTCACTGCTCGTTCTAATATCGCCATATTTGAGTAATAAGCTATCAACACCCGCGGCAATACAATCATTAATTAAATCGGCTATTTTTCCAAAAGGATTAAAGTACAATCCCAACTTAGCCTTATTAGGCAGATTTTGCTGTAAATATTTAATAGGTGAAGGCACATTTAATAATACCAATCGGCGAAGGCCTTGCTGGTGTGCAATCTGTGCCTTTATTTCGTTATCAAATAGCTCAACCGCAGCACTTGATTTTTTATCCACCAGCGCTGGATACGCTTTTATTTCGTACTGGCCTTGCTTTTTAACGTAAGACTTAGGTAATTCACCAAAGTCCCATTGTGTTAAGTCTGCTTTTTCAATACCGTCATCCGCAACTTTAGAAAGTGTTTCAGTTACCTCTCCTTGAAGCTCTGCTTTGAGCTTCGCAAGGTCTAGACCGCGAGCAAGTAGTTTATTGTGCTCATCGCGTACTTCAAAATGTAAGCGTAAATGAGAAGCAAGTGATGTTAAATCCCACGCTTCAGGGTCAACGCGCACACCGGTCATTCTCAACAAGCGTGTGGTAAGTGCGTCAAGCAACGTGCCTTGCATCGGCTCTACCGCCGCAATAACAGCATCGGCATAATTAGGAGCGGGCACAAAGTTACGTCGAAGTGATTTTGGTAGCGATTTAATCAAGCCACTAATAAGTTCGTGCCTAAACGCAGGGATATGCCAATCAAAACCGGTTTCTTGCACTTGATTTAATAAGGCAACGGGTATTTGCACCGCAACACCATCAACCGCTTGACCTGGATCAAAGTGATACGTAAGCGGTAATATTAAATTATCTTGCTGCCATGTATCTGGGTAATCAAACTCTGTAATACTGTTTGCACCATGGCGCATTAACTCATCGCGAGTCATATGTAGATAGTGTTTATTTTGTTGTTTTTGAGTTTTATACCACTTTAAAAAAGCGGCTCGATTGTTAATTTCTTTTGGTATTTTTTTATCGTAAAACTCAAATAAGGTTTGCTCATCAACTAAAATATCACGGCGGCGCGACTTATTTTCAAGAACTTGTATGTCTTCTATTAGCTCACGGTTAAACTGTAAAAAACGTTCGTTTAAACCAAGCTCTTGTTCAACCAGTGCGGTGCGTACAAACAGCTCACGACTAACTTTAGGGTCTATATTGCTATACACACAGCGGCGCTTATTAACAACTAACAACCCATATAAAGTTTGTTGCTCAAAGGCAATAACAGCTCCAGGTTTTTTCTCCCAGTGGGGCTCAGAGTAGCTGCGTTTTACCAAATGTTGGGCTAAAGGTTCAACCCAACTGATATCGATTTTTGCATTAGTGCGCGCATACAATTTACTCGTTTCAACAAGCTCTGCTGACATAATCCATTTAGGCGCTTTTTTAAATAAACCTGACCCCGGAAAAATATGAAACTGACTATTACGCGCACCTTTGTAAGCTTGTTTTTCGTCCTTAAAACCAATATGGCTAAGCATACCGCTTAGTAAGGCTTTGTGTACGGCTTCACTATCAGCAACATCACTTGTTGCCTTCATGCCCATTTCGTTACACACAGTACTTATTTGATACACAATATCTTGCCATTCACGCAGGCGCATATAGGCTAGGAAGTCTTTTTGGCATAATTTTCTAAACTGACTGTTTGTCAGCTCGCTTTGTTGCTCTTCTAGGTAATTCCACAAATTTAAAAAGGCAATAAAGTCTGAATCAGGATCATCAAAGCGGCCGTGTTTTTCATTCGCTGCTGCACGTTTTTCTTGAGGTCGTTCACGTGGGTCTTGGATAGATAAAGCAGCCACAATGATGATAACTTCACGAAGTGCACCTAACTTATGCGCTGTTAACACCATTTTAGCCAAACGCGGATCAACGGGTAATCGGCTCAGCTCCCTACCCGATTGCGTTAACGCAGTTCTATTATCTCGTTTAGACGACTTTACTGCTTGTAACTCCTCAAGCAGAGTCAAACCATCATTGATATTTCTGCTATCTGGCGCTTGCACAAATGGAAATTGCGCCATGTCACCCAAGCCCAGAGCAAGCATTTGTAAAATAACAGAGGCTAAGTTTGTACGTAGAATTTCCGGGTCAGTAAACTCAGGGCGAGATAAAAAGTCATCCTCAGAATACAGGCGAATACAAATACCCGCTTCAACACGCCCACAACGGCCCATACGCTGATTAGCGCTTGCTTGTGAAATAGGCTCGATTGGTAAACGCTGAACTTTTGTACGGTAGCTGTAGCGACTTATGCGCGCAGTACCTGGATCTATAACATAGCGAATACCCGGTACGGTCAATGACGTTTCAGCCACGTTAGTCGATAAAATAATATGGCGGCGCGAATGCGGTGCAAATATTCGGTTTTGCTCTGCATTTGATAAACGCGAATACAGTGGGAGTACATCAGTGTGTTTTAAATTTCGCTTACTCAACGCATCTGCAGTGTCGCGAATTTCACGTTCACCATTTAAAAATATGAGTATGTCGCCGGGGCCTTCTGCACATAGCTCATCAACGGCATCAAAAATACCTTGTAACTGGTCGCCTTCGGCTTCCATACCCTCTTTTTTAATATCGCTAATTGGGTTGTAACGAACATCAACAGGGAAAGTACGACCTGATACCTCAATGATAGGTGCATGATTAAAATGCTTAGAAAAACGCTCAGGATCAATAGTTGCTGAGGTAATAATAACTTTTAAGTCTGGACGCTTTGGCAGTAAGTTTTTTAAGTACCCTAAAATAAAGTCAATGTTTAAACTACGCTCGTGGGCTTCATCAATAATTATGGTGTCGTATTGATTTAAAAAGCGATCTTGCTGAATTTCGGCCAGTAAAATACCGTCTGTCATCAGTTTGATGTATGTGCTGTTAGAAACCTGATCGCTAAAGCGGATTTTAAATCCCACTTGTTGGCCAAGTTCACACTTCATCTCATCAGCAATACGGTTTGCAACAGTGCGTGCGGCTAACCTACGTGGTTGTGTATGGCCAATAAAACCATCAACTCCGCGGCCAAGCTCTAAACACATTTTAGGTATTTGCGTCGTTTTCCCCGAGCCCGTTTCACCGGCAATTATAACAACTTGATTATTTGCTATTGCGTCTTTAATGGCTTGTTTTTTTTGACTTACAGGCAGTTGCTCAGGGTATGTTACCTGTGGCAAGTTAGCTAATCGTTTTTCTTTTGATTGTTGGCTGCGGGTTATATCTGCGGCTATTTTTTCAAGCGCATTGGCTTGTTTAGTTTCGTCGGCTATTTTTTTAACACCATGAAGGCGTTTTTTGAATATGAATTGATCTTTTTTTAAGCACGTTTTTAGCTCGCCAAACAACTGACCTAGGTTAACCACCCGCATACCTTATAAAATATGTAAAAGAGCCATAATTGTATCAAAGTTAACGGCTCGGGTTAATCCTACAAATCATTAAACACTCAGTTGTTTGACATTTAATCACATGTATCAGTCTGTATTCCTATTCGCCTTTAAAAATGCCTACATAAGTTGCTCGCGTATTCGATTTACTCGCGCGATACATTCCCGACGTGTTAAACGGTAAGCTAATATTGCCTTGTGTGTCGAGAATAATAACACCGCCTGTACCACCTATTGGCTTTAATACCTTGTTTATTACTTCATCACCGGCTTGGGAGATTGTAATGCCTTGGTATTTAACACGAGCGCAAATATCACTTGCCACATTGTAGCGAATAAAATATTCACCATGGCCGGTTGCCGATACCGCACATGACTCATTCTCAGCAAACGTACCAGCACCTATAACAGGAGCATCTCCAACACGGCCGTAGCGCTTTGCCGTCATTCCACCGGTTGATGTGCCTGCAGCTAAATTACCATTTTTATCAAGAGCAACAGCGCCAACAGTGCCCATTTTAAAGTTATTAGGGAGCGCATTGTGTGCGGCTTGATATGACTTAGTTGTTGCTTTGGCTTTATCGAGCTTATCTTTTGCTTTAAGCAGAGCATCGTAACGATGTTTAGTATCAAAAATATTATTTTCGATAAGTTCAATACCTTGCTCTTTTGCAAATTCCTCAGCACCTTGTCCACTGAGCATAACGTGCACTGAGTTATCCATAACTAAACGAGCAAGTTTAATTGGGCTCTCTACATGTTTTACACCTGCAACAGCCCCAGCTTGGCGGTTACGCCCGTCCATAATTGATGCGTCGAGTTCATGCCCACCGTCGTATGTATATACTGCACCGCGCCCTGCATTAAAAAACTCAGACTGTTCTAATACTGTAATTGCAGCAGTCACCGCATCTAAGCTTTCCCCGCCTTTTTCAAGTACGCTGTAACCTGCTTCAACAGCTTCGGATAATTTAGCACGGTAGGCTTTTTCTTGCTCAGGGAAAAATTTTGCTTTATCTATTGTTCCTGCGCCACCATGAATGGCAATTGCAAGCGGAGATTCTTCACTTAGTGCACTGTGACTAAACCCTATGCACGCACTGGCTAAAATAGATAATAAGATTATTTTTTTCATGACTGGCCCTTATCAAAAAAGTATTAAAACCAATGTGAACGGTTAAAACGTAAATTTCAACTAAAGTAAGTTTAAAGGCATAAAAAAAGCGCCTTGAGGCGCTTTTTATAGTTAACGTGTTTAAATTAAGCTTGTTTGGCTTTTAAACGCGCTAAACGTGCTACTTGGTGAGTAGACGTTAAGAAAGAGTAAATTGGTGCTAAATAGCCGCGCTTACGAAGCTCTAAGAAGTCTGCATCGCTTAGCTCATTTAGTTTTTTCTCGTCGATAAGATAAATACCGTTGATGTCTTTTTTCTCGCCTTTGATGTCTACTGTTAACGTTTGTGCTATTAGTAGCTCTTTATCAGCAAGGAATTTAGTGAACGCATCTGTTACTTGAGAAAACTCAATAAAAGACACTAGCGACTCTTTGCGACGTTTTAGGTAATCTGTTTCTTCACCGTTTTCAAATAAAGCATTACCGTCTGTTTCGCTTACAAGTGGGCTTGCTTCATCAATAACAATACCAAATTGGTCTTGCTCTGGGTGTTTAACTAAACCTAGTGGGTAACGTGTAGACGCCATTGGTGCAAAAGAAGCTGTCCATTTGTCGCCTTCAACAAATAAGTTTTCGCCTGGCTCTAGGCCAAACATTGCAACTGCTTGGAAAGTACCTGCTTCGTTATTTTTAACAAACGACATAGGAAACTCATTTGCTACACGCGCAAACTCATGTGCTACTACAGGCACTAAATGTTGAGTTTTCATAAATTCTACATTGATGCCGTTTTGAATTTTAATGTTGGCATGTTTTTCATTGTGTAAAGGCTGTACTTGTTGCTCCGCCATGTTACTGCTCCGTTTTTAATTTTATAAGTTTCATTGTTAATGCACTAAGGCTAATGCTTTTGAGGCGAAAAAGGAAGGGAAAGTTTTATGACATAAGCCATCTAAAAATAAAATTTAAATAAATCTGCACGTTGCCAAAAAACATACACGTAATAATTTTAAAATACGCTTAAAAATAAAGCGTTGCGCGGCTATTTAGCATACAAAACTAAGCAACCCATTTACAATAGTTAACAGATATTCACCTATAAACTTACTCATATTGGGGAATATTTAAACAAACAAAAAGGCAGCTAATTTAGCCGCCTTTATAAAATTGAGTGAGTACTGCAAATTTGATTAAATTATGGAGCCCAATACACTTCAATATTTATATCAGGATGGTTTAGCACAGCACGCAGAGGCATATCGTTAACATCGCCCCCTGCCTTAGCTTGCTTATAAACAGCGAGTTTTTCTTCACCGCTAATAAGTAGTTTTACCACTTTAGAATTTGCTATTGCATGCAAAGTAAGCGTCATACGCTCGGTAATACTCCCCGTCACGTCGCTTTGTATTGCGTTAATCGCACAAACCGTTTGAGTGGTGGTTAAACCATTTTCTAATCCATCTGCGTGTGGAAACAAAGATGCAGTGTGACCATCAGGACCCATACCTAAAATAGTTACATCATAAGGCGTTTTCAGTGCACTATACGCGGCTTCACATTTTTCAGCACCTTGTTGTGCAGTAGAAGCATCGTTTTTCATTGTTATAAAGTTGGCTGCATTGCCAAAATTTTGCAACAACGTACTTTTAATAAAAGCTTCATTACTTTTCTCGTGATTTGGCTCAACCCAGCGCTCATCAACCATGGCTACGTCAACGTTCTGCCAATCTAAATCAAGGGTTGATAAATGCTTATATGCTGCAGCGGGTGATGACCCGCCTGATACCATTAGTACCGCGCGGCCATCATCTTTAATACCATCTATTAATGATTGCTCTAAGGTTGCCGATAACTCTTTTGTGAGAGCATCTTTGTCATCAAAAAATTTTTCAACTAAAGTCGCCATAATTATGCCTTATCACCTGTGTTAAACCACACATGGTTGTTTTCTGCTAATAGTTCATCGGCATCATCAGGCCCCCACGTACCGGCGCGGTAAAGTGCAGGCTTACCTTTTTCTTGCCAACGCTCAACAATCGGGTCAATCCATTTCCATGCTTGACGAACCTCATCACGGTGAATAAACAACGATGGGTTATTTGCAGCCGCATCAAGCATTAAACGTTTATATGCATCAGAATGGAAACCATTGCTGTAAGCTTGTGATAACTCAATGTTCATCGTTACCGGCTCTAATTGCATTTCAAGGTTATCCAAACGCTTTGACATAAGCGTTAGCTGAATCGTTTCTTCTGGCTGAAGGCGAATAACTAAGCGGTTTGGTTCAATGTTGCCAACATTTTCTTCATAAATATTGTGCGATACTTTTTTGTACTCAACCACTATTTCAGCACAACGTTTTGCCATGCGTTTACCTGTACGAAGGTAAAATGGTACGCCAGCCCAGCGCCAATTATCAATGTGTGCACGAATAGCAACAAAGGTTTCTGTTTTACTAGCGCCTTCGTTTAGCTCTTCTAGGTAGCCAGGAACTATTTTTCCGTTTAAATCGCCCGGTACATATTGGCCGCGTACTATGTTGCTATCAACATCTGAATCAATAAGTGGACGAAGCGCTTCGAGTACTTTTAGTTTTTCGTTACGAATACTATTAGCATTAAGCTTATTAGGTGCTTCCATTGCAACAAGGCACAAAAGCTGTAATAAGTGATTTTGAACCATATCACGAAGTGCACCGGCTTTGTCGTAAAACCCAGCTCTGCTCTCAAGGCCTACGGTTTCAGAAAGACTAATTTGAATATTATCAATCGATTTAGCATCCCACATGTTTTCAAATAATGAATTTGAAAAACGCAGTGCCATTAGGTTTTGTACTGTTTCTTTACCTAAGTAATGGTCTATACGGAAAATTTGGTCTTCTTCAAAAAATTCAGCAATTTTAGCGTTTATTGCTTCTGCAGATTCACCACAGTAACCGATTGGTTTTTCTACTACTACACGCGATGTTGGCGTAATCAAATCTTTTGTAGAAAGAATTTCACAACACTTGCCATAAACGGCTGGTGGTAAAGATAAGTAAAACACGCGAGATTTAGTGCTATCGTGCTCATCTAAGATCTCTTTGAGTACATCCCAGTTATCGTCAGCTTCAGTAACATTACTCACCACTGGCACTAAATAAGTAGAAAATGCTTTCCAATCTTTGGCGTTAAATTCACCTTTACTTAAAAACTCTTGCAGTGCTTTGTGCGCTGTTTCAATGTATTCGGCACGTTTGCTTTCTTCACGAACTGTTGGCAGGATGCGTGAGCCTTCAGGTAAGTTCCCTTCTTGATATGCTCTGTACATTGCAGGTAGTAATTTGCGTAACGCAAGATCACCACCGCCCCCAAAAATTATGATATCAAAAGGATTAAGCATAGTTACTCTCTACGTTGTGATACCCCGTCCTAAATAAGTTCGCGGGTATGCCTGTTTATAACTTGAATTATGATAGCTTTTACAAAGTGTTAAAAAGCCTGCTGAATTGTTCTTAATTGATGACGTATTATTATTTTTTTATCATCTACGCTTTATTAAATGAGCCTTAGGATTCTGTATCTCCTCTCACAAAAATACAGACCCTAAGCACTCCAGCGCTACCCGTTCAAAGGTACTCGGTTTACCTACTTTTAAGTAGGTTAAATTGTTACTGCGTACGGTGTTGCTTATAGTACGCCATCAGTCCACTTGTAGAGCTATCGTGATCGTGATTTACACTATCATCTGTCAGCTCAGTTTCAATTTTAGATGCCAAGCCTTTACCCAGTTCAACACCCCATTGATCAAATGAACAAATGTCTAAAATTATGCCTTGGCAAAAGATTTTGTGTTCGTATAACGCAATTAAACGCCCTACCGTTTTAGCATCAACAGTGTCTAGCAACATTGATGTTGTTGGACGGTTTCCTTGATGAATTTTGTGATTTAGTAGTTCATCAATCTGCGCCTGCGATTTACCTTTAGCTGTTAAGTCGGCTGTAACTTGTTCTGCATCAACGCCACTCATCATTGCTTCTGTTTGAGCAAAAAAGTTTGATAATAAAATGTCATGATGCTTATCAACATTAATTTGTGGTTTAACAGATGCAATAAAATCTGCTGGCACAATCACGTTGCCTTGGTGCAGGCATTGATAAAACGCGTGCTGACCGTTAATACCAGTCATACCCCAAATGATTGGTACCGTGGTGTACGGTACTACTTTGCCTGCAAAGTTAACATGCTTACCGTTACTTTCCATTTCACCTTGTTGTAAATACGCAGGTAACATGTGAAGAGATTGGTCGTAAGGTAAAATTGCTTGCGACGTATACCCTAAAAAGCTGGTATTCCAAACACTTAACAAAGCCATTATTAAAGGAATATTCTGCTCAAGCGGCGCATTTTTAAAGTGTTCATCAACTTCAAAAGCACCTGTTAGTATTTCTTCAAATGCGTCATAACCTAAATACAGCGCAATCGGTAAGCCTATCGCACTCCATAATGAAAAGCGACCACCTACCCAATCCCACATAGTGAATACGTTTTCATCAGCAATACCAAAGGCAGCTGTTTTTTCTAAATTTGTACTTACTGCAACAAAATGTTTAGCAATTGTGCTTTCATCTTTTGTTGTTTCTAAAAACCAATCTACCGCTGTTTTAGCGTTCGTCATGGTTTCTGATGTAGTAAATGTTTTTGACGAGATAACAAATAGTGTTGTTTCAGGATCAATATTTTTAAGTACAGAAGCAATTTGTACACCATCAGCATTTGACACGTAATGCACATTTAACGTGTTGTCTGCGAGTGCTTTTAACGCCTCAGTTGCCATTTGAGGACCTAGGTTCGACCCGCCTACTCCAATGCTAACAACGTCTTTCACCGCTTTGCCCGTATAACCAAGCCATTGGCCGCTTCGCACTCTTTCAACAAATACTTTAATTTTGGCAAGTTCATTATCAACCGCTTGTGTTACATTTTCTCCATCAACAATTAATGGAGTATGTGCACGATTACGTAATGCAGTATGCAGTACAGAGCGCTCTTCGGTGATGTTGATTTTCTCACCGCTAAACATTTTGTCTCGCCAAGAGGCAATATCGCACTCTTTAGCAAGCGACACTAAATTAGCAAAGACATCGTTATCAATTAATTGTTTAGAGTAGTCGAATAATACACCTGGGATCTGAGTTGAAAACTTAGAAAAGCGGGTACCGTCTTGTGCAAATAACGTTTTAAGATGTGTTTGTTTCATCTTAGCAGCACTTTGTTCAAGGGCTTGCCAACTTGCTAATTGCGTTCGGTTCGACATTTAAATATCCTCTAAAAATTTTAACCGGTTGATTTATAGTTTCTTTTTATAATGTAAAAGTCTTTAATCCGCGCTAAACACACTAAAATAAAACGCTGATAGTATAGTTAAAAACGTAAAAAAAGCGCTGCTTTTACTATTTTATACGCAGATGATAACGCAATTTTTGTCTTTTGACACCGGTATCATAAATATTTTGCAAATTATTTTACCCGCAATTTCAAAGGCACCCACAAAGCTTAATCGATTAAGTTACTATATTCGTGAATTTTACTAAACGTTCAGTACTTTTTTAATAGTTATGACATTTATGTGAATAAATAAAAAATCGGCTACCAGAGCCGATTTAATTTGAATCCTATTAGTGTCGTATAATTAGAGGCTCAATGCCAAACCACCCTCTAAGTTATACACTGTTTGATACCCTAGTTGTGTTAGGTTAGCAGCCGCAAGCTTTGATCGGTTACCGCTACGACATAACAATATATATTTACCGCTCTTACTAAGCTGACCTTCCATCAATGCGTTAGCCATTCTACTAAGCGGTATATTAAGTGTTTTTATTTTTTGGGTGCGAAACAATTGCGATACATTATTGGCACCATGCTCGTATGGCTCTCTAGTATCAATCAAATACGCATCGTTTTTAGTAAGCATTGCCTTTGCACTATCAAAATTTAATTGCTGAATAGATGATTCGGGCAACGCGGTAACATAACCACACAATTGTGACCTCGATTTTTCATTAGCCTGATCATCAAGCTGTTTTTTAATAACAAATTCATCAATACTCATTTGGCCGTTTATTAATCCGTTTAATAAAGGTGTTTGTTGTTGCTCTGCCTCCCAGTTCATCGCAAAACATTGTAAATAATCATGTCCTGAGCAAATCACACTTGTTTCATCTAGCTGCTCAGCAAGCGCTAGAATAGAATGAGCCATGGCCTTTGCACTGCCACCAGCCAGAGACGTGTTCCCCAAGCCTGCGGGTAATATTAGGTCACCACAAAAGCAATAATTGATGTGATTATCTTCATTTTTTAGAACATAACTTACGCTATCTTCACTGTGCCCTGGTGTGGCTATTTTTTCTAATCGTTGGTTATTTAGGTCAATATACGCTGCATGTATTGGCCACCCCAGTTTATCTATTTCAATGTCATCGCATCGACTCCCCAATACACTGCGTAATAAAGTAACGCCGCAATGGCGCTCTTGGTGAGCATGCGTATTAAGCACTGCCTTAATAGTGAGGTTTTGTGTATTGGCTATTTTTTCTAAACGCGGTATGAGCTCTACAATAGGATCTATAATAATTGCCTGTTTATTCTCACTTACATATAACCAACAACAAGCTCCTTGGTGCCTAAACTGGGTTAAACCAATCGCGCACACATCTTGGTGAGGGGTTGCGCTATCAGATACTATTAAACAGTTAGCCTGCAATATGGCTTTTAATGCACGTATAGATTCACACGCATTTGCAATTTCTTCGGCTGTAGCTGCGGGACCAAACGATAGCCTAATTGCATTTTCACTCTGCCATTGGTTAATACCCATAGCATCAAGCACAAAGCTCGTTGAAGAACCCGTGCTACATGCAGACCCTCCACTGACACGAATACCAGCAGCATCAAATAAATCAATCACTTCTTTGCTTGTTAGTTCATTTACCGCAAAGTTGAGCGTTGTTGGTACCGAATGCTCAAAACTATGATTAAACGTAACATCACCAAAAGTATCTTCAATCGCGAATTTTATTTGCGCGCGGTAGCTATTGAGCACATCGAGTGGTTTAAACGTGGTATCTGACCTGTCTAGCAGTAAGCTAAATAGTTTATTTAACCCGGCAATACCGGGTAAGTTCTCGGTACCCGAACGCATCCCGCTCTCTTGCCCGCCCCCTGCTATAAACGGTGTATAGGCACTGCCAGCTCGTATATATAAAAAACCGATGCCTTTGGGTGCATAAAGTTTATGGCCCGAAAAGGGAGCATAATCTATTGTGGTCGCGCTCAGATTGAGTTGCTTTTTGCCCAATGCTTGAACACAATCGACCATCCACGACACGTCAGGGTTTAAAAAACGGATCGTTTGTTCAATAGCATCTAAATCTTGATACACACCGGTTTCATTGTTTACCGCCATTGTGCATATCATAAGCGCATTAGGAATGTGTTCTGCAATAAAAGTAAGGTCTAGAATTCCATTGCTATCTACCGGAATTGCTAAAATTTTGGCATTAATGCCCAATACATCATTCCAATGCTTTAAGGTATTAGGTACCGCTTTGTGCTCTGTAGCACCATACAACAGTACTGGATTATCTATTTTATGAGTTTTAGCATTAATGAGTGTGGATACGACAGCGGTTTGAATGCCTTCAGTCGCGCCAGAGGTAAACAAAATATTTCCCTCTTTTGCGCCTATCACTGTTCGTGCGTTTTCACGGGTTTGCTCTAACAAATGCTTAGCTTGAATACCTGTAATGTGTGGGCTTGATGGATTACCAAAGCAAATTTGCATTGTATGAGAGACCACCTGAGCAATGCATGGCAACACCGGCGTTGTTGCATTTGCATCGAGGTAAATTTGCTCAGAGCTAAATAAAGAGTCAGACATCTAAAAACGCACCTTATTACTAAAAGATATATCTTATTACCAATATTACATAACTTTATACGTATTGAGTAATAATCAATTAGTACTGACGGTGCGTTTTCTATGCCTTTTTGAACTAACTCTCTGTCAGTTTATTATTTAGCTCTTCTTGCGTTGAAGACCAAGCGGTAATCAATGCCTTAACAAGCGAAGCCAAAGGAATGGCAAAAAATACCCCCCAAAAGCCCCAAAGACCACCAAAAAACAAAACTGCGACAATTATAAATACAGGATTTAAGTCAACCGCTTCTGAAAATAACAATGGCACGAGTACATTGCCATCAAGGGCCTGAATAATCCCGTAAATAATCAAAATAGTCCAAAATTGAGTTTCTAATCCAAATTGAAATAACGCCACAGCAGCGACCGGAATAGTCACCAGCGCAGCACCCACAAACGGAATTAACACAGAAAAACCAACTAACACACCTAATAAGGCTGCGTAGCGTAAATCTAAAAATGTAAACGCGATAAACGAAACGCCACCTACAATTAAAATTTCAAACACTTTCCCGCGAATGTAATTCATAATTTGTTGGTTCATTTCGTTCCATACTTGCAAAATTAAACGGCGCTGTTGCGGAATTAATTTAGCCACACTACCCGTTAACTCTAGCTTATCCTTAAGCATAAAAAACACGAGCAACGGCACAAGCACTAAGTAAATTAACCACGCCACTAAATCTTTTAACGACGTTAATGAAAACGATAAAACCACTTGACCAAATTCAATGACTTTAGCCTCGACAGTAGCAACAATGCCTTGTACTTGGTCGGCATTTATTAAACTTGGGTATTGCTCGGGTAAGGCAACTAAATACGACTTACCTTGCTCTAACATATGAGGGGTTTCTTGCACTAAGTTACTGGTTTGTTTCCACAGAACAGGGCCAATCACTAAAATTAAGGTAAGCATAATGCCTGTAAATATAAGCATTACGATCACGGTTGCAGTAAATCGGCGTAAGCCAAGGCGCTCTAGATGTACAACAGGCCAATCAAGTAAATAGGCAATAACTAATGCCACTAAAACCGGCACAATTAACGAGCCAAAAAAGTACAGTAAGGCAACAGAAACAAGTAGTAAAAATAATAAGGTGACCGAATGAGGGTCGGAGAATTTTCTTTCGTACCATGTTTTTATATATTCAAACACGTAATGGCTCCACTAATAATAAACCGTGTTGCTTATCTAAATTGTAACTGTAAGCATATTTTTTTAAAAACCGCTCAATATCATCCACGCTCTCATCACTAGCAATTGTAAATGTGATGGCTTGCTGTTTAGATAATGCTTCACGTAGCCCTAATTTAAACTGAATAAACTGCTGAGGGCATCTATATATTCGTAAATCTTGGTGTAACATACTCGCTTTACCGATTTATTAAAATGAATAATAAGTCGCATTGCTGTGCATCAGTAGCCAGTAAAATATCAACAAATGTAACTTTTTCTTAAAACAATGCCTGCAATGGTTTATTCTGTAATACATAGTTAGTAGTAAGGACAGGTTAATGTCTCGCACGCATAATAAAGCGCATTTACCAAGTAATCCAACACTCAAAGAGATTAATTGGTATAAAAAGCAAATAAATTGGGGGGAGCTTCCTCCTTTTTATCATTTAGTTGCCTCTTCAGTTAGCGAGTCTGAAGGTGTTTTAGAGCATGGATTTGATAACGCCGTAAAACAACTTATCGACAGACGTAACTGGAATCTAGACATACTCGACGGCTTTGAGGACGATTTAGGTGAGATCCATACCAAACATAAACCTCGCATTGCATTACATCAGGTATTTACAGACAGGGGCTTTGAACTGTGGGCACTGCCTTATGCAAAAGATATTGTTGTTGACCAATACATAAAAGATAACCGCTTTATGGAGTTTAGAGTATGGGATCCGCATTCAATGAAAGTGCTTTTAAGGCTAAATCAACTACATAAATTTATTGGTTTTTACTTTGAGCGCGGTGATAAAGCCGATAAAGCCCTTATTTTACATTCACACAAAGTGGTTCATAAAATTATTACTTTTTTGCAGCGGGAGTTGAACGTAATAAAGATAGATGGAGTCTCAATAAAAGAACTCTACCAGTTGTGCGAAAAAGACAGCCGTGCAAGCAGTGACGAAATAGACATAGCCAAAATTGCCATTGGCGAGCCAATAAACAAGGAATAAGATGCAGCTAAAATCAGCCTTTATCTCTTTATGCAGTGCCGTACTTACATTTAGCCTTCTAGTAAGTGAGCCATTAAAGGCGCAAACTAACTTTAATCTTCCTGACTTAGGAACTTCTGCATTACAAGTACTCCCCCTCGAAAAAGAACAAGCGATTGGGGAAGTAATGATGATGCAAATACGTGGTGGCTCACCGATTATTAACGATCCCGTATTGGATGAATACCTAACTACCATTGGTAGAAAGCTTGTTGCAAACGCAAACGATGTACGTTTCCCATTTTCATTTTTTTGGATCAATAACTCTGACATTAACGCTTTTGCTTTTTACGGCGGACATGTCGGTGTGCACACAGGCCTTATTGCGCAAGCCGATAGCGAAAGTCAGTTTGCATCTGTGCTCGGTCACGAAATCGCTCACGTGACTCAGCGCCATTTAGCACGCAGAATTCAGCAACAACAAGATAACAGCGCAATGACTATAGCGGGGATGATTGCCGGTATTTTAGCAACTATTGTTGCCCCTGACGCTGGTATTGCCATTATTTCAGCTAGCCAAACACAATCTGCGTTTAGCCAATTAACGCACAGTCGCTCTGCTGAACAAGAAGCTGATCGAATAGGCATGCAAACACTTAATAATGCAGGGTTTGATGCGCGTGCATCTAGCGACTTTTTAACTAAACTGGCTGCACAAATTCGTTATAAGTATAAACCACCTGCATTTTTGCTTACTCACCCACTGCCAGAAAGTCGAGTGTCTGATGTACGCCTTCGGGCAGAGCAGTACCCAAAGCGTCGCTTACCTGCAAGCCTCGAATTTAACCTTGCTAAAAGCCGAGTACTTGCACGTTACGACAACAAACCAGAAAATGCTGAAGCCTTATTTAGAAAACTCCTTCGTGAAAACAGCTACAGCAATACAGCACTTAATTACGGTTTAGCGTTAAGTTTACTTGATCAAGAAAAACTGGATGAAGCAGACACTATTTTAAGCAAGCTATTAAAAAGTGACCCTAAAAATTTATTTTATATTGATACGCAAACTGATTTACTCATAGCGCAAAAAAAAGCCGACGAAGCCGTTTCATTTTTAGCTGAACTACATAATTACCGCCCTAACAATCAAGTAATTACGCTCAATTATGCAAATGCAGCATTAGAAGCTAAGCAATACGAACTTGCTGAAAACGTGCTTAAAGGTTTTTTATTAGAAAAACCAGAGCATAGTTTAGGTAAAGAGCTACTGGCTGACGCGTACAAAAAACAAGACAAATTGGCGGCCTATCACGAGGCAAACGCTGACGTGCTATCTCAATACGGTGCTTACATGAAAGCCGCTGATGAAATCCAAAAAGCGCTTAACTTCGTAGAATCAACAGAGTTAATAAAACAGCAGCGATTAAAAGCATTACTTACTCAGTACCGCCGTTTACAAAAAGAGCTTGCAAGGCTTTAAGTCTGCAAGCTGTTGCCCTAAAATAGAGGCAATTCACACTATGGAAACTTTTATGTCTGTTACTATTTATCATAATCCGCGTTGTTCTAAATCGCGTGAAACACTTGCCCTTTTACAAAGTAAATCAATTGAGCCCACCGTTGTTGAGTATTTAAAAACGCCTTTAACATCTGATCAAATTACTACACTTATAGAACAACTTGGTTTTAGCTCTGCTCGTGATTTAATGCGTACAAAAGAAACCGAGTACAAAACACTAAATTTAAAAGACGAAACAAACGAAACCACGCTTATAAACGCCATGGTTCAGCATCCAAAATTAATTGAACGCCCTATTGTTGAACACAATGGTAAAGCCGCAATTGGTCGCCCACCAGAAAACGTTTTAAGCGTTTTATAATGAGTACAACCATCGTGGTACTTTACCACTCGAGCCATGGCTCCGTTGAAGCAATGGCCCATGAAATAGCTGAGTCAATAGAGCAACAAGGCGCAACAGCCCTACTGAGAACGTTTGTAGCTAAAAACCCCCACGACATTGTCATTAGTAAAGATGACCTTATACAGTGTGATGGCTTGGCTTTTGGTACACCTACCCGATTTGGTATGATGGCCTCTCAAGCCAAAGCATTTTGGGAAACCACCAGCGAGCTATGGCTCAAAGGCCAACTAATTGATAAGCCCGCATGTGTGTTTTCATCGTCAAGCAGTATGCATGGTGGTAATGAGGCCACACTGCTTAATTTATCATTGCCCTTACTACACCACGGAATGATGCTACTTGGTGTACCTTACGATGTGCCCGAATTATTAGGCACTCAAACTGGCGGGACCCCCTATGGCGCTTCGCACGTTGCCGGTAGCAACAATAGTGCCCAGTTAAGTAAAGACGAAATTAAAATATGCCAAAGCGTAGGTATACGCCTGACAAAAATTGCGAGTAAACTTCAATGAACACAGCGCAACCCCCTGCTAAAAAGCCAATAACCGTAAAATTTCAACGTATTGCATTAATTGGCTATATTGGCCTGCTCGTTTTAATGCCATTATGGATGTACTTTTTGCCGCCTCAAGAAGGCCCGCTCGATGTTATGTCGCTATTTGTACCTATAATTCCTCTATTACTTCCACTCAGAGGTATTATAAAAGACAATACTTATACCTACGCTTGGGCAAACTTTGTTGTTATGCTTTATTTTATTCATGGCTTAACTATGCTTTGGGTTGCACCTGATGAGCTGATTTGGGTTTTACTTGAGTTGTTATTTGCATCTTTCATGTTTATTGGGTGTACTTATTATGCAAGGCACCGCGGGCAAGAGTTAGGCTTAAAAATTCGCAAACTAAAAGAAGATTTAGCTGACGAAAAAGCCGCTAACGAGCTTCACAAGTAAAATAAAAAAAGCGCGTTTACTATTGAATAAACGCGCTTTTATACATTCTAAATATGTATTAACTATTTAAACCAATTCACTTAGTGCAGCCAACGTCACGATACCCGCTAAACCTAGCTGAGCTAATAAGCTCAACAACGAAAAGCCCCTCAATACAAATAAACCCCAAGGGTGTTTTATATGTGGATACAAAGCGCAGCGCTTTAAGCTCATAGCAAAGAAAAAACAAATCACCGTAACCATAGTTAAACCAAGCGTCAGTTCACTTTTTATGGTCAGCGCTTCATCAAAAAAGAAAAATAACTGTAATGGCAATAATAAAGTCACAATAGCATGTAAAACATGCACTTTTTTAATACGATCAAATTGCCCTTCTGGGGATAGCTCTTTAATTCCAAAATCACGCTCTAGGCATTTAACTAGGTTTTGCGCTTTAATGCTCACAGCCAATCGGTAGCAACTTAGGCCCTCGTTATTACGCGCTCTAAAATCAAAGCCTGCTTTTATTAGCATCACCATTAACGATTCATTTTTAGAGAGCACAGCATAATGCAATGCAGTATTACCGAGGCTATCAAGGGCTTTTTTATCTTGCTTAGGTAGTAAGGTTTGCACAACGTTTACAAAACCACGCTCTGCCGCCCACATAAATGCCGTTTTACCGTTATCATCAGCTAATTTGCCTGTTGCACCTTGCTCAATAAAGCGCATAGCCATTGTTTGCTTGGCCGTTTTTTTACGTAAATGTGTTAGGAGCGCTTGCTCAAGTAAAACCACAGAATCAACATCAGGCGATACTTGTTTCAATAAAGTAAAATAGTCTTTACCCATTGCTACTTTGTCACTTGCAAGCCCACTTAACACTTCTAAGTCAGCAATTGACTCAGGTATAAAGTGACTTAAGCGATCTCTAAAATCAACTTCTTTCCATAGCGATAACGCATCAACAGCACTAAGCTTACTGCCATTATTTAAAGCATGTTCAATGAGTGTAAAATAGCGTTTGCTAAAAAATAAATTAAATAATGAAAGCGGTGTTTCAACTGCATTTTGTGCGGCAACACTTGCGTATTTCTCTAAACGCTGACACAACAATAGCACTAAGCTCTCTGGAGTATATTCGTTATCGTAAAAGTGGGTTTTCATTGCGCCTACGTATGCCTGTGCATCTTCGTCGTATTCACAAATATGTTGAAAATAGCATTCTTCAAAAGGTTCAAGCGGTGTTAACCACGCCAAATAATAAATCGGGGGCAAAACAGTGGTACACACACCATCGTCTTCATTGGTAGAACGACAAGCTGGCCAAGCTTCTAAAGCATCTAAAATAAAGGCACCGTTTTGCTCTACAAGGCCTTTAATGAGTAACGGATATTCCTTTGGCCAAATCAGTACATTTTCCATTAAAACAACACAACTCCAGTGTAGCTTGGGTAAGTGGTCAGGTTATAACAGCTTTCAGCTGACACCACGCTTAATCAAAGAGGCGATATTCTAGCACACCCAGATCGCCACGCTAGAACAAAGTAGATGAATAATGAAAAATATAAAAGCAGCCAAGTAAGTAATTACATGGCTGCTTTTTAGGTTGGAGTTGGGCTTAATTTCTTCCACACAAAAAGATTAATTATTTATTCTTTAACTCGCTAATTACTTGGTCAATGCCTACATCTGAAATGCGCTGAATTATCTCTTTTTGCTTAGCACTTAAAAGCGAAATACCCTCGGCTACAATATCATACACCTTCCATTGGTTATCTTTACCTAGGCGTAACTTAAAGCTTAAATCAATTGTGGGGGCGTTAGGCTCTATAATTCGCGTATTAACCGTGGCATATTCTGAATCGCTTTGTGCATTATTGTGCTCAAAAACCACTTTTTGGCCTGTGTATTTCATTAATGCACCGGCATATGTACCAGTTAAGTAATGCTCAACCGCGTCAATAAAATCAACAGCTTGTTGGCGCTCAATACCTTTAATGTGTTTACCTAATAGTTTAAAAGACACAAACTTAATATCAATATGTGGCATTAAACGTTTTTCAACAATTCCCGACATTTCACTTTTACTGGCATTACCTTTACTGTTCACTTTGCCTATATCAGCAAAAAGGGTGTCTGCTACAGACTCTAAAAGTATATCTGGTGATTGCTGAGCTTGTGCATAAAGCGATGTGCTTAAAAATGCGGTAGCAATTAAAAATAGTTTAATAAATTTCATAATATTTTTTGTTTGTGTGATTAAGTTAAGGCTAATTTACGTCATTAATACGCAATAAAAAAGGCACAAATAAGCAACTTATTAATGCCCAAAAAGCACCAATAGATTAAGTAATTAAATTTCAATAAGTTAATAAAACCTATTAACACACCGTATACATCCCCATTTTCGCTCGCCTTGAATTTATAACCTCCCCACCCTCATCATTTGTTTTTTCGATAAACCAACTATCAGCGAGCAGCTATGAAATCCTTTTTTAAAATACTTATTTTATTAATCGCCTCACTTTTTATTAATACCACAGCATTAGCGCAATCAAACCATGGCTATGCAGTCGACGTACTTAAAGGCACGGGTAATATAAATGGAATAAAATTAGCTTATCAATACCATATGCCAAAAATGCAAAACTTAGTTGGAGATACCCGCTTTTATATCGAAACCAGTGTAAACCTGTGGGAATTTGCGCATAGCCACCACTCACAATCCAACTTGGTATTAGCGGTATCGCCTGTATTGCAGTTTCCAGCGTTTAGTTTTAATAACACCCCGTTTTATGTTGAAGCAGGCATTGGTGTTTCACTTATTGACGAAACACAGTTTGGTGGTAAAAATTTAAGTAGCCATTATCAATTTGAAGATCGTATTGGACTCGTTGCCGACTTAGGCGATACAAACATTGCTTTGCGAATTATTCATTATTCTAATGCGGGGTTTCAAAAGCCCAATCCAGGCCTTGATTTTATGACCTTATCGGTTGCCAAGCGATTTTAATACTCTCTGATTTGTTTGCTGGTAATTACTATTTAAAAACGTAAAATAATCAGCAAACAAAAACTGAGAGTATTAAAATGCAAACATGGCAAGTAATCCTCATTGTGGTGATGGTATTTGGTGTTGTAATAGGAAATATTGCCTTAATAAAACACAGTGCTAATATGGAATTTAAAAAGTCAGACTCGCACTTAAAAAACAAACAAGACACAAAAAAGCCCTGATAAATCAGGGCTTTTAATTTAAAAAATAAGCTTAACCAACAAGCCAGTGTGCCATTAACGAAATAATCGGCAATGTTATTAGCGTTCTGAGAATAAATATTACGAACAGCTCAACAATGTTTACTGGAATTTTGCTTCCTAACAACAACGCGCCCACTTCAGACATGTATATAAGCTGAGTCACACTCATCGCGGCAATGATAAAGCGTGTTACATCACTCTCAATAGTCCCAGCTGCAAGGATTGAAGGGATAAACATATCGGCAAAACCAACCATGATTGTTTGTGCTGCAGCCTCAGCTTCAGGCACTTGCAACAATTCTAAAAATGGAATAAACGGCATACCTAAATATTGAAATAGCGGCGTATATTCTGCAATGATTAATGCAAATGTACCCACTGCCATAACAACAGGTAATACAGCAAATACCATATCAAGTGCGTTGTGTACGCCTTCTTTTAATGTCCCCACTACACCCGGCGATTTATCTGCCTTGGCCAGCGCTATATCTAAAGAATGACCCACTAATGATTTACCTTCAGGCACCAGCTCTGCGTTTGCGTCAGGCTCTGAGCCATCAATAAGTAAATCTTTTTTAAACCTAAGCGGTGGCAAGCGCGGCACAATAATAGCGGCAGTAATACCTGCCAAGCACACCGTTAAATAAAACGGAGCAAATAAATACTCAAGCTTTACTTGGCCAATAACCACTAAACAAAACGTAATTGAAACAGCAGAAAATGTAGTACCAATAACAGCGGCTTCGCGTTGTGTGTAGTATTTATCCTCGTACTGGCGCGCAGTCATTAATATTCCCACACTGCCATCACCTAACCACGATGCCACACAGTTAACGGCACTTCGCCCTGGAACGCCAAATAACGGGCGCATTACTTTAGTTAATAACGTACCTACCAACTCAAGCAACCCAAAGTTAAGTAACAAAGGAAGTAAAAGTCCTGCCAGTATAAATACAGAAAACAACACAGGAAGTAAGTCGTTTAACACGAGTGCCCCTGTATTTTCAGACGTGATAGCATGCGGCCCCACGCCTAAAAAGGTCATTAGTACAAATGCAGTACCAAATAAACGCGTAAGCAACCAAATCCAACTAACATTAAATAAGTGGTTTAACAGTGGTACTTTACAAATCACTTGAGGCTTAAAAACACTTACAATGAGTGAAAACGCACCCGTTATACAAATTATGGCAGTAATAATGGC
Source organism: Pseudoalteromonas sp. 2CM32C (assembly GCF_023161925.1). Classification (NCBI taxonomy): domain Bacteria; kingdom Pseudomonadati; phylum Pseudomonadota; class Gammaproteobacteria; order Alteromonadales; family Pseudoalteromonadaceae; genus Pseudoalteromonas; species Pseudoalteromonas sp. 2CM32C. The sequence goes on along the minus strand of NZ_JALNTI010000008.1, from coordinate 101,644 downwards.
TTGTGCTGTATCTGCAAAAAATACTTGCATGGCTTTGGCCATCATTGCAATAGGAATGGTCATTGCTTCACCGCTCGACACCGGCGTCATAAACAAAAACACACCAATTAGCGAAGGCACAAGGAACGCAAACCAAGTACGCCAATCGTACTGAGGTGAAGTTGATAATTGAGACATATTTTTAACCTATAAAAACCACAAAAAGAGCTAAGCGCTCTTTTTGTGGTAAAACGTATTATTATTTATATTTTAATGCCGCGCTTAATAAGTGCTGCTTCTAGTGCTTGCTGTAAACCATTCATGGTACCTGGCTCTAGCGTTTCGCCTTTATCGTCCATCCAGGTTAAGCTTGTGCCACCTTGCTTGGTTTTACTCACTAAAATTTGGTATTGGCCTTCATCTATTGGTAATTGCGCAACATCGTCGCCCCAAATCGAATCCCACATACTGCTTTCTGGTGCTTTATAGTCAGCTGTAATTAAACCTGTATCTTGGTTTATTTCAACAATAGTAAACGACAAACGCTCTAAAAAGCCTGAAAAACGATCAAATACCGCATCGTAAGATTGCTCAGTAACCAACGCTGCATTACCTTTATTGTCAAAGCCCATTTCTAAAGAAATAATACCTTGGCGCTTGCGCATATCAACTTCAAGCTGGCGATAGCGGAAATCAAATTCAGTAATAACTTGGTTAAGTGCACGCACTTCTAATTGCTGTTTAAGCAAGTCTGTAAGTGTTGTATCACCTTTAAAATCGATTAACTCAGCACGTAAAGAGGCTGTACGTTCATGCGATTTTTTTTCAATAGAAAATCTAAAACGTTGCAGGTCATCGTTCTTTTCATCGCCCCACAACCAGCTTTCTTCGGTTTTAATAATTGCGTACCAATCGGTTTCAATAATGCCAAGTAGCTTGTCTTCTTTGGTAGTAGCGGTGTTGTTTTCAGCTAAAACAGCTTTAATTGAATCCCAAATAAAGTCATCTAAATCAACAATGCCATCGTTTTTATCAAAATATACGCGTGCTAAATTATCAGCCTCTTCGACCCAGCTGCCTTTTGCTACAGTGAGTACTTGAGCTGGTGGACGATAATTGGTTGCGTCTGGATTATTGTTATATTGACCTACTTCCATTTTATAAACTGGATCTTGAGCCGGCTGAGATAAAGACGCTGGCGCTTTTACTGGCTCGTGCGCGCGGTAATTACGTTCATTATGCGCATCGTTAACAAATACACTACACCCTGATAAACTTACCAATACACTTACTGCAAGTGCTTTTGGGATCCAATACTGCACAGATAATTCTCCTTAGCATACCCTTTAATTGTTTTAACAAATATATGAGTGGGTTATGCCGATTTGGTTCAGTGTAAAATCAATATTAACTTTACATTTTTATTTGGCTGCTTAATTGCAATAAAGTTCAGCACCTCAACTTAGAAAAAACTAACGGCAAATAAGCAAATTTTAACTATGGTACTTTCCTGTGCTAGTAAAAACAAGAAACACCGTACTTTAAACGCGCTTAATTAGCCCGCATTGTAGTTTACACACTGTTTTGTGTTAAACTTCGCCGCCGAGCAAGTCCTCGAGTGTATTTAGTAGTGTTATCCATTGCGTTGTTATAACCCTTGTAACTTAGGTATTTTAACCCATGACTGCATTTTCAAATCATCAAATTGTGTTAACTGCTATCGGCGAAGACAGGCCTGGTATTGTCAGTGAACTGACGCAATTAGTTAGCGACTGTCACTGCAATATTATTGACAGCCGCATTGCCATTTTAGGCTGCGAGTTTACCTTTATAATGTTATTGCAGGGCGATATGTCGGCCATTAGCCGAATCGAACATGTGTTACCAACCAAAGCAATGGAACTTGGCTTGTTAACCATGATGAAACGCACAACCAGCCATACCCCTAGCGAGTTTTGTGCCGGTTACACATTAGAATACACGGGTATAGATACCCCTGGTACGTTAAGTAAAGTGACACGCTTTTTTGCCGATAACCACATCAGCATTTGTTCTTTAAAGTCAGATACGTTTAATGAAGAAACTGACACTAAGATGCGCTGTGAAGTAGAATTTAATATCCCCATAGATGTAGACATAGATAAATTTAAAATTAGTTTTGAGAGCCTTTCTCATACCCTAAACGTAGATTATATTTTTAAACGCATTCGTTAAGGAAATAGCATGAACACAATTAGTCCATTACAAGCTGGTGATACAGCGCCCGCTTTTAGCTTACAAAACCAAAACGACGAAACAATCACATTAAGTGAATTGTTAAAAGAGCAACAAGTACTTGTGTACTTTTACCCTAAAGCGTCTACACCAGGCTGTACCGTTCAAGCAGAAAACCTGCGCGACCAACAAGCCGAGCTTGCTAAGCTTAACACCCGTGTTGTAGGCATTAGCCCAGATCCAATTAAGCGCCTTAAAAACTTTGAAACTAAAAAAGAGCTTAACTTTGATTTACTCGCCGATGAAGATCACGCCATTGCAGAAGCATTTGGTGTATGGGGCTACAAAAAGTTCATGGGTAAAGAATACGACGGTATTCACCGCCTTACATTTTTAGTAGGCCAAGACGGTAAAATAAAACACCTATTTGATAAGTTTAAAACCAAAGATCACCATCAAGTGGTGCTTGATTATTTGGCAGCAGAATAAGCTCGCTAACTACGACCAAAAAAATACATAAAGCGTTGCCCTAGAGCAGCGCTTTTTTTTATGTTATTTACTAAATAACGTGGTTAAATAAAGCATCTTCGAAAAATAAATAAACAATTGCTCGTTTTGAATTTAAAGTTACAGTTTGTTCCATTTTGTTTTCACCAATACGCTTTATTAGGTTACTTATTTATGAGACAAGAATTAAGAACTAAAATCATTGAAGTATGTGATAAAAAAATTGCCAGTAAAGGTGATAATGTAGGTCTGTCTTTCTACGCTTTTTTTGCTAATAAAAACAACAATCCTGAACTTTTAATGGAAGCTGCTACTTGGTGGATTCAAACTCATCAGTTAGATCACTTCGTTAAAGCTCATAAAATAAAACAGATGATGCTGAGTAATTTATAAGCCCTAAAGTGTTCATATTCAATGTGCATAATGCTTTAAGCAACAGTTAAAAGCGCGATTTAAAGTCTCTAAATCAAGGAGTGTGTATGTCTTTTGTAAAAAAGCTATTTCGGTGGTCACGAGGCAGGCAAAAATCGGGCTATGATAAAATGCTGCTTTGTGGTGCATTTTGGCCCATAAAGTTTGATGTGTATTTATTAAAGTTCCCAAAAGGAAGTGAAATACCACCGCACACTGATCTTGTTAAGGATGGTCAGCATTACAGACTAAATATTGTGTTAAAAAAAGCGGATATAGGCGGAGAGTTTATTTGCTCTAGCCTCATATTTGAAACAGAACGGATCAAGTTATTTCGCCCTGATATCAGCAGGCACCAAGTATCAAAGGTAGAAAAAGGTAACCGATATATACTAAGTATTGGCTGGATAAAAAATACTTAGTCAAAAACTCTCCTTAAAGTGCACTTTAATCTAGTACTCACCATCTTTCACGGTATAGTCTATTGATATATTGAGCATAAAAAACTAAATATAAGGATTAAAATTTGAAAAAGGCAGTTAGGTTTAAAGCGTATTTAGTGGCTTTAATTACATGTATTATTGGGTTTCAGTTTTCGCCGGCAAGTAATCAGTTTTATGCAAACCCGTTTTATATTGGCGGTATTATTTTTGCAATCGTACTAATTGTGAATGTTATTAATTACTTCTGCCCAAAGTGTAAGAAAAACCAGGTAATGCAATCAGCTACTAGCTATCGCCTGCCAACAAATAATTGCTATCACTGCGGGGAAGAAATTAACTAACATTGTCCGATGGCGCTTTGCTTATCCGACCTACGTGTTTAAATAAGCTTGTTAGAGTTTGATATAAAGAGTGAGCATTGAAGTTGCTGTGTTGGGTTTCGTTTCACTCAACCCAACCTTTTATCTACAGAATATAACTTAACGCAAATCAGCTTATCGCTTACAGCTAAACACTTAAAGCCGCCTTTGCGCTTTAACTAATTCCTAAATACTTGTGTACTTGTATTGATAGGCGCCAGTTTTTGGCTATACAGGTGTCGATTGCTAATTTGGTTGCAGATACCTTTTGGCTAATTGGCTGTAAGTAAACAAGCTTTGGGTTAACACCTGTTTTAGCAAATAATTCTTCAAGCTCTTCTACGTGCTTTTGCATCGCTACTGGGTGCTTTATCTCGTTTGCACGCTTCATGGCGCTGGTAAGTACTTCATAACCGCCGCGCATGTTTATTTTAGGCGATACCGTGACCCATGTTTGTTCAGGGGCGAGTATTTCAAACGTGCCGCTGGTTTCTATTTGTGTAGTAAAGCCTTGTGCATGTAATAAGTTACATACTGGGTTTAAATCGAACATGCATGGCTCGCCGCCAGTAATTACTACGTGCTTGGCTGTATAGCCACGTGATTTAAACAGCTCAAGTACTTGCTCGGCGCTGGCATCGGCCCAATGATCTGAGTCGGCTTTTTTCTCTACGGTTTCGTCAAGAGACACTTTGTATACGTTGTCTACATCCCATGTTTGTTTTGTGTCGCACCACGAACACCCTACAGGGCAACCTTGCAGGCGTAAAAATATTGAGGGTGTGCCAGTAAAGCTTGCTTCACCTTGAATGGTTTCAAACACTTCATTAATTTTGTACAAAAGAGATCTCACTTACTACCTAGTAGCCAAATTGCTACTATTAAAGACGAAAAAGCGCTGTGCAAAAATTGTTATTTAAGCTGCGGCCGTGTAGTATATCGCGCCCTGATATAAACCTCTATTAAAACTAAGAGCAAAACAGATATGACGCAAAAAGTAGTTGTTATTTATTCCGGCGGTATGGACTCATTTACCGTATTAAATAAAGCCCTGCAACAAGGCCATGATGTATATGCCCTCTCATTTGACTATGGTCAGCGTCATGTAAAAGAGCTTAAAGTTGCTGCGCAAGTATGTGAAAAGCTTAATGTTCCACACAAAATAGTTGATATTTCAGCTATTAATCAGCTTATTGGTGGCTCATCATTAACCGATAACATTGATGTACCAGAAGGCCATTACGAAGAAGAGAGCATGAAGAGCACGATTGTGCCAAATCGTAATATGATTTTGCTCTCGCTTGCAGTTGGTTACGCAGTATCACTTAAAGCAAGCCAAGTTTATTACGGTGCTCATTCTGGGGATCATGCTATTTACCCCGATTGCCGTCCTGAATTTGTGCAAAAAATGGATGATGTATGTCGTATTGCAAACTACGATGCAGTAGAAATTTTTAGCCCATATCTTAATAACACCAAAATTGATATTTTAACTGACGGTATTAAAATGGGTTTAGATTACAGCCAAACATGGACATGTTACAACGGCCGTGAAAAGGCCTGTGGTAAGTGTGGTGCGTGCCAAGAACGTTTAGAAGCATTTGCACTAAACAATATTACAGATCCGTTAGAATACGAATAAGCAACACATAAATAAAAGAGAAAGGCTATGTTACATAGCCTTTCTCTTTTATTGCATAGTAAATTAATTACACGGCATTTCAGACTCTATAGCCAGCGCCTTACGCGAGCTTTATAGATAGTAAATTCATCACCAAATAATTTAGTAAGCGCACGTTCTTCTGGCATTATTTGAAACAACGTTAAATAACCAATAAACCCAATAACACCTAACATTGCCCAAACAGAGCTTAACCACACACCCCACCCAGCTAAAATAAATGCAAATCCTAAATACATGGGATTACGTGAAATTCGGTAAATACCGCTGGTAACTAATTTTGATGCCTGTTCTGGTTTATTGGGGTTTACTGTGGTTTTGGCTAGCTTAAAGCTCACAACACCCGCAACACAGCTTGCACAACCAATAATAACTAAACTTGCCGCCAAGTAGGCAACAAATACAGTAAAGTCAATAACACTGTAATGCGCTATAAGCGCCATAATGCCTGCAAAAAATAGAACAACTATAACGGGAGGTATTTTATTATTTAGCATAATAACTCTCTGATAAAATTAGTTTATAAAATAGTGTGTTAGTAACTATATGGCGATTGATTTGACATTAAACAACCCTGTTACTGTATAAAGTATGAACACCAGACAAAAAGCACTGATTTACATGTATATAGCCACAGTGTTAATTGATTGATTTCAAATCATCGCCCTTTACAAATAAAGTTACAATTGTCAGCTTTATCTAAATTGAAGAAGGCGTATACTTTAAAAATAAAAATATAAAAGGAATATAGTTATGTCTGGTACTACGATGATTGTACTTATCGTGCTTATATCTGTGGGTTCGGGTGTGGTTTACGATATGTATAAAAAGCATTTAGAGTTTAAACATAAAATGCAAAACAACAATAGCGATGCTCATAAACAACTTGCTGAAACAAAAGCAGAAGTAGTTGCACTAAGAGAACGTGTACAAACACTCGAAGCCATTGTGACCGACTCAAGCTTTAACGTTAAGCAAGAAATCAACAAACTGTAAGCGTTGTTAAACGCTTACTTATTCGCTAAGGCCATTAAAGATAGTTTGGGTATAAATGGGCATTTTCTGGTTGCTCTATTCCATGGGCTGCTAAAAACCCACCTATAGCTTGTCCACACCCCTGAGGTGCCCGCCCGCTGTCTATTTCGAAGTTTAATTGATTAGCTTCTTGCTTACCCATTGAGCACAAATCAACTGTATTTGGTGAGCGCATTGCAATGCTTAACTTACCAATACTTTCTACCGCCACACTTTTACTAAAGCGGGCAAAACCTTGATACTTAAACTGCTCATTTACGTAGTCGTTGCTAGTATTAACTAAGGATGTAATAAAACCATGTAAAAAGTGGTTAGTAGACGAACCCGTAGTTAAAAACGCAATTGTTTTGTTATTAAATTCATTAAGCTGAGCGTTGTCGCAATGAAGCTTTACTGTATACAAGTGTTGCTGCTCGTTTATAACTTGATGGCTGGTAAGCTCAACAGTCGAGTCAGCAAAAACAATACGGCTGATTAAATCATTAATGTCATTATTATGCCGAGCTTGTATGACTAGTTCAGGGTTTTGCGCCATGACAGGTAAGTCGTGGTGATTATTAAATGGTGTGCTAATTGCACCATTTTGTTTTAACTGAAACAACTCTCTAACTTCGTGCTCACGCGCTACTTTTAAAGCTAAAAAAGCAGTTTGAATAAGTTCTGAAGTGGGCAAGTTTTCTTCTACTATCCAGCGCCTACCGAATAGCAATTTTTTTGCCTTATCGGCATTTTGATGGCCACTTTTTTTGTAGTTGTCAGGGCTTAGTACTGCAACTTGTAGGTAAATTTCATCACCTTTTTGTGCAGCAAGAACTCTAAAGTGCGCCGAAAACTCTATGCTTTCGAGCACTTCATTTACACTTTTAAGTGTATGCTTGTAACGTAAAAAATGCTGTGGAACGACCCAATTATTATTAGCTAATTGCACAAGCGGCGCATAGGGAATTGGCTGCTCGTAGCTATGTTGCCATTTTTTGTCGTTACTGAGTAACGTATTTAGGTGACTATTTTTATCTGACATAAATAAACCAAATAAACTCGCACTGGGCAAGATATTAACTGTGCTTACATTACGTGTTTTGTTATGTAATTAGATCACAGCCGCCCGACAAAATTGGGCTTTTTTAACTATCGTATAGACTTTGATAGTCGCTTATAACTTTTTGATAATAAAGCTCATCTTTATTGAGCATTTTATTATAATGATTTAACAGTCGTTGAATGTAAGCCGTATGCTGTTTATTATTTAAGTCCCACATGGCATCACCTGTTTTACTTACCGTTTGGTTGCTTTTAAAGCTAACCTCTATGAGTTCGTATATACGGTTTTTATCGCTTATGATGTGCTCACTATGCAAACCCAAATTAAGCGTGTGTAAACCACTGCGCAGTAAATAGGTGTGGTGAATTGGGCATAAAATAAATCGAACATGCTTTACACACTCTGGCGAGTTGTTAGCTATTATTTGCTGCACTAAACGCAGCGCTAGCTCACCACCTATACCCGCTATAACCACTACCTGATTTGCTACATCATCAAGCTTTATACTTCCAACGTCCTGACACAAGACCTGCCATTCAGGCTTTTTATCACCAGGCGTCCTTAGTTTTTTGTTACGTGTAAGCGTTGCCTCAAGGTCGGCCATGACATTGGATAAAATATCAACAAATATGACCTTATCCGCAGCTGAGCGCTTTAACAAAGCCATTCCCAAATAGCCATGATCGCAGCAGCAATCCCAAATAGTGTTTTGCTGGCGAGTGATCAGCGCATCAATCGCAGCCAGTCGTTTACTGAGCTTCATTTAATCAGGCGAATGTGACATTTTATAGACAAGCGCTTTTAAACTTTTATCACTGTCTATTTCAATAAAGCGTGCGGTAGGTGCAAGGCGCTCTACAAATTCAATCGCTCCTTGTGTGTGCTCAGCAATAAGTGCTTTAAATGCATCCTCAGTTAGCTCGGGGCTATTGGCGCATAAAAGCAATTTAGTTGTTTGATTAAGTAACTCAGGGAGCCTACGAAGCACTTTTTGGTAATCTTTAGTTAAAATAAAGCTACCTTTTTGAAAACTTGGTGGGTCAACAATAATCAGATCAAACGGAGCCGCTTTTTTTAATTTACCAAACGACTTTAAAATATCGTGTGGTAAATAACTCACGCCTTTGTCAAAGCCATTTAACTGATGGTTTTGCTTACCTACTTTGAGTACTCCTTTGCTCATATCCATATTCATTACGTGATCAGCGCCGCCCTGCATTGCTGCTAACGAAAAACCGCACGTGTACGAAAATAAATTAAGTACTTTGCCATGCTTACTATTGGCCATTACAAACTCACGGCCGCTTCGCATATCTGGAAAAATCCCCGTGTTTTGGCGGCTTTGCAAATCAACTAAAAAGCGAATTCCGTTTTCGGTTACTGTATGCGGGTTAGGAAGCGCTCCAAACATAACGGTATTTTGGCTTTGTACACCCGCGCGCTGCTGATAAACAAGCGAGGTAATTAACTCTGGGTAATGCGCTTGCGCCCACTGCCAAAGTGTTTCGGTTAGCTGATTAAGCGTGTTGTCGTCTATTTCATCGTAAGAAACTAAAAATAAGCTGGGCGGGTAAAAATCTAAATTTAAGTGGCTTAATGCCTCAATACTATGGCCTCGCCCGTGAAAAACACGACACAGTTCGTTACTTAAAATAGGGGCACTCTCAAGTGCCGTGATAAGAGGCGTAAAATTTATAGTCATTTTTTAATTAATCAACTGTTGTTGTAGTTCGTGTATTTCGTCGCGCACAGAGCCCGCCTTTTCAAATTCTAAATTACTCGCATACGCGTGCATTTTAGTTTCAAGCTGCTTGATTTGCGCTGCAATTTCTTTCGCGCTAAGCACCTTTTTAGACTCTTTACGAATAAGTTGTAGGTTATCTTTAGGGCCAGCTTCTTCACCTACATCCATCACATCAAGAATCTTCTTAGCTAAAGCACGTGGCTCTATGCCGTTATCTATATTGTATTGATGTTGAATTTCGCGCCTGCGGCTTGTTTCATCTATCGCTTTTGCCATAGATTTAGTCACTTTATCGCCATATAAAATAGCACGGCCATCTAGGTGACGCGCGGCACGACCAATAGTTTGAATAAGCGAGCGCGTTGAACGTAAAAAGCCTTCTTTGTCGGCATCCAGTATCGCAACCAGCGCCACTTCAGGCATATCTAAACCTTCTCTTAGTAAGTTAATGCCTACTAGCACGTCAAACACCCCTGCGCGTAAATCACGAATTATCTCCACGCGCTCTACGGTATCTATGTCTGAATGCAAATAACGTACTTTTACGCCGTGTTCACTTAAGTAGTCAGTTAAATCTTCAGACATACGTTTAGTAAGCGTAGTCACTAATACCCGCTCACCTTTTTCAACACATTGGTATATTTCTGACAATAAATCATCAACTTGGTCGCCAACAGGCCTTACTTCTATAAGCGGGTCTAAAAGCCCTGTTGGACGAATGATTTGCTCTGCAACTTCCCCGCCACTGCGCTCCATTTCAAAGTCGCCAGGCGTTGCCGATACATAAATGGTTTGCGGAGCAATGGCTTCAAACTCTTCAAACCTAAGTGGGCGATTATCCATGGCTGAGGGCATTCTAAAACCATATTCTACAAGGTTTTCTTTACGGCTTCTGTCGCCTTTGTACATGGCACCAATTTGCGATACCGTTACATGAGATTCATCAATAATCATTAATGCGTCATCAGGCAGGTAATCAAGCAATGTTGGTGGCGGATCGCCAGGAGTTCGCCCCGATAAATATCGACTGTAGTTTTCTATTCCCGAGCAATAACCCAATTCGGTCATCATTTCTATATCGTACTGAGTGCGCTGCGCAATACGCTGCTCTTCTACCAATTTATTGGCACTGAGTAATTGAGCTCTTCTATCTTTTAGTTCTATTTTAATATTTTCGATTGCGCCTAGAATTTTTTCTCGCGGAGTTACATAGTGCGTTTTAGGATAAATAGTGGCACGCACAATATGTTTTTCAACAGCACCTGTCAGCGGATCAAAAATACTCAAGCGCTCTATTTCGTCGTCAAACATTTCTACCCGCACTGCATATGTTTCTGACTCTGCCGGGAATATGTCGACCACTTCGCCGCGAACTCGGTAAGTACCTCGGCTAAACTCTATGTCGTTACGGGTATATTGTATTTCGGCTAAGCGGCGAAGCATGTCACGCTGGTCAACTTTTTCGCCTACTTTTAAAAGCAACATCATTTTCATGTATGACTGGGGGTCACCCAAACCATAAATAGCCGAAACCGATGCAACAATAATGGTATCGCGGCGTTCAAGAAGTGCTTTAGTAGCACTTAAACGCATTTGTTCTATGTGCTCATTTATTGAAGCATCTTTTTCGATAAACGTATCGCTCGATACAACATAGGCCTCTGGCTGGTAATAGTCATAATAAGAAACAAAATATTCAACGGCATTTTTAGGAAAAAACTCTTTCATTTCACCATAAAGCTGCGCAGCCAACGTTTTATTGTGGGCCATAATAATTGTTGGGCGATTTAAGTCGCTAATAATATTAGCCATGGTGAAGGTTTTACCCGTACCTGTAGCCCCTAACAATGTTTGATGAGCAAGCCCGGCCTCTAAACCTTCGCACAACTGCTTTATTGCGGTGGGTTGATCCCCTGCTGGTTTAAACTGTGATTTTAACTGAAAATGATCACTCAACTATTGCACTCCTGTAACGACTGACTGCTCAAAGACTCAAGCTCTTTTATAAACCATTTATACGCTACCAATGCGGTAAATAAATTACCGACAGCAGCGCCTATAAATAATCCCGTTAACCCTGCAAAATGACTACCTAAATAAGCAAACGGAACATAGAAAACAAACAACCGAATAATACTTAAAAACAGCGCGTTCATTGGTTTATGCAAAGCATTAAACGATGAGTTCGATAATATGATCACACCTTGCAGGCCATAACTAAGTGGAATGATATAAATAAAAAGTTTAATTACATCTATTACCGCTTGCTCTTTACCAAATAACTGACTTATAACGCCAGAAAAAATAATCAGTAAAATATAAATTATGAACTGCCAAACCATGACAAACTTCAAGGTACCTATGTATGCATCTTTCACTCTACATAACTTTCCAGCCCCAAAATTTTGACTAACAAATGGAGGGAGTGTCATTGATAAGGCAAGCACTAAAATACTTGCAATAGACTCTATTCTGCTACCAACACCAAACGCGGCAACAGCCTCAGGGCCATGATTAGCAACAAGTGCGGTCATGACAGCCATTGCAACAGGCGTGAGCATATTAGCACCTGCAGCAGGTACACCTATTTTTAAGATTTTTCGGATCGCCCCCATAACCGTTTGTGAGCCCGCTTTTAAGCTAAGTAGTCGCTTTTTTACGATTAATATATATAAAATAATCACAACGGCTACAGCCCAAGCTATTACACTTGCAATCGCAGCCCCTTGAATACCCATAGCAGGTATAGGGCCAAAACCAAATATCAGCATTGGGTCAAGTATTGCATTTATTAGCCCAGCCCCCCCCATTACAATACTTGGCGTTTTAGTATCACCACTGGCACGTAATACGGAGTTACCAATCATTGGTGTGATTAAAAATACACTGCCAATAAACCAAATATTCATGTAGTCATGAATTAACGGAAGCACCTGCTGCCCTGCCCCCAATAATGTAAATACAGGGTCAATAAGTAGATAACCAATAAGCGATAACGCAAGCACCAGTAAAACAGCCACTAATATAGAGATGCTGGCGTCAAAACGGGCTTCATCTATTTTGTTACTGCCTAATGCTTTTGCAATGACAGCTGAAGTACCTATTCCTAATCCAATAGCCAAACTAATTACAGTAAATGTAACAGGGAATGTAAAACTCACTGCCGCAAGGGGCTCAGTACCTAACAAGCTAATAAAAAAGGTATCAACAATATTAAACATCATTAACATGATCATGCCAAAAATCATTGGAACAGTCATGGTTTTCAACGTGGGTAAGATGGGATCGTTTAGTAAATCTGGGCGAGTCTTGGTATTTTGTGTTGCGCGCATGAAATAAATAGCCTCTTTTACTGAGTTGATCATTTTAAAGCATCAGGGCAATTCAAGCCACGGATTTATCAATAGATTTAATGCAAGAAAACCGCTTAAAATGCGCCCTCGAAGTAAACGTTGCTTTTTAAACGGTTTTGTTAAAACAGCGGGTTAACGCGCCAAAAAACAATTAAGACACATAATTGTTACTTTTATTACAAAACACACGCTTTACCTGATGCTTTTTTGCACAAATCTCCTTTTTGATTTATCGTAACGAAAAATTCCACTCATCGTATCACACACAATAAAACAAAAACCTTAAACCATTGTTTTTAAATGAAATAAAAATAATGATTTAAAAGCTTGAAATCGTTGTAGCACTCTAAATTACTGGTGCTGCTGATGTTCTTAAAGTTTCATAAACAGAGTTATCCACAGAAACCGTGGATAACTCATTGGACCCCGCATTTATAAAGGGTTTAAGAGAGATACATTTTTACTACTAACTTAAAAAGTGATGAGATTTGCTTTTTTAGTGTTTTATAACCTTTGCAAACCTATTTCATCAGGTTAGTAAATTTTATTTGCAATGTGATTATTAAGCTAACCTGTTTTCAGCATTTATAATTGCAAGTTATTGATTGTATTATTTATGAGCACCTTTGCTTTTACTTGCATATATGGTCAGGTGCTAAAATTACAAATGTTTAAAAAGCATACGCTTTAGATTTTATTACTTAGGATTAAAAATACCCTAACGTCAGGTTTTTGAGTATAAGTAGCTAAAACGAAGAGTCAGTACTTTTAAATTTTGTGTTTTACACAGACCAAATCATTTCAAAGTCGTATTTTATTTACTCAATTGGCTATAGCAAACGATCACTTAGCGCTAGTTTACCACTGATGGTTTTATTGAAAGGCCAATAAATGGTTTCAAATAAAGCTATAAAACACGCAGATTGCACATAAAAACAACGAATAAACCTCTTTTTTTAATTTATGACTTTTATATGTTGACACTTTGCAGCGCGGTCATTAATATTTCGCCCCGTTGAAAGGCAAGACGCTTCCCCCTTAGCTCAGTTGGTTAGAGCGACGGACTGTTAATCCGCAGGTCCCCCGTTCGAGTCGGGGAGGGGGAGCC
>NZ_JALNTI010000008.1:41184-87668 GCF_023161925.1 Pseudoalteromonas sp. 2CM32C | reverse complement strand
CCCCCTTAGCTCAGTTGGTTAGAGCGACGGACTGTTAATCCGCAGGTCCCCCGTTCGAGTCGGGGAGGGGGAGCCAATTCTCAACAATTCCATAGACATTTACTACTATTTCCACTACCCTTCTACTCTAGAACTAAAACATTGAAAAAAAACTAATAAATGTTGCATTTAGTTAAATAATCAAGGACTTGATTCCTTTCCTCTGTAATATCAAAAAGATTGAAAAAATGGCTGGATTTAAAAAACTTATTTTAATACAAATAATATCTTGGTTATTGTGTGTTGCAGCAGGAAGCTACTTCATTTCAGTGGGCTTTGATAACGCGGTGAGCGAAGCACAAAAAAGTGCTCAAGTAACCGTTAGTAAGTATATAAATGAGCTGTCTATAGACGATATTTCTGCAGAAGACTTAAAAAAATCAATTGCAAACGGCAATACCTTTTCAAACTTCACGCTTAGAGATTATCAAGGCGCGGAAGTTTTCAGTGTTAATTCGTCTGAAGAGTTGCCAGCATTCGCCGAGTTTATTCAGTCTCAATTTAACTCTATACGCCCCCAATTTGCTGTCAACGATGCAGCAGATGTAAAAGTAGAATTTACGCTCAACATTCAACAACTAGCTTCGCAGCTACAAACGGCCCTCTTCATAGTAATACTTATATCTGCGGTGTTGGTGATCATTCCTATCATCTTACTTAAGTCAATTTTTTACCAGCTGAACAAAAATATCAGCACTACAGTATCTGACATCATTGATATTTATATTAACCAAAACCAAGTTGATGACGATCTACAAACTGCACTCGATGGTTCTAGTCTCAAAAAGCTGGGGAAAGATTTAGTTCCAAGCTTTAACCGGTTATCGCACTTTTTAAAGTCTAAAAGCCAAGATATACAAAATGCAGCAATGAGCATTAAACAAGAAGCCTATAAAGACGTTATCACTTCTTTAGGTAACCGAAATATGTTTGTTGAGTATTATGAAAAGCATATCGAGAACTGCGAGCAAAGTACGTTTGGCTCGTTAGCTATGGTGCGCTGCAGTGAGTTACAAGCAATTAATCAAAGCCGTGGCTACCAAAAAGGTGACGAGTACGTAAGGGGTGTTGCTGATATAATTAAACACTTGAGCGGCACTTATACTGGCAGCCAATTATTTAGACTAAACAGCTCTGACTTTGCTGTTATTTTACCGCATACACCGCTTAAAGAAGCTGAGCGTTTTGGTGAAAACTTACAGTCTCGCTTTACTCAATATCAACAAAACCAAGAATTAAGCTCTGTGGCTAATACCGGCATTGTGGGTTACGAAAAAGGTAAACCATTAGGCGAGCTGCTTTCGGTGGTTGATAACGCGATGAGTATGGCTCAGTCTAAGCAAACTAATGCATGGCACGTACAACGCGAAACCGATTTAGTCAATAATGTAAGCGCAGGCTTTGGTAACCAAAACTGGCGTAAAGTAATAAACGAAGTTATTGAATCAAAACGCGTGCATTTAGTAATGCAAAATATTATGCCTTTGGGTAAAAGCATTAAGGCATACGCCGAGATACAGGTTAGGTTTAAAACCGAAGATAACCAAATGCTCCCTACTGCATCGTTTTTAGCCATGGCTGAAAAACTCGATATGGCTATAGAAATTGACCGCCTTATCATCGACTCATCGCTTGAAAAAGTAAAAAGCCGTAACTTATCCGAGAAATTCTTTGGCTTAAATGTAACGGCCTCAAGTGCACATAACGATCAGTTTGTAATTTGGCTAGAGCGTCGCCTATTAAAAGATACCCATATCGCATCTAAACTCGTTTTCGAAGTAAGTGAGTTTGGTTTACAACAAAATATTAAAGCCAGTAAACGCTTTATTGATATGGTTCACCGAGTAGGTGCACGTATTACCGTTGAGCGATTTGGCGTCGGTTTAACATCATTCAAGTTTTTCCGTGATTTAAAACCCGATTTCATAAAAATGGATGCCAGTTACACTCGCGGTTTAGAAGACGATAAAAATAATCAATACTTTATGCGTCTAATGGTAGATCTAGCACACAGGATTGGCGTGAGTGTATTTGCCGAAGGTGTAGAGAGCCAAGAAGAAAAACACATAATAGAAACCTTGTGCTTAGATGGCGTTCAAGGCTACTACATCGAAAAGCCGAAAGATATTTAACCCCCTATTTTAAAAAAGAGCACTCGTTGCTCTTTTTTTGTTTGTGCCCTTCCCCTTTATTTAGCGCTACGGTGATCACTGCCCCCCTCAAATTAGTATGATTAAAGTCATCATGTTAAAGAAAAAAGTATGTCTAACTCATAGGTCTATTACATCATTATTACTGTTAGTTAATTTAATAATGTTTATTTAAATGATAATCACTGCACATGTTGTTAATCAGAGCAGAAAAAAGGATAATACACGGGACTTTAAAAGCGCGAGGCTCGCATGACTGAATATGTATTGTTATTGATTGGAACCGTTCTAGTTAATAACTTTGTGTTAGTACAATTTTTAGGCTTATGTCCGTTTATGGGTGTATCAGGAAAACTTGATACAGCAATCGGCATGTCTTTAGCTACCACCTTTGTACTTACGCTTGCTTCAGTAACTAGTTACTTGGTTAATCAGTATATTTTAATCCCTTTGGATATAGAATTTTTACGCACCATGAGCTTTATTTTAGTTATTGCCGTTGTAGTGCAATTTACAGAAATGGTGGTACGTAAAACAAGCCCTACACTCTACCGTTTATTGGGTATATTTTTACCACTTATCACTACAAACTGTGCAGTACTAGGTGTTGCTTTACTTAATATAAAAGAAGACCACTCGTTTTTACAATCAGCAGTGTATGGTTTTGGTGCTGCGGTTGGCTTTTCATTAGTGCTCGTACTATTTGCAGCGCTGCGCGAACGCCTTGCTGCTGCTGATGTTCCAACACCTTTTAAAGGCGCCTCTATTGCTATGATAACCGCCGGCCTTATGTCTATGGCGTTTATGGGTTTTACCGGATTAGTGAAATTTTAATATGACCTTGTTTTATGCCTTAATTGCGCTTGGCTCACTCGCGCTGGTTTTTGGGTTAATTTTAGGCTTTGCTGCAATACGCTTTCGCGTAGAAAGTAACCCCATTGTTGAACAAATCGATACCATTTTACCGCAAACGCAATGTGGTCAATGTGGTTACCCGGGGTGTCGCCCCTACGCAGAAGCAATTGCCAATGGGGATGAAATTAATAAGTGCCCGCCTGGTGGTGAAGCCACCATGAAAAAGCTTGCTGGCCTGATGGGCGTTGATGAGAAACCCCTTGCCGGTGGAGAGCAAGCCGAGCCAATTAAAACCGTTGCATACATACGCGAAGACGAATGTATTGGCTGTACCAAATGTATTCAAGCCTGTCCTGTAGATGCCATTGTAGGTGCTACTCGCCAAATGCATACTGTTTTAATAGACGAATGCACAGGTTGTGATTTATGCGTTGAGCCCTGCCCTGTAGATTGTATTGATATGCTACCGGTTGCTGAAACAAAACAAAACTGGAAATGGCAGTTAGATGCTATTCCTGTTACACAAATAGATTAGAGGTTTGAGTGGAAAAGTTACTTGAACAAATACAAAAAGGTACTGTTTGGCAATTTCCTGGCGGCGTGCATCCTCCACAGCAAAAATCACTTTCTAACGGTGCAAATATTGCTCGCCTTCCACTACCTGACAAACTTGTAGTTGCGCTAAAACAGCACATTGGCGCTAATGGTAAATTACTTGTAGAAAAAGGCCAACGCGTACTTAAAGGTCAAGCCTTAACTAAACCCGTTGCTAACTGGTCTGTACCAGTACATGCTCCTAGTTCGGGTGTTATTACAGAAATAGCGCCAAAGCCCTCGGCTCACCCGTCTGCACTGCCAGAGCTAAGTGTTGTTATTGAGCCTGATGGAAAAGACGAGTGGTGCACACTTAACCCAATAAGTGAGCCAAAAACACTAAGCCATACGCAGTTAGTTGATATAATTCATCAAGCGGGTATCAGTGGCATGGGTGGCGCTGGTTTTCCAACTTATATCAAGGCCGATACAAAGCAAAAAATAGACTTCTTCATTGTCAATGCTGTGGAATGTGAACCCTATATAACCGCTGACGACAAACTAATGCGTGAGCACGCTGCTGAAATTATCCAAGGCATCGAATTAATGCAACAACTTTTAGACCCAACAATTTGTATTGTGGGCATAGAAGACAATAAGCCAGAAGCTATTGCTGCAATGACTAAAGCGGCTGAACATAACAACAAAATTATTGTTCAAACCGTGCCAACAGTTTATCCCTCAGGTGGCGAAAAACAACTAATAAAATTGCTGACTAATCGTGAAGTACCCAGCATGGGAATTCCTGCTGATATTGGTGTACTCATGCACAATACAGGTACCCTTTATGCCGTACAACAAGCTGTTTACGAAGGGAAACCTCTTATAGAGCGAGTGGTTACAGTAACGGGTAACACTATACACAAACCAGGTAATGTATGGGCTTTATTAGGTACAGAAATCAAACACCTGCTCGACTGCCAAGGGTTTTCGCCAGTACCACAACAACGTGTTGTAATGGGTGGCCCAATGATGGGCTTTACATTGCCCACTGTACGGATTGGTGTAATTAAAACAACTAACTGTATTTTAGCCCCTGATCATAAAGAGCTTGCAGAGCCAGGACCTGAAAAAGCCTGTATACGCTGTAGTGCGTGTGCAGACGCGTGCCCGGCTTCGTTACTACCGCAACAATTACAGTGGTTTGCAAAATCTAAAGAGTACGACAAACTCCAAGAACATAACCTGTTTGATTGTATTGAATGTGGTGCCTGTGCGTATGTGTGCCCAAGCGAAATCCCACTTGTGCAATATTACCGAGTGGCTAAAGTTGAAATAAAAGAACAACAAGCTGAAAAAATAAAAGCAGATAGAGCAAAAGAACGCTTTGATGCGCGCAAGGAGCGTTTAGAGCGTGAACAAGAAGAGCGTAAAAATCGTCATAAGCGCAAGGCACCAGCTAAGTCTGATGATGAAAAGCAAAAAGTAGCGGATGCCCTTGCCCGTGTTAAAAACAAATCGAACGATGGAAATGAAAAGGCAGCCGTTGCTGCTGCAATAGCTCGCGCAAAAGCCAAAAAACTTGAAGGCCAAAATACTGAGATTGAGCCAGATAATAGTGAAGTCGCTAAAGAGCGTGCACTGCGCAAAGAGCAAGCTCGTAAATATAAAGAGCAAAAAGAGCTTTCTGAAGACGCTACAACCCCTGACGACAAAAAATCCGCAGTCGCTGCCGCTATTGCACGTGCTAAAGCTAAAAAGGCAGCCCAAGCACAAGGTGCTCAAACTAATACAGATGATGCCAGTACTGCACCAGCTGATGATAAAAAATCAGCCGTAGCCGCCGCAATTGCTCGTGCTAAAGCTAAAAAGGCAGCCCAACCACAAGAGGCTCAAACTAATACAGATGATGCCGATACAGCAGCACCTAATGATGACAAAAAAGCGGCCGTAGCCGCCGCGATTGCCCGCGCTAAAGCTAAGAAAGCAGCTAAAGCTGCTGAGCAACCAGATGAGCCAAGTCTCAACGACAAATCAACCAGTAATGTTAAATCTGAAGAGTCACAAACAGACTCTCCAGCAGATAACAAAAAGGCGGCTGTAGCTGCCGCAATTGCCCGCGCTAAAGCAAAAAAAGCAGCAAAAGAGGCACAACACACTGAGCAATCGACTGAGCCAAGTATTGATGAGCTGAAAACCGATAATGTTAAACTTCAAGAACCACAAACAGACTCCGTAGCAGAGAACAAAAAAGCGGCTGTAGCGGCTGCGATTGCCCGTGCTAAAGCTAAAAAAGCGGCAAAAGAAGCGCAGCAAACACAAAGCGATGAAGATACTGACCAAGTGGCGAGAACTGAGCCTGAAACGCCAAGTGAAGCTAACCCAGAACAAACCGCCGCCCAAAAGAAAAAAGCCGCAGTGGCCGCCGCAATTGCTCGCGCCAAAGCCAAAAAGTTACAAAAAGAAGGAAATGATCAGTCATGAAATTAACCATGGCCAGTTCGCCGCATAATCATAGCCATAAATCGCTAACACGATTAATGCTAACCGTTATTGCTGCGTGTATTCCTGGACTCATTGCTCAAGTTTTCTTTTTTGGTACAGGTGTACTTATTCAACTCGTCCTTGCTATTGTGGCTGTCACAGCTTTTGAAGCAGCAGTAATGCTAATACGTAAGCGCCCTGTTTGGCCTGCATTAAGTGATGGCAGCGCATGGTTAACCGCGGTGTTACTTGCCTTGAGTATTCCACCATTTGCACCGTGGTGGATTGTTATTATTGGTTGTTTATTTTCCATAGTGATTGTAAAGCAGCTTTATGGTGGCTTAGGTTTTAACCTATTTAACCCCGCTATGGCAGCTTATGTTTTGCTACTGGTATCGTTCCCTGTGCAAATGACTGCGTGGTTACCTGTTACAGATCTAGCAAGTAACCCTATTGGCTTTACAGAACAATTACGGCTTATTTTTACGGACTTTACCTCTACTGGTTATAGCTTAGATCAAGTACGTGCTGGTGTTGATGGCACTACAATGGCAACGCCACTAGACACTATCAAAACAGATGTAGCTCATGGTTTAACAGTGAGCGAAAGCATGCAAAAGCCTATTTTTAACGAATGGGCAGGCCAAGGTTGGATGTGGGTTAACCTTGGTTTTTTAGCTGGCGGGTTGTATTTACTAAAAGAAAAAGTAATTAACTGGCATATTCCTGTTAGTTTTATTGGTAGCTTAGCATTATGCAGTGCTATTGGTTACATAGCGGCACCGGGCACAGAGCCGGGTACTGTATTTCACTTGCTAAGTGGCGCAACTATGATGGGCGCATTTTTTATTGCAACCGACCCAGTCTCGGCCTCAACCACAAATAAAGGTCGCTTGATTTACGGCGCACTAATTGGGTTATTTGTTTATTTAATTCGTACCTTTGGTGGCTTTCCTGATGCGGTTGCCTTTGCAGTACTATTGCTAAATATTGCAGTACCACTTATTGACTACTACACACAGCCACGAACTTATGGCCATGGAGCAGTAAAATGATTGTTTCATCTATGGCAAAAAACGGCGCTATTTTAACTGCGTTCGCCCTTGTAACTACTGGGCTAGTGGCAACTATTGATGCATTAACGGCGGATAAAATTGCAGAGCAAGAGCAACTATACTTAACATCACAATTGCACGAAGTACTTGACCCTAATACCTACGACAATGACTTGTCGAAAGACTGTATCGTTATTACAGATGAGCGACTAGGACCATATAATTCGCAAGTTATCTACCGTGCACGAAAAAATAACCAACCAGTCGCCCTTGTTGTTAGGCACGTAACACCAAACGGTTACAGTGGCGATATAAAGCTTTTAACCGCCATATTACGCGATGGAACTGTAGCGGGAGTGCGAACCACTAAACACGAAGAAACACCAGGGTTAGGCGACAAAATAGAAATTAAAAAGTCATCATGGATCACAACATTTAAAGGCTTAACGGTGCACAGTGAAGACGATAACCGCTGGGCTGTGAAAAAGGATGGCGGCCAATTTGATCAGTTCACTGGGGCAACAATTACGCCTCGTGCAGTTGTAAATTCAGTTAAAAACGCCGTATTATTTGCGCAAAATGAGTTTGATACTATTTTTACAGCCCCAAATAGCCAGTGTGAAGAGGTAACCCAATGAGTGAGTTAAAAACACTGTACAAAGAAGGGATGTGGGTAAACAACCCTGCTCTTGTTCAACTTTTAGGGCTTTGCCCGCTGCTTGCTGTGACATCGACTGTTACAAACGCACTGGGCTTGGGCCTTGCAACACTTTTGGTATTAATTGGATCAAATGTAAGCGTATCTATTGTACGAAACTGGGTACCAAAAGATATACGTATTCCCGTTTTTGTAATGATCATTGCTGGGTTTGTAACCATTGTTCAATTACTGATGAACGCCTACACATTTGGACTTTATCAATCGCTGGGCATATTTATTCCACTAATTGTAACTAACTGCGCAATTATAGGCCGCGCCGAAGCGTACGCCTCAAAAAATCCAATTCATTTATCTGCCTTTGACGGATTAATGATGGGACTTGGATTTATGCTTGTACTCGTTGTACTGGGTGCAATGCGAGAACTCATTGGCCAAGGTACGTTATTCGACAGTGCCGATTTATTACTGGGTCCGTGGGCACAAAGTTTACGCATTGAAGTGTTTAGCTTTGACAATCAGTTTTTGCTTGCTATTTTACCACCTGGCGCATTTTTAGGGCTTGGGTTGCTCATAGCCGCTAAAAATGTGATTGATGCACAAATAAAATCAAAACAAATTGCACCGCCAGAAGCCGAAAAAGGCCCTCGTGCACGTGTTACCAGTTTAACTTAAGGGGAAACGTACTGCTTTTTAAGTAAGTACGTTTAAGTTATATGAATAAAGAAAAACGCTACCAAATACTTACACGCTTGCGCGATAACAACCCAAACCCAGAAACGGAGCTTGAATATTCAAGCCCGTTCGAGTTACTTGTTGCTGTTACACTGTCAGCGCAAGCCACTGATGTTGGTGTTAATAAAGCAACCAGAAAACTATTCCCTGTTGCAAATACACCACAGGCTATTTTAGATATAGGCCACGATAAACTCCGTGATTATATAAAAACCATAGGCTTATTTAATTCTAAAGCTGCCAACGTTTATAAAATGTGCCAAATATTGGTAGATAAACATGACAGCATCGTACCTGAAAACCGCGAAGCCCTAGAAGCCCTACCCGGCGTAGGTCGAAAAACAGCAAATGTGGTACTCAACACCGCCTTCGGCTGGCCGACAATTGCTGTCGACACCCACATCGATCGTGTATCGAACCGCACTAAATTTGCTATGGGTAAAAATGTTGTTGAAGTAGAAAAAAAGCTCGAAAAAGTAGTGCCAAAAGAGTTCAAAGTTGATGTCCACCACTGGTTAATTCTTCATGGCCGCTACGTGTGCACAGCCCGTAAGCCTAAGTGTGGTAGTTGTATTATTGAAGACTTGTGTGAGTTTAAAGATAAAACAGAGTAAAAGATAAGTTTACGCATAGTGATCAACTTTTTACTTTAAAACAGTTGTAGGACATTCGCTTGCGTGAACATTTATTGAGAATGAAACATTAAACATGGACGTGCATAAAATATAATTAATGCAGATTTACCAAGTATTAATTTCACAAGTGCCAATGCATTGGTTATGCTACTGAGTATTATAAGATTTTATTACGAAAACCCCTATGTTGCCTTTACTGCGAATATTATTAATTGAGCAAGACCAAGCCACTTTAAAAGAGTTGTCTACAAATCTCTCTAAAGCGATACCAAATTTTGAGCGAGACGATATCCATATCGATATTCTTGAGCGTTTTACGCTTAAAGATGCGATAACAAGTGTTGAAGAAGATGGTGATATTCAGGCTGTTGTACTTAGTTGGGATTTACAAAACAAGGTTGGCGAGAGAACGTATAGCCGCTTTATTGAGCAGTTAAAAGCCATTCGATTAGAGCTTCCAGTTTATGTAATTGGCGATGATACTAAAGGACTGGAAATAGTCAACGAGTCAGAAGAAATTGAATCGTTTTTCTTTAAAGACGAGGTTATTTCTGACCCCGAAGCTATTTTAGGCTATATGATCAACGACTTTGACGACCGTTCAGAAACCCCGTTTTGGACTGCGTATCGCCGTTATGTTGGCGAGTCGAACGATTCATGGCACACACCAGGCCATAGTGGTGGCTCTAGCTTTAGAAACTCGCCTTATATTAAAGACTTCTATCAGTTTTATGGCCGCAATGTGTTTGTTGGCGATCTGTCGGTATCTGTCGATTCGTTAGGCTCTTTATCTGATAGCACCAATACCATTGGGCGTGCTCAAGAATCTGCAGCTGCAACGTTTGAGGTAAAGCATACCTACTTTGTTACTAACGGGTCTTCTACTTCAAATAAAATTATTTTACAAACCCTGTTACGTAAGGGGGATAAGGTCATTATTGACCGTAATTGTCATAAATCTGTTCATTATGGCATTTTGCAATCAGCCAGTTTACCCATTTATTTATCGAGTATATTAAACCCTAAATATGGTATTTTTGCGCCACCTTCGTTAGCCGATATAAAACAAACAATAGAGCAAAATACCGATGCAAAACTACTGGTGCTTACCGGTTGTACTTACGATGGTTTATTAAGCGATTTAAAACAAGTTGTGGATTTTGCCCATCAACACGGCATTAAAGTATTCATTGACGAAGCCTGGTTTGCTTACTCTTTGTTTCACCCGAGCCTGCGTTACTACTCAGCCATTCATGCTGGAGCCGATTATGTCACTCATTCAGCACATAAAGTGGTATCGGCGTTTTCACAGGCGTCTTATATTCATGTGAATGATCCAGACTTCGATGCAGATTTTTTTAGAGAAATTTACAGTATTTACGCCAGTACATCGCCCAAGTATCAGCTTATTGCCTCGCTTGACGTATGCCAAAAACAATTGGAAATGGAAGGCTATAAATTACTTAATGCCTTGTTAAACCATGTCGACGAATTTAAACAACAAATGGCATCGTTGAAATACATTAAAGTGCTGGGTAAAGACGATTTTATGGAAATATTTCCACACTTTAGTGAAGATAATATGGGTCACGATCCACTAAAAATCCTTATCGATATTGGTGAATTACCCTACTCATTAAAAGACATTCATAAGTTTTTATTAGATGAAATTGGCCTAGAAATAGAAAAATACACTCACAGTACAATTTTGGTATTATTAACGCTTGGTGGTACTCGTTCGAAGATTATTCGTTTATACAATGCATTAAAAAAACTTGATAGTGGGAGAGTAAAACTAGCCAAATCAACAAGGCGCTCTCGCTTGCCAGAAAGCTTACCAGCCATCGATTTAGCGTGTATTCCAGGCGATGCTTTTTATGGCGAACGCGAGTCGGTGCCTATTGCTAAAAGCAATAATCGTATTTGTGCTGGTTTAGTTACCCCCTATCCTCCAGGTATACCGTTATTAGTTCCAGGGCAACACATCACTGAAGAACATATCGAATACTTAAAAGAGCTTGCCGGTCAAGGGTTAACTATTCAAGGTAGCTTTGATGGTGAAATTTATGTTCTAAAAGGTAAAATAGAAAAATAACCAGTATTTTACCCATTCACTTAATTAAGTGAGCTATTTTGAGGCTGGAAAAACGTGTTGATAGCTAGGCAAAAATATCACTATTTAGTTGCTCTAAATGAACATTTTGTAACGCAGGTAGCGACATGTTTAGCCTCGAAAAATGATTAAGTATTATTGCGGATTAGTATTACATACAATATTCTACGAGAAATTTGTCAGCAGTTTTTAAACCCTGCTGATGTTATTTTCAAAACCAAATACTTTTCTATTGGACAGGCCTTATTTTATATAGCCAACATTAATTAACCGATTAAATACAAACAACGCCTGAGTGTGCCATATAACTCGTTGATATCGATTGGTTTAGGTACATGAAAGATGAAACCTTGCTGGTAGTAATGTTTTACGTCTTTATCCATTACATTGGCTGTTAACGCAATAATAGGCAAATTTGGCAGTATTGTTTTTATCTGTTGATTAGCCTCAATCCCATCCATAATTGGCATGTGAATATCCATAAATACTAAGTCAAAACGTTCGGAACCAACAGCTTCAAATGCTAATTGACCATTTTCTACAATTGTAATATCGGCATTTGTTTTAGCCATCATGGCTTTAATCAACACTTGATTAATACTGTTATCTTCGGCAACAAGAATTTTTTTCCCCTGTAAATTGGGCGCTTTAAACGATTTTTTAGGGGCTTTATCTGCTATGTTATTTGCTTTAGGTAGTGGTAATTTAATCGTGACAGTTGTGCCAAGTCCTTGCTTACTTTGGATATCAATTTCGCCGCCCATCATTTTAACTAAACTAATAGTTATAGACATGCCAAGTCCTGTTCCACCATATTTTCTGGTTGTAGATGAGTCTGCTTGAGTAAACCGCTCAAAAATGTGCTCAGTAACTTCCTTGCTCATCCCTATTCCTGAGTCTACAACCTCTAGGTATATAGCCTCTTTACCTTCAAAAACTTTACTGCTCGCGTTTATTTTAACACTTCCCTTATCTGTAAATTTAACCGCATTAGAGCTTAAATTTAATAGTATTTGCTTAACTCGAACTAAATCACCTACCCAATATTCGTAATAACTTTCATCTTTATTTACGGTAAAGCCGATACGTTTTTCACTAACTAAGGAGTCTAAGTCATAGGTTATAGAATCTAATACCTCAGTTAATGAGAATGATGCTTTTTCTAACTGTAGTTGGTTGGACTCTATCTTAGAGTAATCTAAAATATCGTTAATTATGGTTAAAAGACTTTGCCCCGAATAAGAGGCATTTTTAAGAACTGCCCTTAACTCTTCAGGTAAACTAGTATTTTTTAGCAGTTGCAAACCACCTAGAATTGCATTCATAGGGGTGCGAATTTCATGACTCATATTAGCCAAAAAGTCACTTTTTGATTGTGCAGCATTTTCAGCAGCTAACTTTGCATCAAACAATTTTCGTATTGCATCTACTTTTTCGGTTACATCGTAATTTACACCAACTACTTTTATGGCTGCACCATGCGAATCTCTCAATATCTCTGCACTTGCTTTAATTGTCCGGATATTTCCATCAGGGTGTACAACGCGAAACTCTGGGTCGTAAATGCCTACCCCGTTGATTGCTTCATCCAACATACGTTCATTATGTTCAACGTCATCAACATGAACTCTATCTAGCCATGCTTGGTATGTGCAGGAAAACTCTAACTCTGAGATGCCGTATAATTTATACATCCAAGAATCCCATACTAGTTTTTCTGTTTTTAAATCTAACTCCCATACTCCAATACCCGCAGAGTCATTGGCTAATTGCATACGCAAAGCAAAAGAATCCACTTTTTCTTTCGCCGTTTTAATTTGTTGCTCACTCTGCTTTTGATGAGATATATCTTGAACGACAGACCAAATAAATGTTTCACCTTTGCTATCTGTAATTTTTATACCCGATAATAATACGGGATATACATGCCCATTTTTATGTATGTATTCTTTTTGATACGGCCCATACTGGCCATATTTAGCAAGTAATTCTAGCTGTTCATGTTCTTGCTTCTCATACTTTTCAGGGGTGAGCTGCCAATAGTCCATTTGATTTAACTCATCAACGCTATAGCCTGTGATTCTGCCAAACTCCTCATTCACAAACTCAAAGCTGCCGTCAGATATTGAATTAATTGCAATACCAACGGGTGCCAAATCAACAAACTTTTCAAACTTTTCTTTTTCTCCCAAAAACGCTTGTTTAAATCGCTGCTTTTCTGAAGCTTCGGTACTGATTTGTTTTTGGGCTATTTCTATATCGGATATGTCTCGACCAACCGCCAATATTAATTGACTGCCCTCTATGAATAATCCAGTCAAGTTAACTAAACAGTTAAACGTTGTGCCATCTAAACGCGAATGTATCCATTTAAAACTATGAAAGCCCTGTTCTATGGCGCAATTTATATGCGCTTTAGCTAAAACATCTGAACGATTACCACAAGGTTGTAACTCGGGTGACAAGTCAGCAGGACTAAGGTTTAAAAAGTTGCCCATGCTATTAACACCGTGCATATCAATAGCTGCTTGGTTGCATTCTATAAACTTACCTGAGCTTAAATCGATAACTGAATACGCGTCGGCCGAAGCGTCAAAGATTTTTTTGTACTTATCTCGTTCATAAGTAAGCTCAGCAATCGCTCGCTTTAGTTTTGTGTTTTCTTGCTCAAGATTATTTTTACTGGCAGGCACTACTTCTAACTCATTAACTACGCGTTTTACATAGTATAGAAGCGATGTAAAAATTTGGCAGCTTAATGGCAGAAAAAATCAATTATCTAAAGAGTTTATGCAAAAAAATCATTAACTATTTTCTACACAAACACAGCATTTGATAACTAACTTTCTATTAACTCAGAGCTATTTAAAAACTCAGCCATAGTGACCAAACGTTTACCAACAATAAATTGAACACTCGCATTAACCCATTTCTCAGAAATGTTCTTATAATTTAATTTAGCAAATACCCATGCTGTAGCTATAAAAAGCAGTACTGACGACAAAGAGTAAAACCAAATCATGTGCAGCTCTAAATACTGATATAAATCAATTCCAAAAAGTAGATCAAACCCAATAAAAACATAAGCAAGATAAAAGGGAACTGACATAAGTAGCAACTTGGTCAATTCTAATTTATGAGAACAAACTCGGTAAAAATCTTTTTGTAGTTGGTTAACTGGTTTTGAATAGTCAATGTTTGAAATTAAAACAATTTGGCCAATATTTCCTGCAAGCCCAATGATGGCAAACAGATTGAGAATAAAGGCTGAAATGATTGGCGCTGAAAAAGTAAAGCCTGCAGCAATATACTTCCACAACAGTACAATAATAATAAGAAACACACAGCTTTCAATTATTCGTGCCCATTTCATTTTATTAAGTGCTTTTATTTGTTTATTTATTTTTATTTCAGCAAGCTTTGCTTGATTAATTTCAATAGCACTATGTGTATCAGTGCTTTGTTGTTGCCAAGCGCTTTTAAAGTTATCTAAATTCATGTTAAGAATCCCGTGTTTCAAATTGAAGTTTTAATGTGTGTTTAATTCGACTAATTCGCGTAGCAACATTGGTTTTACTGATCCCTAAGCTATTGGCTATGCTTTCGTAAGATTCACTCTCTAAATAAAGGAGCATAATCGCCTTATTTAATTTATCGAGTTGACCAATAAACTCATATAACTGCTTTACCACCTCGTTGCTCTCATCTTCTTGCGATAAGTCAGCAATCTTCACTATGCACTCTTCATTTGCTTTATCTTCTCGCCGACTGTCTCTTCGGTAATAAGATATAGCTACATTCAGCGAAATTCGGTACATCCACGTTGAAAACTTATAAGCATTGTTGTAATTATCATAAGCTAGCCACATCGTTGTTAATATTTCTTGGGCTAAGTCTTGTCGGTCATCTTTGTTTTGACAGTATGAATTCACAATTTTATAAATAATGCCTTTATGTTGCTCCATTGCTTGAGCAAATTGTGTTTTTTTAGTTGTGGTCATTTACTGGTTAATCCATCACTTTTTCTTAATTTCATAATATTAAGACTTTAAAGTTTGTTTATTTAATAGCATAAAGTACTCTAGCCCTATTTACGGGTATGCCTTCGATATGCTTTAAATACTATTTAAAACATATCGAGCCTAAAATAATATCTGCTTAGTTTATTACCTAGTTATTCGCAGCAACTGCGAAAAAATCACAAGTTCAAATAAAATTTTTCAATTCAAGCGTTAAACGCGTTGTTAACTCTCTATTTTTAGTCGATGGTAAATATTGCTGAAGAGGCTTTATTAAGTGGGTTTAATATTTAAACGGTGGCTTTTAACCTCTCTGTTAAGGTTAAATAAACTGAAGTATTTTTTGATAGTAGCTAGCTAATCATGCATAAAATTAGTGCTTAAAATAACCTTTTTGTAAAAAATGTATAGTTTGATAAGCAACATTTTCGTTGTAGCGCATTTCAGAGTGGCTTACATTAATAGTAATAAAATCATGCATGTTCGCTAATTTTGTGGACTCAACCGATACAAGCCCATCATTAACACCATTAAATTTATCGTTAGTTAAGCTAGACGACTTTGTACCTGCTATTACGCCAAACTTTACAGTTAACTCTCCCAAATTATTACCAAGGCTATTCACACCTGTAACTAATGATTTGCTAATGCCGCCTCCTAAAGTAATTAACCAAGAGTTTTTAAAATGATCAGCCAGTTCACTCCCTTTATTTGGCGTGCCTATTAAAACGCTATTTCCTATAGCCACATTTTTTAGTGTGTGATTAGCGTTTTGTAAATATGCTCTAATTACTAACCCACCTAAAGAATGCCCTACAAAGTGCACTTTTGAAGAATTGATAATACAGGCATCAATTTGTTTTGTTGTGTCTTTCAATACTGCCTCAACACTTTCGCCAATTGTTGCGTAATCTAAACTGCATACTTTATACCCTGCTTGCTCTAGCCTTTGAGCTAATTTCCACATGGCCCAATCGCTTCTTCCTAATCCATGTGCCAGCACAATAAGATCTTTATCAATATCATCGCCCGACGAAGCTTGGTTCGTATTTACGCAACCTGTTGCTGTAAAAAGTGTAATAAACAACACGAATGTAATTTTTAATAGCATTATCTAACCACCTAAATTTTTACGCATCGAACTGAAAACATATACTCTTTATTAAGCTTCGCACGGCGAATTTCGCCCTTGTGAGAGTTCCACCACGAATAAGCAAGTGTTCTTGCATAAGCCTCAGAATTAGTTGCATTGGTGCTTGTCCAAAACTCGGTATACATACCCTGAGTGATATACCAATTTCCTAATTTGACCCCCGCAGGCATAGCAGAAAAGCCGTATTTATTTACTTGCAATTGATTAAAACGCTTAAAAATAGTGTCGGGTTGCTTTACTTTTAACGTAATTGCCACGTCGTCTTGTCCACGCCACCCAAGTTTATCCACGTCTGTTTTATCTATTCCTATAGCTATCTCTAAAGCTTTGTAGTCTTCATCAGAGGCGACTCGCCATCCTTCTGGGCAAAGGTTTCGCGTATCTGTTACGTCATACCAATCGTAAAGCCTACCATAAATAGCTAAATTACTTTTATCATCATTAGGTATAAAGCCAGTATTAACCTTTGAGCCATCTTGAAACTTAGTCACACGAAGGTTTTCAGCTAACCATATTTGTTTACCAATCGTAACTGTTCGATAAATATTACCTTCATGATCCTGAACCAACGCGCTATTTATTGATGGTTGTGAAGTGTTTTGTTCGCTAATAAGTTCATTCGCTAACGCTGTTGAGGCCGACATAAATATTCCCAATATATAAATGAAATGTTTCATAGGTGCTCGTCTAGTAAATATTGCTTTCTACAGTTGCCATTTAAATGCTGTTTGTTGTTCCGAAAGCGTCCATAATTTTGTTAAAACCTTTTTATCTAACACAAATGATTCGAGCTTACATTCGCCTACAGGGCCGCCAAAGTTTAAAAATCCGGTTGGTCCGTAGTAGGCATGCTGCTTTAGGTTACTTTGAGCTGCGCACATTACTTCTGGATAAGCGCCTTTTTCAGCTGATTGAGCAACACCCAGTTTGACCATAAATGACCACGATAACCTAGTAGCAAAACTTGCTGTTTCCCTAATTAATGATGTGTTTGATGCCCCAGGATGACAAACATATACTTCCACATTTTTATCGGCCGCTTTAACTTTATTTTGTAGCTCGTAAGCAAACATCATTTGCGCCAATTTACTTTGGCTATACACTTTATTTGCGTTGTAATTTTTATCCCAGTTCATGTCTTCAAACTGAATTGTTTTGAGCCCCATTTTGTGCCCTTCACTCGACACCACAACAATACGTCCCTTCGATGTGTTAATTCGCTCAAACAACAAACCACATAATAAAAAGTGGCCATAATGGTTAACCCCTAACTGGCTTTCAAAACCATCTGCTGTAAATTGTTGCTGCTCAACTTGCGCTATTGCACCATTACAAATTAGTGCGTTAATTTGAGGTACTTTTATCAAAATTTCTGTGCAAGCAGTGCGTACTGATGTCAAATCGGCTAAATCCAATGTTATAAAGCTGACGTTTGCGCCACTGCCAAATTCATCCTTGAGCTTTGTAATTGCCAGCACAGATTTATTTGGATTACGATTTAGCATAACAACATTGGCTCCCTTAGAGAGTAATATGCGAGTTGCTTGAAAGCCCGCGCCTGTATTTGCTCCCGTAATTAGATAAGTTTTACCATGCAAAGCGCTTAAGTTTTCAGGTGTCCAGCCGTTAGGCCCAAATTGATTTTTTTGCGTCATAATGTTGTCCAAGATGAATAATGTTAATTTTAATATGCAGACATTATAATCTCAGCCACACATGCTAAAAGGCGTAATAATCCTTAAAACATGCCTATTTGTATCACTTTGTTGAGTTACACAAACTCTAATGCTAATTTTACCACCTGTTTAATGAGTGATTATTGACTATGAGTAAAGCCAAGATACTACAACTAATTAATAGAAAAATGAATGAAAGCGGCATGGTACAAACAGGTATTGAAGGCATTCAATTATTTAAAATCACAGACCCTATTGAATGTTCACCAGCGGTCTATGAACCTTCTGTCACGGCTATTGTTTTAGGCACAAAAGAAGCTATTTTAGATGGCAACAAACACCTTTATGACAACACACAATACATATGTTGCACAATGCCTATGCCTATTGAAGCCGGTACTCCAAAAGCCTCGACAGATAACCCATTAATAGGTGTATACATTTCGATAGATACAGGAATTATGACCGAGTTAGCACTCGAGATTCAAAGCGCAACGAGCACCCAACAAATACCTAACGTGAGTTATCCTTCACAAAGTATTTTAACTGCCGATTGGGACCCTAACTTTACCGATGCGTTATATAAAATGTTGTTGCTCGACGATGATGCTGTTGATTTAGCCATATTGAAAAAAGCACGCTTGCGTGAGCTATATTACGCGCTGTTAAAAGGTCAAGCAGGCTATGCATTTAAACGAGCATTTGGTGTGGGTAACGAGATTGCACGTTCAATTGCCTTTTTATCATCTCATTTGCATGAAAACATAACCATTGAAGACATGGCTAGCCAAATAGGTATGAGCCGCGCTGTATTCCATCGTAAATTTAAACAAGCAACTAACATGTCCCCTATTCAATTTGTTAAATCAATGAGGCTTAACCATGCCGCCATGAAAATAACACAAGGTACCAATGTCAACGTTGCGGCCATGGAAATGGGTTATGTAAGCAGTTCTCAGTTCAGCAGAGAATTTAAAAGAATGTACGGCTTATCGCCCAAGCAATGGAGCCAACAAAATTAGCACAATAAAGGCGATATTTTAACGGCTTATACATGTAAAAGAGTGAGTACCTAACTTGTGAAAAGTTATACTTATTAGCTTAGTAACACTGCATAACCCAACTTATCTTATGGTTCATAAATAATTTTATAACGATCTTTGCCAGACTTTTTAACTTGGTACATAGCTGAATCAGATATTTTTATGTGATCATCTATATCAGTGCTGTTGCTTGGTGATACCACGTTTAACCCCATACTTACGGTTACATTTATTGTGTTTTCTCCTTCAACAGGCACTTTAAGATTTCTAATTGCATTAATAAGTTTTTCGGCAATGGGTTCAGCATCGCCTGCTTCTTTTAAAATAACAGCAAAAGCAAACTCTTCACCACCAAAGCGGCAAAATACATCATCAATTCTCAATATGTGCGTTAATATGTTTGCTAATTCAACAAGTACGCGATCACCCACATCATGACCATAGGTATCGTTAACAGCTTTAAAGTTATCAACATCAAATAATCCAAACGCAATTATACCCCCACGCCTGACACTTCCTTTGACTAATTTATTAACTTGATCTGAAAAAAAACGACGATTAGGAATTCCAGTTAATGGGTCAAAAAACGCTATTTTTTCAAGTTGAGACTTAGCTTGTTGTAATTCAAATGTTCTTTCTTGTACTAAATTTTCTAGGTTAACTTTTAACTCTTTTAAATCTTTATTTCGTTTTTCTAACTGTTCGGTTTGAAATTTACTTTTTGAAACATCCCGTTGAATTGCTGCAAAATGAGTAACCTCACCAAACTTATTTTTCAACGGAATAATATTCATTTCAACCCAATAGGGCCTTCCTCTAACATCATAATTTAACAGTGTTTCAGTTACTTCTTCTCGACGTTCTAGCGCAGCGTATATTCTTTGTTTGCCTTTAGAATCGGTCAAATCACCTTGTAAAATTCGAGGCGTTTCACCAATAACTTCTGCTGAGGTATAGCCAGTGAGTACTTCAAAAGCCTTATTTACGTAAATTATTTTAGGCCCTTCAGGGTGTTTGATATTTTTTGCATCGGTAATAACAACCATGTCTTGCGTATTTTCGACCACATCTTGAAATGAAATTTGCTGCTTAGCGTCAGAAATATCAGTGATGGTTACAACAATAAAGTTTTTATCATCGTCATGTCCTTCAAAGTAAGCGTTAGCCATAAACCAGCTTATGTCTTTTTTTGCCCCGCCAACAACACCTATAATTTTATTAACTACTTTATTTTTTGTAGCTTTAACAATATTAACTGGATAATCATCAACAGACATTAGATTGCTTTGCTCGTCAATGAGTGTCCAATTAGGGTCATAAATGTCTCGCCCTATTGCTTGCTCGTAATCTAAATTTAGTAACTGCAAACCGATTGGGTTTATGTAAACAATTGATGTATCCCAGTTATGAATAATCACACCTACTTGTGCATACTCAAGTAAGTTTTTAAAATTTAAATCACTGATACCATTCATGAATGATCTCATTTAAAAAAATATTAATACCAAAAAGGTAGTAAACAAATAGAGAAAATGAAACCAATTAGTACCTAATTTAATTTAAAAACTGCTCATTATTTAAACCTTATAAATAAAAAAGCAAGCCATAGTGGCTTGCTTTTTGTGCCCGTTCAAAGGCTACACACTTTCAACATAAATTTTAAAAACGGTAACTAGCACCAAACGTAATACGACGGTCTGTAAGGCCTTGGAAACACAATAACGACCCTTCGTTAACACAAGACTGGCTAATTTCAGACTCAGTAATATTTACGGCTTCTAAGCCAATATTAAGCTGCTCATTTACATCGTAGCTAATACTTGCATTAAGCTGACCACGGTCCTCTTGCACTACAGGGAACCCCCATGGGAAGCTTGACGTGCTACCAAAATCGTTTGAGCGGTAACCTTCACGCCATGTATAACGCATACGTGCCGATAAACCGAACTTTTCGTAGTATAGAGTAAAGTTATACGCATTTTCTGACAAGTTAAGCAAACCTTGTATTTCGCTTACTTCAATACCCGGTGTACCGGTGCTTGCAGCAAATACGTTACTCGCTCTTGAAGTAGCCTTATTGACTGTTTCCCCGCCCGAGAACTCTTGAATTGTGTAATTAGCTAAAACACCAAAACCCGACGCCCATCCTAAATCTTTTTCAAAGCTAGATAGGTCATACTGGAACGCAAACTCAATCCCTTTTTGGGTTGTTTCGCCAGTGTCGTTTACTTTTGTCTCAGTACCTACACATACACCACGACCATTTTCAGGACCAAACACGTTAATGTCTGCAATTGGGTTAAATATGCCACCCCCTTCACAAGGGTCTGTTAAATCACGATAGCCTGTTACTGGGTCTTCTACCGGCGATGTTAACTGATTAACATGAAGCTCTTTACGCGTTTTGTGGAAAATACCTACACTAAATACGCTCGCTTCAGTAAAGTACCAATCTGCTGATAAATCATAAGATAATACTTCTTCTGGTTTTAGTGCTGGGTTACCAAATTCAACTTCATCATTTGGGCTCGTGCTATAAGTAATAGAAGTAGATAAGTCGTTATAGTCTGGACGACGAATGTCTTTACCTGCACCAAAGCGAACCACTACATCTTCTGACACATCGGCAACTAAGTTTAAACGCGGTAGGATAAAGTTGTAGTCTGACTCATTTGTAATACGCGTTACTAGCTCATTGCCACCGCCGTCTTGCGTTACAGAGTTACCTGTCGATTCAACATCAGTTTGAATATAACGTAAACCAAAGTTACCGCGGAACATGTCGTATTCAAAGTTAGCTTGTGCATAAAAAGCGTGGGTAATTTCTTCAATATCAAAAAAGCCTGAAGAACTTGACGTTGGTGCATTTAGCGTACGGCTAGAGCCATGAGTTTGTAATGCTTGCTGAAGTGTTGCAAGTACTGCATCTGGGTCTGATGCCACGAGTTCTGGGTCTATCAGTAAAAAATCGCCTATGTATAACGAACGACCATCAGCCTCATTAAAGTTATCAGGACCCGCAACTAAAAGATCAGCGAATAAATCACCTCTTGGGCTATCTGCCATAGAGCGCAGACCAACACTTGATGTGATTTCGTTTTGCTTACTCGCCGATTTGCTGTAACGGTAACCAAAATCAACAGAGGTAATAATTGAGTCTGTGTAATATGTTGAATCTATACGGAACGCATCTTCAGAGTTCTCAACGGTATCTTGACCTATGTTTACGTCACGTAGTACTACATTTGCAGGGTCAAGTAATTGCTCAACCGTAGGCGCATATTCAGCACCTTGTGCAATACCAAAAGTAAGTGCTCCACCTGATAGGTCGTATTCAAAAGGTACACTGTTATCATTACCGCCACCAGCATCTAAAGGTGCATTAGGGTTAATGAAGTTAAGTGTAGTATTAAAGCTTGGTGTTGTTGTATCAGAAGATGACGACGCAACCTCAGCGCTTACAAACCATTTATCACCTTGCCATTCACCGCCTAGCCTAAAAATATTACTGTCGGTAACACGAGAATTTGTATCACTCGAAAAACGTAAATTTGGATCGTCATCATCATTTGCTAAATTAACTGGGATTACACCGCGTAAAGCCGCTTGAATTGAACCTAAATTAGTTCCACCTAAAGAACCTAGATTAATTGTTTCAAATTCATCAGGAACCGAAATGTCATTCAATGCACTGACACCCGACGCTTGAACACGAGAGCTCTCTTGACGACGCTCTTGCTCGTTTACAACCGCATCAAAATAAAACTTAGTATTGTCATTTGGTGCCCACTCAAGCGTACCTACAAAGTTCTTTGTTTCGTATTCGTAGTTATCGTAATCTTGGACAAAAAATTGAATAGGTAAAAAGTCAAAAGACTGTGCACTGGCTACTCCACTATCAGAGGTTACAATGTTGTCTCTGTCTGCACGAGGGCGAAATGCTGTTACGTCTTGCTCGGCATAACTGCCGCTTACTAAAATACCAAACTCACCAAAGTCGCCTTCCCAGTTATCTGCAAAAGTTCCAGAAAAACGCGGTTGTAAGCCACTATCAGTGCTTAGACTACTATTTTCACCTTGCACTCTAATAGTGGCTAGTTGTTCGCCTAATTGAAGTGGACGTATTGTTTTAAGGTTTATTGTTCCGCCTACTGAGCCTTCAATTGTTTTGGCTTCAGGCGATTTTATAACTTCTAAACTAGAGATAATAGAAGCCGACACATCTTCAAAGCTAATGCCGCTGCGTCCAGAGCCTGAACCCACAGTTGAAACACCATTTATTTCAGTACGGTTTGCATCGGTACCACGAATTTGAACACCCGTACCTACACCAGCCTGACGCGTGATCTGAATACCCGTTACGTTCTCAAGTACTTCAGCTAAATTTTGGTCAGGTAACTTACCAATATCCTCTGACTGAATAATTTCTACAAGGCTGTCTGCTGAACGTTTTTCAGCAAGCGCATTAGTTAAAGATTGACGTATACCAGAAACTTCAATTACCTCTAAGTCATCCTTAACATTTTTTGTCTCTTCCTGCGCATGAACAGATAAAGACATATTCATTGCCGTTGCAGATATAACCGCCAGTGTGATTTTTGATAAATTATGATTCATAGTTTTTTCCTGTGTGTGTGAAACGCTATGCTACTTGTTACTTTTCATACAAAAGTGAATTAATGTATTACAAAAGGTTAACTGAATATTTACACTCAAAACCAAAAAGGTCAACCACGTTGTAAGTCAAATATTATAAAAATATTCAAATTTGTTATTACCAAAAATCAATTCCCAATACCTGACAACTACAACAATGTAGGAAAAAAATACAACCACCTGTAATACATATAGTTTTGAAATCAGGTATGCAGCACTATAGTAGTAGTTAAATTGTATTTTTAAGTTCATTATTCCGTTATATTATTTAGCTATAAATTGAAAGCTTTTAATTATAAAAGTATAAAAAGCCCTAAAATTGGTTAACCAATTAAAGATCTATTAGACTTTTGGCTAGAATAAAAAGGTACAAAAATAAAACAGACTAATCGTATTTACGCTTATAAAAATGCAAAGGAGTTTTTTTGGCTTACAACAAAGGCTGTAAAAGTTGAATGGAATTTAATCTGCGATCAGTTTAGATGGTTTAGTTTAGAAAAGTCAGTGATAAAGGTGTGCACATCCACGTAGATACAAAAAAACCCCCAATTAGTTAAACCAATTGGGGGTTTTTATAAGTTACTAACTTTTACAGTTTATAACTTAAACCTAAGAATAAACGTGGGCCGTAATCGTTTACTTCACCTAAGTTATCTTCAACAAAAAAGTCTTGAGATTTAGGAGCACTAAATAAATTAATAGCCTCTGCTTTAACTCTAAAGTGCTTGTTAATTTTGTACGATGCACGCATTTCCCATACGCCTACCGAATCAACATAACGTAAGCGTGTACCATTGCTTGTATAAGGTTGGAAATACTCACTACGGTATTTGTAAATAACCGCAGTATCAAAGCCACCTATTTGGTAATAAAGTTGGCTGCTAAATACATGCTTAGAAAACCCTGGTACAGAACCTGGCTCAACAATGCCTTCTTTAAGCTGAGTTGTATTGCCATCAACGTCTGTAACGAACGTATCACCGTATAGGCTGTCTTCAAATTCAAAATCAGTGTCAGCATAGTTGTAACCAAACTTAACGCCTATACCATTGTCCCAACGGTATGAGAATGATGTTTCTAGGCCTAAAATCTCACTCTCTTCGTCGTTTGTTACTGAATTTGTAATAGGCAATGAAACGGTTTCCCCCCCTACAACAAAGTCTTCAATAACTGTGCGCTGTTGAAAGCCACCTTGGAACTGTTTGTAGTATAGGCTTAATGCAAAAATTGAATCTTCATTAGGGTACCACTCAAATGCTGCATCGTAGTTCCATGACATTAGAGGCTGCGTATCTGGGTTACCAGAGCCGTTTACACCCACTAACAAGTCACTAATTGTAGTGGCCGTATCAGATGTGTCTTCTTGAAAAGAGCGGCTGTAACCTAAATCAGAAGGGTCTGCACGCGACATACCACGGTAAATACCCGCACGTAATAAAATATCTTCGCTGTAATCGACCACTAAGTTAAAGCTAGGTAAGAACTTGGTGTAATCACCGCCCCCTTTTATTTTATCAAGTGTGCCAGTGTCTGATTCAACAAGAGAAAGAACCCCTGTATCACTGGTAACAACGTCAAAACTATTTCTAAAACCAATTGATGTAACTTCAGTATCGACAATACGCAAACCAAAGTTACCACGAATAAACTTACCAAACATTTCTGTATCGTAATTAGCCATTAAGTAAGCAGCAGTTGTTTTTTCAGTTACGTCAATGGTTCCTGCGTTTTGGTATTCAACCTCAGGGTATTCAAATACTCCCCCCTCATTAGACGCGACAACAGCTTGAGAAAAACACTCATTATCGTAAGTCGCCCATGAAGAGCCTGTCCCTGTGTCTACCACATTGCCATCGCTATCTACATGCGTGATGATATTTCCATCTGACACACTAGACAAAAAGCCTGATTCAGGAAAATCAATTTGACAACCTTGAAGCACATCGAGCGCTTCAGCACCTGAACCTAAAGTAAATTGATTACGAGAGCCGTTACCGTTCGTTCCACCAAATTGTGTAAAGCTAAGCTCTGAGGTACGAACGCCACCTTGAATTGTGGTGAACATACCGCTATCAACTAAATAGTCAAAATCTAAACGAGCAGACACAACTTTGTTATCTCTCACGTTTTCACGGTCAATACGCGTTCTTAAGCTGTCAGTAAAATTAGAAATATCTGTTACGTCAAAATCAGTAAGCGTAAAATGTGGAATGTTATCGCCCATATCCCACGAGAAGAAATTACGTCCAGCGGTTCTGCCTCGGTTAGAAATTTGCAGTTCTTCACGCGAGGTTTTTGAATACGCTAAATCTAAATCTATGGTCAGTCTATCATTTACAGTATGTTCGATATTTAAGCCGTAACCACGGTAGTTTTCTTCACGAGAAAATTGCTCACCAGCAGACTCAATACGCTCTTCACCTTCCCAATGTAAAATGCCGCCTACATCGTTAGTGACAAGTGATGGGCCAGTTACACCTGGTGTTGCGCGCTTTTGTAAGAAAATTAAATCATGACGTGCTTCTCGTTGCGTTCTATCAGAAATTTGGCTATCAAAATTAATATCCCATTCTGCAGACGGCTGGTACTGAAAGGCAAAAAATACCGCGTCACGCTCGTCTGACGTTTCGTTTTGACGAAAGCTTCGGCTGCTGCCAGTCCATGCGTATGGAGTGCCGTCACTTACAGCTTTGCCTGTGTCAGGGTCAATTTCTGTGTCATAACCTTGGTTATTACTTCCGTTTACTTGATCCTCACAATCACCTGCACTACTGCGGTAAAAACCTTCATTTGTATTTGTTGGATCATTTAAACATGCCCAAAGCGACGAACCTGATGGGCTAGAGCTTCGGTATTCTGCTTCTGGCTGCGAAATATCTTGTCGTTGCACACCAAAAGAAAACCCAACTGCCTGACCATTATCGAACTCAAACTGGTCAACATAGCTAAATGTGCCACGGTAACCTAAATCGCTTTGAAGTGAGTTGTCTACATTACTCTCGTCAGGGTTGTAGTTAAGTTTAACCTCACCTTGCAAACGCTGCTTGCCATAATCCAGTGGGGTAACCGTTTCAAGTGCGATAACACCCGCAACCCCACCTTCAATCATCGAAGCATCTTGGGTTTTATAAATAGCTACTTTTTTTACAAGTTCTGATGGAAATTGTGAAAAGTTTACTGAGCGGTCACCGCTACCATTGGTCGCTTCACGGCCGTTTATGTGTGTTGCACTTAAAAATGGACCTAGGCCGCGAATGGTAATTTCTGTCGCACCGCCATTTTCACGATGCGATGCTGCGCCTGTAATAGACTCTAATGCTTCACCTATCGATAAAGCGGGTAAATCACCAATATCTTCAGATGAAAGACCATCAACAACGGTTGTGGCTTCGCGCTTTATGGCTATTTGATCTTGAATTGTTCTGCGTGTACCTGTAACACTGATGATTTCTACATCAGGCTCGACCTCAGTCGCTTTTGCTTGTTCTTGTTGTGCGTGCGCTGAAAATACACATGAGCTTGCTACACCGGCAATAGCGGCTGTTCGTACCCATTTAGCTACCGGGCTCAGTGCGAATTGACCTGAACGCATTTTATTATTTTTTGAAGACTTCAACGACATTTTATGCTCCGTTGGTTATTGTTGTGTGATTGTTGTGTGTTGACTTGTTATTCATCTGTATAAGTTATGTGACAACTGTTGTTAATATACTCAAGTAACCACGGATGATCAACCAATTTCACAACCAAAGCATTACCAATTAACATACCAATTTTC
Source organism: Pseudoalteromonas sp. 2CM32C (assembly GCF_023161925.1). Taxonomy (NCBI): domain Bacteria; kingdom Pseudomonadati; phylum Pseudomonadota; class Gammaproteobacteria; order Alteromonadales; family Pseudoalteromonadaceae; genus Pseudoalteromonas; species Pseudoalteromonas sp. 2CM32C. The sequence goes on along the minus strand of NZ_JALNTI010000008.1, from coordinate 60,085 downwards.
ACAAACCAGTATTACCAAGGGGTCAGGCGGCGTTATAGTGAAAAATAATTAGAAAAGCAAACGCATTTTTCGGTCATATTTTACTCACAGGCATAAAAAAACCCCAAAAAAGGGGCTTTTTAATTAAGAGTGTTTACTTAGGTTAGTCGTTATTAACAACCCATGTTGAGCCAACACCTACATCACTCGCTTGAATGTAGTAAAGCCCTTTTGCACCTGCCACAGCTTGTAAACCTGCTGGGTCGGTTTCAAGTAATGTGCTTGCTGCGAATACATATTCAAGTATTTCTTTACCGTTTGCAGCTGGGTCTTGATCAATAGCGCCATCGGTATCAAATGAGCCGTTACCATTTAGGTTTCTGATTGCAACCCAATCGCCACTTGTATCACCAGATACACGGCTATCCATGTAACCAAAGTTGTTGCTTAATACTGATGTATCATGCTTGATTAAATCACAGTCGTATTCAAAAGCATGGTCGCTATCAAGCGTATTTGGATAGAATAATCCTTGTGTTAAGGCGCTACTTTCAATGGTATCTGCATCAGTTTGATCACCTAAGCCATTAGCAATAAGGTTTCCATCAAAGTTTATGACAAATGCATTTTTAGTTAAGCCATAGAGTACAGGAGCATTATCCACTGTAAGTTCATCACAATCACCCACAGGGGCACGAGAACCTATTTCAGTACTAAACACGATTGGTTGCTGAGAGTTCAAAACAGTGTTGTTAGTTACCGTTAATGTGAAGTCACCCGCCGCATCTAATACAGCTTGGTTGCCTGAGTTTGGTATACCGCCATCAGCTTGAGAGAATGGATTTGCTGTAAATACAATTCCACCAGCCTCTTTATTACCAGAACGAATACCTGCAATGTAGTTGTTACTAACTGTGTGGCCTAGCGGTGTAATTAGCACACCAGCAGGACGATCGCTAGAGCTTGCAATATCAGTAGTACGAATAATAACGTTGTCTGTCACGTTATTAAAACCACCATCTTCTAGTGAAATCCCGCCATTAGGGTTAACCACAGTGTTACCTTTGATAGTTGCACCCGATGTTTGCACACGCATTAAACGACGACCGGTTACAAAGTTTTCTACTCGATTATATTGAATAGTAAAGTTTGCATCGTCAGCTGCATCTGAACCGGTAGTACTTCCCGCATTAATTAAATGAAGGCTTGAGTTACCAAAATTTGGATTCGCACTGGTGCCACTAAATAAATTGTATTGAACAACATGGTCGCTGCCTGATGAAGCAATTTTAATAACGGAACCATTTTCAGCATTATCACGATTACTAAATGTATTTCGCTCAATTAGCGCGCCCGTGCCTTTGATCATTAACCAGTGGTAAGTCGAATTATTTAACTCGGCTTCATCGCCATCCATAGTATTTTGAGTAAACTCGAAGTTATTCCCTTCAGAATAAATAATTGCACTTTCTTGCGTTTCACAAAATGAGCCTGATTTTGTATCTATATTTTTAAACGTAAGGCCTGTTAGCGCTGCACCTTCTACACCTGAAGCAACGTGAATACATACTTCGCCACTAATAACTGGCGTTTGTTCTTCAACAGCGCGAAGCGTTACACCACTGGTGAGTAAAACTTCATCCATATCAGCGTAAACACCGGTATTAAGGCCAACAACATCACCATCAGCAAGGCCGCCACTTACCGCACTTAGTAGCTCTGTTGGTGAGCTAACAAGTTGGGAATAAATTACCGTCTCTAGTGAACCACTTACAGAACCCTCAAATCCGTCGTTATCGGTGTAAGAAGCACTCACAGATATAATTGCACCCGCATATGCCGCAGGTGAAAACGTATTACTGTTTGTATCGGCTACTTCAACGCCATCGGCAAACCAGCTATAGGTAACATTTGTTTCTTCAATACCATTATTATCTGTTAGTTGCGCTGTTAATTCACCGCTAACTAAGTAAGGTGATGTGCCTATAATTGTAATACTTCCCGCTTCATCAACCGCAACAGCCGATACGGGAATTGTTTTTTCTGATGTATTATCTTCTACAAAACCATTGTCATCTGTATAAGTCACTTGTACCGATACAGCTTGCCCGATTAAAGCAGCCTCTACAATATATTCGCTTTGGGTTGCACCAACTATTTCTTCATCGTCAGCAAACCATTGATAAGTGACTTCTCCAGATACACCATCCATATCAGTAATATCAGCACTAAGCGTATTACCCACTGTGGGTGTGCCACTAATTGCTACATCACCTTGCGCATTAACACGCGCAACAGGCGCAGTCCCAACAGACGTCACTGACTCTGCAAACCCACGATCGTCTTCAAACGATGCTGTAACGGTGATCACGCTATTAAACTGTGCTTCAGTAAGCATGAGTGACGAAAGAACCTCTCCCTCAATTACTACGTCATCCGCCAACCACTCGTATACGACTGTTAAACTATCAAAACCATTTTCGTCTTCAACATTCGCGGTCAGCTCTGACCCGATAAGTGCATCACCTGTTATTGTTACGCTTGCTGGAAATGCAATGGCTGCTACGTCAGAGGTCGGATCTGAAATATGTGACTCGTTAACACCACCATCATCAGTATATTTAGCTTGAGCTGTGATAGCTAAACCAATTTGATCGTCCGTAAGTGTAAACGATGCGCTATTAGCGCCTTCTATTACTTCGTTATCTGCATACCAAAAATAAGAAACAGTTCCTGATATACCATCAGGATCTGACACGTTTGTTGTTAATGTTTGACCGCTTGTGGCTGTTCCTGACAGAGCAATAGAGCCCAGTTCGTTGTCATTGTTGTTTGCGTCAGTGTCACAACCAACTATTGCCGCTGCAATAGCGCATAGTGCAAAGTGTTTTAAATTCATGATGCCTCTATTCTCCATTTTATAGGTTAAATATTTGGCCAGCTATTGTGTGTGTTACCAAATAATCATATAAGTTGTTACCAAATTTACTTTATTTGAAAATAATTTGTTAACCAACTTGGTCATATAACCACAATAGAAATGATATTTCCAGCTTATTTACTGAACTCAATGTACCTTTTTACCTATACAAGGCACATAGGTAACCCACTAACCTATTTAAAGGATGCATAAATGTACAAAAATCAGCATTGACAAAAAATAAATCTTTACCAATTGGCTTTACAATAATGACACTAAAATACAAATGACTATTTAACTAATGAGCGTATTAATAGAATTGCTAGAACAAGAAGATGAGTAATTAGTTGAAAAGGAAAGTAACAGAGAAAAGCTTTCTCTGTTACTAAATAACCGAAGTGAAGGGTATCGAATTAGCTTAGCGCTGAGTTGTTAAAATAATCAACGGGTTCAATCGAGCCTAAAGTAACGGGAACTCGTTGATGTAAATCGTCAGGAGTTATATCTAAAATTCGAGCGCCACGCGATGTGGCTTTGCCTCCCGCATTTTCTACGAGCATTGCAAGCGGGTTGGCTTCATATAAAAGCCTAATTTTGCCATTGTCATTACCAACGCGTTTATCCTGCGGGTATAAAAATAAGCCACCGCGACATAATATCCGGTGTACATCACCTACCATTGCCGCATTCCATCGGATTGAGCTTTTTTCAAAGCTTTCAGATGTGTAAAGCAACTTGTCAAAGTACACTTGTGTAGGCTCATCCCAGTAACGATAATTTGCCATATTTACGGCAAACTCTCGGCTTTGCGAAGGAATTTGTAGTTGTGGATTAGTGAGTAAATACCCACCATGTGTTGAGTCAAGGGTATAACAGCGTGTTGGCCCACCGGTGGTCATTACGAGCAATGATGAAGGGCCATATAATACATAGCCTGCACACACTTGGCTTACACCCGGTTGGTTAAACTGCTCATCACTGTCAAAAGGTACGTCGTCTCTTGCCAAATAAATAGTAAATATTGTGCCTATTTGACCATTTACATCGATATTAGAAGAGCCATCGAGTGGATCAAAAGCAACAATAAAAGTGCCTTCAGGGTGGCCACCAACCGCATGGTCTTCTTCTTCAGAGGCAACGGTTCTTACAGAGCTGTCGTCAAGAAGAATATCTTTAAGTAATTGGTTGGCAATTATGTCTAGTTTTTTTTGAACTTCACCCTGAATGTTTTCATTCATTGTGGAACCCAAAACACCTGCAAGTTCACCTTGACCAACCCTAAACGCAATCTCTTTACTTGTGGCTAAAATAGTACGGATAAGTAAAATTAGATCCGTTCTTACACCATCTTCTTTTAATACTGTATTGAGTCTTTTCATAAGCTATACCGATTTACACAATTAAGATCTTTAAAGCACTGGATGAGTCTTGTTACCATATGCTGCTCAGAGTGACGAAGCCACACGCGTGGGTCATAGTACTTTTTGTTAGGTTTATCATCACCGTTAGGGTTACCAATTTGACCTTGTAGGTAGGCCTCGTTGCTGTTGTAGTAATCTAAAACACCGTTCCAACATGCCCACTGCGTATCGGTATCAATGTTCATTTTAACTACACCATACGTTAATGACTCTGCAATTTTTTCTTCCTCTGAACCACTGCCACCATGAAATACAAAGTTAATTGAATTACTCGGTAAGTTAAATTTTTTCGCTACATATGCTTGTGAGTATTTTAAAATAGTAGGCGTAAGGACAACATTTCCTGGTTTATAAACACCATGCACGTTGCCAAAAGAAGCGGCAATGATAAAATTAGGACTAATAGCACTTAAGCGTTCATAAGCGTAAGCAACATCTTCTGGCTGAGTATAAAGCGCTGAGCTATCAAGGTGAGAATTATCAACACCGTCTTCTTCTCCGCCTGTACAACCAAGCTCAATTTCTAGTGTCATCCCTATTTTAGCCATGCGTGCTAAGTAGCGCTCACATATCTCTATGTTCTCTTCTAGCGGCTCTTCAGATAAATCGATCATGTGTGAGCTAAACAGCGGCTTACCTGTCAATCTAAAATGCCTTTCACCCTCATCCAACAAACCATCAATCCATGGTAATAATTTTTTGGCTGCGTGATCGGTATGAAGCATAACGGGGATTTCGTAGTGCGCCGCAACACTATGTACATACCTAGCTGCGCTCACCGCACCAAGTACTGCACCTTGTTGTTCTGGTAATGAGAGGCCTTTACCACAAAAAAACTGTGCACCACCATTTGAAAGCTGAATAATAACAGGTGACTTCATTTCTTTCGCGGCCTCAAGAGTTGCATTAATTGAGGTTGTGCTAACTACATTTACAGCTGGCAGCGCATACTGGTTAGCACGCGCATGGTTATATATTGCACTTACCTCGTCACCCACTATTACGCCAGGTAAAATAGTTTGAGATAAATCGTTCATTTTAGCGCTCCCTGCTATTTTATTGCTTGAATACATGAGTCTGTAATAGCTTGCCAGTTTTCTTGTGCAACCCATTCCTTTTTAGCAACCCATGTACCACCTACAGCAAATACGTTATTTAAAGAAAGATAATCCATTTTGTTACTTTCACTTACCCCACCCGTTGGGCAAAAGCTAACCGATCTAAATACACTCGAGACAGCCGACACAAACGGAGCCCCTCCTGCTAGCGATGCAGGGAATAATTTTTGCTCCTCAAAGCCATACTCTAGCGCCATTAGAATATCACCGGTATTTGATACGCCGGGTAAAACAGGAACACCACACTTTGTTAGTGCAGTTAGTAATTTAGGAGATACCGCTGGGGTTACAATAAAATCAGAACCTGCTTCAATTGCTTGCTGTAAAATAGCTTCGTTAATAACGGTACCTGCGCCAACTTTTAGCTCTGGGACTTGCTCTTTAATCGCTTTTAAAGCATCAATTGAGGCGTCTGTTCTTAGCACAACTTCAACCAAAGTAAGGCCTGCTTTAGCCATAGCTTTTGCAATTTGAACACCCTGCTCTGGGGTATCAGCTTGAATTATAGGTAGCAGAGTTTGCCCTGACATAAGTTCAGAAAAGCGAGTCATAACGTTGTTCCTTTATTTTAAGTAGTTTGGCCGGGGTATGGAGGCCTTAAATTTTATTAGATACCAGCTTCAACCATTGCATGTTGAAAAACATCTTTTGGTGCAATTGCACCCGGTTGTTGAATCACAGCTCCGGCTGCTTTAGCGCCAAGTTGAACTGCTGCCGCAATTGACTTACCTGAAAGTCGAGCGCCTAAATAAACACCATTAAAGGCATCGCCCGCTGACGTTGTATCTACCACTGTGGTGACAGGTATTATTGTGTGACTTTGAAGTGTGTTGTTGTGTTGTGTAATAACAGATTCTGGACCATTTTTAACCACAATCTCATCAATTTGATATGGCTTTAAGTACTCTATTACCGCCTCAACGCTGTGAACATCATATAATGTTGTAAGGTCTTCAACTCCTGGAAGAGTTACATCTGCAAGGTTAAATGCTAAATGATACTGCGCCTTAGTATCCTCTGCACTGTCCCACAAACGAGCTCGGTAGTTAGGATCAAATACAATTTTAACCCCAGCACTTTTTAGTTGCTCTAAAACCTTCCAGAATTGATCTCGTGATGTTTTATCTACGATGGCTAAAGAGATCCCTGAGAAGAAAAACATATCACCTTGGCATAATTGGTCAACGCACTCGGCATTTAAAAACTCAACTGTTTTTTTAGCCGCCGAATCACTTCGCCAATAAATAAAGCTTCGCTCACCGTGCTCATCTGTCTCAATGTAGTACATGCCGGGCACTTTGCTTTCGTGGCTAAATACATACTGTGTATCAAGCTGCTCACTTTCAAAGCGTTCGCGCATTTTTTTACTTAGGTTGTCTTGCCCTAAAGCCGTAATTACAGATGTGCTTACTTTAGGAAAACAGCGTTTCAAATATACAGCTGAATTATATACATCGCCTGCAAAAGATTGATGTAACGTAGCAGCGCTCATAGCCCTGAGCTCTACCATGCATTCACCCATAAAATAAATAGTATTCATTTTTGAAAGTATCCTTTGTAACTAACTGCTATGCACAAGCACTACCGTGTTGGCATAGCAGTTGAAGCAGATTAATCAGGCTTTTTAAGAGGTTCAATTTTAGGGATTAAAATCCACACTGCAGCCATTGCTATTATGGCAAGTGATGCACCAATTATGAATGCCGGAGCATAATTACCATCAGCGGTTAATATTGGTACAAGTGACGTAAGACCTACCGCACCTAGTTTTGCAGCCATGCCAGAAAAACCAGATAAGGTACCTACCGCTTTTTTACCCAGTAAGTCACTTGGTAAAGTTTGAACATTACCAATAGCAGTTTGAAAGCCAAACAAAATAACGGCCATGATAAGAACAGCTGTTGTTGGTCCACCAGGGTTAGCCATAGCCAGTAATGCAGGAAGCATAATTAAACAACCAAGTGTAATAGTGAGCTTGCGTGTTTTGTCAGTATTCCAACCTGATTTAAGTCTATTTTGAGCAAGTAGACCACCAAACCATGCACCAAACATTGCGCCTACATAAGGAACCCAGCCATATATACCAATAGATTTAACGTCCATGGCATACACTTCGTTTAGATAAATAGGGATCCAGAAAACGAATAACCACCAGATTGGGTCAATCGCCGCAGAAGCTATAATTACACCCCAGCTTTGTTTACGTGAAAGCAACTCGCCAGTAGAAGGGTTATATTCTTCTTCATCTTCGCCTGTTACATCGCCGTTGTCATCAACACGTCTTTGACCTGTTAAAATGTACTCGCGCTCTTCTTCGCTTATCCAAGGGTGAGAACCTGGTGGCGCTTTTACTAAAATTAACCATGGAACTAACCATAGAAAACCCAAGGCACCTACAAAAACAAACACCATTTGCCAGCTAAAATACACTGTTAAGTAAGCGATTAGAGGAATAGCGATAATGCCACCAATTGCAGCACCAGAGTTAAAAATACCCTGTGCGAGTGCGCGTTCTTTAGTTGGGAACCACTCAGCGTTTCCCTTGGCAGCGCCTGGCCAGTTACCGGCTTCAGCTACCCCTAAAATGGCACGAAAAATACTCAGGCTTAAAACACCTTGTGCAAATGCATGCGCAATGGTTGCCAACGACCACACACCAATTGATAAAACAAAACCAAAACGGGTGCCCACCCAGTCAAATATTTTACCAAAAATAGCTTGGCCAAATGCGTAGGCAAACACAAACACTATGGAAATATTTGCGTATATTTGTTTACGTTCTAATGCTGATTCATCAGGGAACATTTCTTCTACAATATCCGGCCAAAGCACACTAAGTGCTTGGCGGTCGATATAATTAATGATGGTTGCTAACGCGATTAACGCAATAACCCACCAGCGTAAGCCTTTAAGTTGCATAATTATTCCTCAAGAAAGTCTTCACGAGCTGGACTAAAAGTATCGATTAAAATACCACCTGTTGGGCATGTAGCGCCATGATCTGCAAACGGGGGAATAAAACAGCTGTCACCGGGTCTTAAAATTTCAGTGACGCCGTCAATGTTAAAGTGAAATTCACCTTCAACTACATAGGTTACTTGTGAGTGTCTATGGGCATGGTTATAACCAATTGCGCCTTTTTCAAACCAAATTTTAACGGCCATAAGTTCTTCGTTAAAACCTAACATTTGACGCTTTAAACCATTGCCTAAATCTTCAATCTCAGTTTTGTCACCAAATGAAAAATGTGCACTTTGCTTTTGCATCCTAATTACTCCTAATTATTCTTCAACGCATAAACGCCAAGTCGGTCGTTTAAGGTGAATGACTTATTTTTAAATGTGAATGTGTTGCTTGCTTTGCTGTGCGCTTTATTAATAGCGACTAAGTAGGCTTTGTTCTTAATGATTAAATGCACGAGCAATAAATTACCCTGCTCGATATAGTTGGCAGCTGACACACGGCTAACAGCCTCTAGGGTATATTCTTTACTAGGGTTATATTCACCGTGAGGCTCTAAAATAGACACAAACGTATGCTGTTTTTGATCTTCTACGCGACGAATAAAGCCATTTTCATTACGTAAATTAAAGTGTGGATCGTTTGCACCAATTTGAGTAAACAAAAATTCTTCATCACCCGAAACTAAACTTGTTTGCGTATAAAAGCGTCCGTTATCATTTAGCCATGTCACCTTAGCAAGGCCATTTTGAGGTGTCGCTTGTGCTTTAAGCCATAAATGCTGGTAACCATTATTACTACCTAATGCAGATAGCTGTGATGCATTCGCTTTTAAGTCAAAACTTGTGTCAATGAGCTGCCCTTTATAGTGAAGGGGTAAATCAAATTGATGTTTAGTCTTAGCATTGGCATTAAAAATGTCTAATGTAATAGTGCTCTCAAGCTCTGGTAAATTTATTAAAGCAAGGGTTCGCTCTAGCTCTACGTTTTTGTAAGCCGAGCTAATTGAACCGTTTGCCACAGTACCAAACTCATTGGTAGTGAAGTAATTTAGTGTTGGGTGATTGTTGTTCCCCACTTTTACATTAGCATTGAAATGAGATGTTTCATCTACCACAACAGTATTGTGTGCAACGGTATGCTTGGCGTAGGTTTCATTTTCTGGAAGATAACGACCACCAAACTTAGCTTCAACGTTTAAAAAACGAGCCGCGCCATAGTCAGATACAATTTCGTTACCTCGATCATAAAACTGCCAAGTCAATTTATCAAAATGGCCATGGCCTAAACCTTGTGCCGCAGGTTTAAATAAAACAGCTTGATCGCCACCTACTTGCGTTCTCATAACCACAAGCGCGCCTTGCTTACCATCATTACCATCACCAAACGCTACAGATCTAAACTCGTAAGGTGTTTGCATTTGATTGTCTAGTGCTTGAGCTACTTTCAAGCCATCGCCAGATAAAATTGTCTGTTTTTGTTTTTTCGCAATATCTAAATAACCGGTGTCGTTTGTTAGCCCATAAGCCGCTGTAACACCATGAACCAGCTCAATAGTGTCGATACCTTTACTTTTTATAGCGTCATTAATTGGGAAGAATAAACCGTTGTAGCTAAGTTGAATAGTGGTATCAATCGCTTTGAGTAGCACACCATCGCGGTATTCAAAAATATTACGTTGCGGCTCGTTATTCTCTATTGCTTTAGCAAACGTAACAAATGGCAATAATGCAAAACGCTGATAATACGGCCCTTCGTTGTAGTAGCCTTGTGGTGAAAACAGCATTTCTAATTGCTTAATAAAGCCACCTTTACCCGACTTGTCTAGGTCATATAGCGATTTTTCCACCCACTCAGGCTCGTCTAATACATAACCTGCCATACCTACACCAGCCGTGGCCCATGTACCATGATTGTGTACTTTATTAAACGTTGACGGTTGACCCTCTGATGTAAACAATGAAACAGGGCGTATTAAATCATCCTCTATTACTTTTACCTGTGCGGCGCTTAATGAATCATAAATAAGGTCGTAAGCTTGTATAGTGTAAACAAGCCACATAGCTTCATTCAGGCTTTGCCAAAATAGCTTGCCAGGGTTTTGTGATTTAACTTTACGCTTTGGATGAACGTCAAGTGTTGGATAAAGAGCTGCGTATTCAAGCAGCATGTCGCGAACATAAGCAGCATATTTATCGTCTTCGCTTAATTGATAAATAATCCCCGCGTTGTACATTACCTGATAGTTCTTTTTATGGCGTTCGTGCGTATATCCGCCCCCACCATCTTTTGGTACTGGCACCATGATAGGCTGCTTTATTTGCTCATCTACTTGCGCTTTTAAATCGTTATACGCCGTTGCAAACTGCCCCTCACCCTTTATTGCTTGGCGCATGAGCTTTACATCGTCAATTGTGATTACAAGGTTTGGATGTGACCCAGCACTGGCTACTGATGACAGTAACAATGAAAATAAACCTAAAAAAGCGGCTTTTATGTGTGTTGTTCGTTTAAAAAAATTCATCAGTTTACTGCCCCTCATTTATCACGTTGTTATTTTCAAGAATTGCGGTATGCGGACCTTCAACTCTTAGTTCTTTTACACTTGGGGCGGGTGTTTCTTTAAATGTATTTTTTAATACTTTCGTGATTGGCTCGCCAACAGTATGCTCAACGACTATGGGTGCAGAATTAGTGAACTCGTTATTTTCAATATTAGTAACCTGCACACCATGAACATGAATACTGGCTTTTTCTTTATTGCGTTTACCAAGGCCAACATTGTTAAGCGTATTATTTTTCATCTCAAAATGAGGGCCAAATGTACTTTCGTCAGACCCGCCTCGGTAGAGTTTTACTAAACTGCCTTTTACATTTTTAAAGCTATTGCCGGTAACCGTCACGTACTCTGCGTTGTAAACACCTAAGTCTTCGATTTCTGTATTTAGGCGTAATACATCGCCCGTAATTTCATTAAATGTATTATTATTTAATACAATGGTATCGGCCATAGCCCCTTTACCAGTGACGAAAAAATGAAATGAATGATTAATATCTAATTCATTGATTGCTGTATTTGTCATTTCAAAGCGGTAATTTTCTATCATTCCCCACTTTTGTGTACGAACCACACTGTTACCAATGGCGTCAGGCGCGTTCTCACCTGAAATTGATAAACCATCAATTTTTAAGCTGCCGCCATCATGAATTTCAAATAAGGTAGAACGTTGAAAGGTAAGCTTCGATTGGCCTTCTTTCTTTGCCTTTATGGTGAGTGTTTTGTTTATTTTTACTAATTTAGAAATATCGTATTGACCAGGTGCCAATACCAATACATCACCTGTATTAGAATTTTCAATAGCATTTAATAAAGCATCTGCACCCGCTTTAACATTGATTGTTTTGCCCGAATCAAATGCTGTTAATGCAGGTGTTTTAGGATACCAACTAACACCTACCTCTTCTTTTTTTAATACTTTTAAGTCGCGTTTTACGCCTACAGTTAACTTTTCAGATACTGGATAAAATAATCCATTTTTGGCTTTTTTTAGCTTTATATCTTGCTTTTCTACACCATAAGCTAGCTCATCTAACGCATTGGTATTGGCAGCATTATTACTAAGGACTAAACCAGTCACGTCGTCAAATGTTGTAAACGGCTGATTACCACTTTGATTTACAATCAAATTGTTGCTCATTGTGCTGTTTATTGGGACTGCACTGCGTTCAGCATCACTTCCTGCCGCGAGCTGTATGTGACGTACATTTACGAATGTATTATTTTCGATTGTGGCGTTTTCTACCTGATGGTAGCGATTAATTGACGAATTAGGTACGCCATTCATTACAGTGAAACCACTCCCGAAGCGGTAGCCAGTTAACCCTTCTAGGTAGTTATTTTTAATAATTTGGTCTTTGTTGATTACGCGAATACCGCCAGTATGATCAACACCATTACCAATAAATACGTTTTCTTCTATTAGATTTCCATTCCCGTGGCGTAGCGTTAATGTGCCTCGAGCTTCATAAAACACATTATTTTTAAGGATATTTTTACCTGACTTAACAGATATTATTTCAACTTCACCATTAGTGCGTTCAAAGTAGTTATTTTCAACCAAGGTATACGAGTCAGTTAAAGAATAATGACTTGTACCTATACGTAGTGTTTCGCCACCATTAGATCCAAATGTAGGACGGTAGCCAAAATAATTATTATCAATTTTGTGATGATTTTGTTGGCTTTGAGGAGTATTTAATCGAACAGCGACTGTCACACCTTTATTTCTTTTTCCCACTAAGTGACTGTGGTCAAATCTATTGTGTTGGCCGTATAGCGCTACCCAATAATCTGACTCTCGCTTATCTGGATTATTGTAATTGTCGATCACAACGTTGGTAACACGTGAGTGGTAAGCTAACTCTTTTTTATCACGACGAAACTCAATTACTGCAGAACTGGGTGTATAGCCATCTTTAAAAACTAAACCCGACACTTCAAGGTATTGACCCGCAAGACGAAGATTAGATTGGCCTGATAAAATAACGCTGCCGTGTGTTTCAGCTGTTAACGTAATAGGTGCATTTTTTTTACCCTGACCCTGTAATAAAATTTCAAAATCAGACCAAGTTCCATTTTTAAGAATAACTTTATCGCCTGCAAGTAGGTTTGCTGCAATATCGTTGAAAGCCTGTTGGTCCTCTACAAAATAATCTTTGGCCGCTATGTGTGTTGATAGGCAACCGATGAGAACTAGACTAAGCTTTATTGTATTAATCAAACGCATAGTTAACTCTTTTTCGTTGTGACTAAGTAAATGCGCTATCAGGGTTAAATAGACTGACAATACATAAAGACTTAAGTCAATTGGTGTCATGTGTGTTGAAGCGCTTTAAGTCATAAGCTTAAAGCGCTTTAAAGCTAGAAAAGAATTACTTTTCTAGTTTTTTGAAGTAATCAAATATCTCTGGCACGTTGCCTTGCCCCATACCTGCGTCAAATGCAGCTTGTAAGTTAGCAGACGAACCTTCAGCAATTTTTGATTGAGTGCCTAAATCTTCAACCATTTGTAAAAAATAGCCTAAGTCTTTATTTGCATTGGCGATAGAAAAACCCAAGTCGCTTACATTATCAACCGCGTAGTTTTTACAAAAATGCATAAACGGGGAGTTTGACGGACCAGTAGACATTATGTCGAACAATTGCTGACGGTCTACACCTGCAAGCTCTGCAACAGCAAACGCTTGTGACATAGCACATACAGTCGTCATTCCCATAAAGTTATTGATTAACTTAGTTGTGTGGCCAGCGCCTAAATCACCTAAGTGAAAAACGTTCTCGCCTTGGTCTTCTAATACAGATTTCACTTTATTAAAGGTAGCCATATCGCCAGACGCCATAATATTTAATAAACCATCTTTGGCATGTGCAGGTGTGCGACCCAATGGCGCGTCAATCATACCAGCACCCTTAGCTGCTAAGTCAGCACCAATTTTTTTAGTTGAAGATGGTATCGATGTACCAAAGTCCACAAGCACTGCGCCTTCTTTGATCCCAGCTAAAATACCATCATCTGCGTAAACAATTTTTTCAACTACAGCTGAAGTTGTTAGACAAAGCATTACAATATCTGCACCTGAAGCAAGTTCTTTCGCCGTGCTTGCTGTTTTTGCGCCTCGAGCAACACATGCAGCAACTGCATCTTTGCTTAAATCCATAACAATCAGCTCATAGCCTTTGTTTTGTAAATTTTCGGCCATATTGCCGCCCATAAGGCCTAGACCGATGAAACCGATTACAGGTTTTGACATGAAAAACTCCTAGATATGATGGCGCAAACTTTTATGATAATGAGTAATGATTTACCCCATAAAATAGGTACGCTCTGTCTTTTATTTAATTCAGTAGAGCCACTATATTTAGTTAAATAAATAAGTCTTTTGTGCTTTATGAAAGTAAAAATGTTGAACCAAATTTTCATTGGTTTTGCATTTTTTATGCTCTTATTTAAATTTAAAATTTAGTGTAACTCTGATTAATTGCTAACCCATTTAGTAACAACGTTAACGAGGTTACCAATTGGTATGCACAAACATTATGACCAAACGCATTTATTGTCAACCAATAAGTTACTTTTTGTAAATTAGCCAGTTACAACCAAATGCTAAGAGAAATAAAATACCCAGTAATTACAACAAGATAAAAACCAAAACCTAACTCTTCGTGTAAAAGCATTGTTAAATAATATTAAAATAAACTTTCTGTGACAGGTTGACCAATAAGCGTAAAAATTGGCTGACCAGTCGCATTTTTATTTAAAATTGGTAATTAATTTAAGTTGTTAACTCACATATAAATAATAAATGTTTTATTTATTCATACTTAAATACTAAATGGACGTTTTATTGGTTGTAATAAACATGTGCTGCCCTCATATAATCTCAAACTAACAAAGCAATTCGCCTTTTCTAAAAAACGTGTTTCAAAACGTCTGAATGAAAGGCCGACGACATTCAAATAAAGTTTAAGGTTACTTAAATGCGCTTATTACACACTATGCTTCGCGTTACAGATTTAGAAAAATCCATTGCGTTTTACACGCATGTTCTTGGTATGAAAGAGCTACGTCGCTCTGAAAATGAAGAGTACCGATACACATTGGCCTTTATAGGCTATGGCGACGAAAAAGATACAACCGTCCTTGAGCTAACATACAACTGGGATCAAAGTAGTTACAGCTTAGGAGACGCCTACGGGCACATCGCCATTGAATTTGAAGACATATATAAAGCGTGCGATGACATAAAAGCGGCAGGTGGAAATATAAGTCGAGAACCCGGCCCAGTTAAAGGTGGGACAACCCAAATTGCATTCGTTAAAGACCCTGATGGGTATGCAATTGAGCTTATTCAGAAAAAATCATAAATAATAATGCGTGGTATTTTACCCATAAAAAAGGTGCCTTTGGCACCTTTATCGTAGTTGACTATCTTTACTACCACGGCGATTGAACGCGTTAGAATTGCTTGGTAGCCCTTCTAATTCCGCTTGGCATGAAATACAGTAGCGCACACCTGGTAACGCTAACCTTCTTGCTTGTGGTATTGTTTCGTCACACTCATCACAAAGCTCAGCGCTCGCTCCTGAAATTAGGTTACTTCTTGCGTATTGCACTGCATCGTTAACACTTGCATCTATTTGCTCTTGAATTGCGCCATCTCGCGCCCATCCACTTGCCATAAATCCTCCTCTTTTTCTGGAAGTTTTATATAGGTTAACAAGTAAAATATTTATAAGCCCTGAATAGAGAAGAGATAAAATTAAAGCAGCTAAAAAGCTGCTTTATCATACCGATTATTCAATTAAATATTAAAGACTATAATCAACAACCTTCATACCTAATTTCTCAAGCTCTGGACGCAATGTCTTTGCATCTCCAACCACTAGGTAAATCATATCTTTAGCATTTAAGTGCTTTTTAGCTAAAGCATTAATTTCTTCTTTACTAATAGTGCTAACGATCTTATTTCTTTCTTTTACAAAGTTAGGTTCTAAATCAAACTCTAAAATTTGTGCCAAAAAGCCAAGTTTTGCATTAGGGGTTTCGTATTTAAGCGCATCTTTTTGGTTAATTGCCTTACGCATAAACATCAGCTCTTCGTCTGTTACACCGTTTTGAGCGTAGTTATTAAGCTCATTAGTAAACTCTGTAATAGACGCAGCAGTCGAATCAGCTCTTACTGCTGCAGAGGCTGTAAAACCACCTGATGTTTTATCACCCCAAAAACGTGAACGAGCACCATATGTATAGCCTTTATCCTCTCGTAAATTTAGATTGATACGGCTGTTAAAAGTACCACCAAGCGCAAAATTCATTAAATTAGCTTTAAAAAATTCACCTGTAATATCTTCAACCATATCGCGTTTACCGATACGAATTTGTGATTGTGGCGCACCCGGTTTATCCACAAGATAAATTACGTTTGTTTGAACGTTAGGCTCGGTAAAGTCTACATCAAAACTTTGGCCTTTCCCTTGCCAGTTAGCAAGTGCTGATTTAACTTTTGGTTCGACATCAGCTTCACTTAAATCTGACACTATAATGACTTGAGCACCTTGTGGTTTAAAGTTGGCTTTATAAAAAGTTTCAACGTCATCTAATGTAATAGCCTCAATACTATTAAGCGTTCCAGAACTTGGAAGTGCAGCTATATTGTCGCCATATAGTAATTTGCTATATGTATTAGATGCTAAATACCCAGCATCCTTCATTGAATGTTGAATATTTTGAATGATTTGCTTTTTATTACGCTCAAAATCATCGGCATTAAATGCTGGTCTAAATAACTTTTCTTCAACAAGCTTTAATGTTGCGTCTAGGTTTTTAGTCAAGGTAGAAACATATACATTTGTGTGTGTTTTATCAGCGTATATGCTTACTTGGCTACCCAGTTTTTCAAGCGCGTTACTCATTTCCTCTGTAGTATAGTTTTGCGTTGACTCGCTCATTAACGATGCAGTCATCGACGATAAACCCACTTTACTGGTCTGCTCGTTATAAAAGCCACCCGGTATTTTAATGAATACAGCTGTAGTGGGTGTTTCACTGCTTTGAGTGCCCAATATTTTAATACCGTTGTCGGTCTTAGTTTGCCAAAGCGCAGGTACGTCTACAGCAGGGTTTGCACCCGCTACAGGCTGAACACTTCGATCAAATGTATCAACAGCTCTTCGGGCGACTAAATCATCAGCAGAGGTTGTCGAGGGGCCCCCAAAATCATGCTTTTTAGGAGTGAAATTATCTGGAGCGGCTATAAGTTGAGTTTGTCCCTCTGGAACTACACTCATAATAACTGAAGATTTACCTTTAATGTATTGATTAAATACACGCATAACATCTGCTTTTGTCACACTGTTATAGCGTGCAATTTCAGCTTTAGTTGAGTTTGGATTGCCCGTAAATGTTTCTGATGCAGCAAGTTGAGATACCTTTCCGGATACGCTTTGTAAGCCAAATATTGCACCCGATTCTATTTTTGCTTTTACTTTATCTAAATCGTCTTGTGTAACACCGCGCTTTTCAAATTCAGTAAATGAATCACGTACAATTTTTTCCATATCAGCTAACGTTTTACCTGATGTGGGGTTTGGTAAAGCATAAATACTAATTGAGCAAGATAACTCTTGGCATGGGTGATTGGCACTAGCTTGAACTGCAAGTTGAGTTTTTACTAGGTTTTTATAAAGTAATGAGTTATTGCCACCACCTAAAATTTCGGCAAGTATATCTAGTGGTGCTTCATCCTCAGAGCGAGCATAAGTCGTTGGAAAACTCATTGCCAGTAAAGGTAAATGAACTTTATCTTCCATCGATATATATCTATCAGCATTTAGTGTTACTGCTTTTTTTTCAACTTTAGGTATTTCAGGGCCTTTTGGGATTGGCGCAAAGTATTTAGTAACTAATGGCAATATTTCATTAGCGTTGATGTCTCCACCAATGGTAAGCGTTGCGTTATTAGGACCATACCATTTCAAAAAGAATGCTTTTAGGTCATTAACATTCACACGATTTAGATCGTCCATAAATCCAATAACAGGCCACGAATACGGATGTCCATCGGGATACATTGCTTGTGCCATACGCTCACCTAAACGACCATAAGGACGATTATCGACTCGTTGACCTCGTTCATTTTTTACAGTTTCTCGTTGTACTTCAAATTTTTCTTGAGTCACAGCATCTAATAAAAAGCCCATTCTGTCAGACTCTAACCACAACATCTTTTCTAACTGATTTACAGGCACTGTTTCAAAATAATTTGTTCTATCTGAATTAGTAGTTCCATTTAAAGTACCACCTGCCTCTGAGATTATTTTAAAATGCTCTTCGTCAGCAACATTTTCAGATCCTTGAAACATCATATGCTCAAAAAAATGAGCAAAACCTGACTTACCAAGTTCTTCGCGAGCAGATCCAACATGGTAGGTAACATCAACGTGCACTAGTGGATCTGAATGATCTTCATGCACGATAACTGTTAGACCATTATCAAGTTTATATTTTTTATAAGGTATATTGATATCGTTAGGATTAGCTTGAACAGATTCTATGAGTGTAACGCCTGGAATTGATACTTCTGCTACTGTATTTTTATCAATTGCTTGGGTTGAGCTATTACAAGCAGCTAACCCTGATGCTAATAATACTGCAAGTGCTATTTTTGAGAGTTTCATTTTTTAGTCCATTTTTAATTAACTCAATGAGTTTAAGGACTAAGTAGAGTTACAACAAGTTGTATTGAAGTGAAATTACTATGGTTTTGTAACTAAGTGTAAACACTTAATCTTTAAGAGAAAATGATAACTAATTTTAGAAGAAAATCTGTGGATATCTTAACAACACTTCACTTCCCTATTGAATAAGTAAGTGGCGTCCCCAAGGGGATTCGAACCCCTGTTACCGCCGTGAAAGGGCGGTGTCCTAGGCCTCTAGACGATG
>NZ_JALNTI010000008.1:39896-41084 GCF_023161925.1 Pseudoalteromonas sp. 2CM32C | reverse complement strand
AACCCCTGTTACCGCCGTGAAAGGGCGGTGTCCTAGGCCTCTAGACGATGGGGACACATAAATGTGTCACTAGGACATTTGATGAGTTTGACTCACATCATGAGTTGCTAAGGTAATGCATATAATACAATTAAAGACTCGAGCTTTAATTGTTACGCTATTCTCTTGGTAAAACCACCTCTAGCTTAAAACTAGATGGCGTCCCCAAGGGGATTCGAACCCCTGTTACCGCCGTGAAAGGGCGGTGTCCTAGGCCTCTAGACGATGGGGACGCAGAAAACTGCTACCCTAGGACAAACACTAATAATTGGTGGAGCTATGCGGGATCGAACCGCAGACCTCTTCACTGCCAGCGAAGCGCTCTCCCAGCTGAGCTATAGCCCCAACTTAATCAACACCCTCCGTAATAACTACGTCGTGTATTGCTTAGTGCGGGGCGCATTCTATGCACCACCCAAAATAAAGTCAACAGTTTTTTATCCAGCTTTATTTAAATGGTTTAATTTTCAACAAACTGGCTATCAAGCATGCTAAAAAACACAATTTGATTAAAATCATTGCCCTAATGCGACTCCCCTACACTTTTATTTTATGTAGCGTTGCTAGTCAGTGAATGGTAGTTCACTACCCTACCCTCAAAAGGTATACATTTATATGCAATTCAAACATTGCAAATATAATTTATAAATTACCGACCTAACACCGTACTTTCATATCAACAGGCCAGTTAGGTAAATGCAGTAAAACACACATGCTTTTTATAGTTGCACTTTAAAATACTTTTTCTATTTTATTTGTTATGACTTTTTAGAGAGGTAACAAAATATATATTCTTATTATAGAAGGTTTAAATGTTCAACAATTAAAAGTAATCGCTTGTGTATTCCCCAAAAAAACTAGATTAACCACTAATGTGAGTTATAAACACCACAAATACACCACACAATTACGTTACTGAACATGTTTTGCCTATAAAATAGACGCCCGCCATATCTTGTTGTTTATAAAACCTTCATTCAGTACATTTTTGTCATTCAAGTGTTGACACATTTTCAACTCTATCTATAATAGCGCCCCACAACAACGCAGCAATGTGGAGTTGTTTAGATGCGGGTGATTAGCTCAGTTGGGAGAGCATCGCCCTTACAAGGCGAGGGTCACTGGTTCAAGTCCAGTATCACCCACCAC
>NZ_JALNTI010000008.1:0-39796 GCF_023161925.1 Pseudoalteromonas sp. 2CM32C | reverse complement strand
AGCTCAGTTGGGAGAGCATCGCCCTTACAAGGCGAGGGTCACTGGTTCAAGTCCAGTATCACCCACCACATATAAATCTATTATATTGATAGTCGCGTTTTAAAATTTAATATGGGTCGTTAGCTCAGTTGGGAGAGCATCGCCCTTACAAGGCGAGGGTCACTGGTTCAAGTCCAGTACGACCCACCATTTTTAGAATGGTGCATATTAAATATATAATTTGGGTGATTAGCTCAGTTGGGAGAGCATCGCCCTTACAAGGCGAGGGTCACTGGTTCAAGTCCAGTATCACCCACCAAATTATACTAAGCGATTAATTAATAAGTTTAAAAAAGTAATACCTATTATATGTGGGTGATTAGCTCAGTTGGGAGAGCATCGCCCTTACAAGGCGAGGGTCACTGGTTCAAGTCCAGTATCACCCACCACATATAAATACTTCCTCGATATCTATTTTTAATTCCTTTCCTATTTTTATTAAATTCTTATTCGAATAATTAAATCTATTATAAAAAAGAGCCCCCCCCTTTCTTTACTATTAATGACAGATTAACCACACCCTATTATTTAGTACCTATTCAAATACGTACATAACCCGTTATTACAGCACCTGATAAAAATGACACTTTATGACCATATAAACGTATTAGTTAAACCTAATTACCTAATAAATACAGCTAGCATTTAAATTCTCTTGTAAGCAGCTAAACTGTTGATTATAGTCTGTGTTAAAAGTGATAACGCTTAAGCCAATGCCAACTAAGATATTTTCAAAAGCCAAAATACTAATAGTCGAAGAGCAACCGCTTGCTCAAAGCTATATGAAACAATCGTTAGAAAGGCTCGGCTTTCGGCAGTTGAGTTTTGCCGATCATGCAAATTCAGCCAAAGAGCAATGTTTAAGTGAATCATTTGATTTAATTGTTTGTTCGTTTAATTTAAACAAACACCAAGACGGTTACCAATTGTACGAAGAGCTAAGAGTAAAAAAACTTATAAAAAACTCCACTGGCTTTATCTTTATTTCAGCTGAAACAAGTGGCTCATTAGTACACAGTGTACTTGAGCTTCAACCGGATGATTTTTTAGTCAAACCTTTTACAGGGCAAGAACTCAAGACCCGAATTGAACGTATTTTAAAGCGCAAACACGATCTTCAAACCGTATACACGCTTATTGATGATGGCAATGATTCAAAAGCAGTAAAATATATTGATGCCGCACTTGAAAGAAAAGACAATAATTACAGCCCTATCTTACTTCGCCTGAAAGGTGACGCTCTTCTTCGGTTAAAGCGGGCTCAAGAGGCCAAAGATTTTTTTAAATCCGTGCTCGACATTCAAAAGTTTGCTTGGGCAAAGGTGGGGCTAGTTGAAGCGCTTATAGCAAACAACGAGCACATTTTGGCGCAGCGCATGTTAAAAACCATGCTAGAACGTCAAGAAACCCGCCTTGTTGCATTAGACTTATTAGGTCGGTTAGAAATAAAACTCAATCAATTTGAATTGGCACAAGATTTTTTGAGCCAAGCTGCCACAATTGCACCACGTAATATATCGCGTCAAAAATCGTTAAGTACAGTCTCGTTAATTAATCACGACTACGAAAAAAACTACCTTACACAAAAAGATATAGCAAACTTTGCTAAGCACTCTATTTACGATCATCCCGACATTTACTTAAATGCGGCTCGAGCAGGAATCGATTTTGCGTTAACAACAGATCAAACTGATCAAGTGCAACGAATTTCAAGGCAGACAAATAAATATATAAACGATTTAAAAACCCAATTTCCTAACAGTACGAATCAATCGCAAATTGATGTGCTTAATGCGCGGCTTCATTATTTAAAAGATGAGCATCAAAAAGCTAAAAAGCTCATTGAACAATTAGAAGATGACGACTCAATAATACGCTCAGTAGATGGCGCGCTTGATAAAGCAAAAGCCTTTCATGAGCTAGGGTTTCATCAAAAGGCGCAAATGTTATTTTCGCAAATAATTAATCATTGTGAAAGACACCCAAATACCAGCGAACCCACCTACTTACGCTATATACAGCAACAACAAAGCGAACGACGTGATATTAAAATGGGGCCAAAAGAACTTAATAACCATGCGGTAACCCAATTTAACAAAGGGCAATTAAACACAGCACTTGAAGCATTTACGCATGCGTTTAGAGTTATGCCACGCAATCAAAGCATTGCACTTAATTTATTACAATGCTTGTTTGATTCGACCAAGCAAAGTGGCAGCTCATTGAATATAGGACTTGCTAAAAAATGCTACGCCTTATTGGACAAATCTGACCTGCCAGCAGATCAAGCGCAGCGCTTAGATAAAATTATGAATCAAGCAAAAGAGATGAAGCTAAACCTCAAAGACTAAAGCTTTTTCATTGCTGCACCATTAACGCAGTATCGAAGGCCCGTTGGTAGTGGGCCATCTGGAAATATATGCCCTAAATGCGCATCACACACGTTGCATACAACCTCTACACGCTCCATGCCATGGCTGACGTCGCGTACATAGCCGATTGCTTCTATCGTTGCTGGCTGAGTGAATGAAGGCCAGCCTGTTCCGCTTTCAAATTTTTCGTCAGCATCAAACAATAAATTATCGCAACAAACACACACATATTTACCGGGCTCTAGTAATGTACAACTACCAGACATATCAGGACGCTCTGTCCCCTTCATACGAGTTACGTAGTATTCGTTTTCTGATAATTGTTCACGCCATTGTTCATCGGTTTTAATGACTTTTTTACTGGGTGCAGGGTTGCCATTATTGGCAAAGTTAATCACATCTTTCCATTTCAACATAGTAACCTCATGAAAACCTGTATTACGAATAGGGTGTATAATCTGGCCTCCAGATAATTAATTTATATAAAACAAAGGTCAGGTTATATGGCTAAAGCTTTTTATTGTTACGTGGATGAATGACGCCGCGATCAAGCTTGTTCAAAGGTAATAGTTTGCTTTTCTGCAGTAGTAAAAATACGCTGCATAAACGCCTCTAACTCCGCTTTTTTAACGGGTAAGCTAACACTTAGTTGCCGGTCATTATTGCTACAAATAATTAGCTCGTCATCTTTACTCACTACGCGCTCAATGCTTTGTATAACCAGCCAATTTGGACCATGTTTTTTATCAAAAAAGCCCATTAAGCTAAACACTAGTAAGTGCTGCGCATCGCGTTGAACAAAGTGCTCTAAACGGTTTCGCGCTTTAAATAGTGGTGTAAGCCTGTACATGCTTGAGCAAAACACAAACACCCAAACTCCTATAAATACTTTAAACCAAATAACTTCAAATAGTTCATAGGCAAACATTAAACCAATAAGCACAAAACAGATGAGTGCAATGGTTAATGCTATTTTTTTGTTTACTGAGTCCACTATGAATCCTTTTTAAGATCTTTTTTATCATCTGATGCTTTTTCTGTTGGCTCAGGCCAATCTTTAAAAAACACGGTTAAATAACGACTTTTAACTAAATACCAAAGCACCCAAAACACAATAACCATTTGCACCGCTAAAAAAAGTGAAAACCGGTAATGGCTATGTGCCGCTTGTACTATTAGCCACGTTAAATCTATTAGCGCGCATACAATTAATGGCCAACGCATATGCCGCCAAATACTCTCCAATCTGTCAGTGGAGCTATGTGAATCGCGAGGGCGGCGCAAGCAAAATAACAACGTAGGTAATATCGCAATACTGCCAATGGCAATAGCAATAAAAAAGTCGCTTTTAGACCTAAAAAATAACGACATTAAGTCAAGCTCTGGTCGTCGGCTCAGTGCCGCAATAACCCAAATAAAATAAGCACGCAGCAACACCACTACACTTAAGTGAAACGCAACAGGCGTGCGGTAACTCCCGTATTTATCCCAGTATTGAGGTCCGTATTGGCTCATTACTACTTTCCTAGCCGTTATGCTTTTTAAGGAGCTCGATTAAATCATCCTCTGTGAGCACGTCTATCCCCAAATCTTGAGCCTTTGTGAGTTTAGAACCGGCTTTTTCACCCGCTACTAAAGCATCAGTTTTAGCAGATACACTACCTGACACCTTTGCACCTAGCTGTTGTAAGCGCGCTTTAGCATCATTGCGATTAAGCGTATTGAGCGTACCTGTAAGTACATAAGTAAGCCCCGCTAGCGGTTGCTCATCCTCTGACGGTGCGCTTAGCGCAGGCCAATGAACACCTTGCTCAATAAGCGCATTAACCACCGCTAAATTGTGCTCTTCATCAAAAAAACCTCGTACATGCGATGCTACAATATCGCCTACATCGCTGACTTGTGTGAGGCTTTCAACACTAGCACTAATAATATTCTCTAGCGTTAAAAAGTGATTCGCTAAATTTTGTGCCGTAGCCTCACCGGCTTCTCGAATACCCAGTGAATATAAAAATTTAGCAAGCGTAGTGGCTTTTGCTTCATTTAAAGCAGTAACTAAGTTTTTAGCCGATTTAGGCCCCATGCGCTCAAGTGATTCAAAGTGACCTTGCTTTAATATAAATAAATCAGCCGGAGTTTTTATAAGCTCACGGTCCACTAATTGATCAACAATTTTATCGCCAAGACCATCTATATCTAGTGCCTTACGCGAGGCAAAGTGCTTTATAGCTTGCTTGCGCTGAGCGGGGCATACTAGGCCACCAGTACAACGGGCTACAGCTTCCCCTTCTACTTTTTCTACATGGGAGTCACAAATAGGGCAAGCTGATGGAAACACAATGTCTCTTGCATCTGTGGGCCTGCGTTCAAGCACAACTTGCGTTACTTGCGGAATCACATCACCAGCACGGCGTATAATCACTGTATCGCCGACTTTCACGCCTAACCGAGCAATTTCATCACCATTGTGAAGCGTCGCATTAGACACCGTTACACCGCCTACAAACACAGGTTCTAAACGAGCAACAGGCGTAATTGCACCTGTACGACCAACTTGAAACTCTACATCAAGGAGTTGAGTGACTTCCTCTTGCGCCGGAAATTTATAGGCAATAGCCCAACGAGGTGCCCGCGCTACAAAGCCTAAACGCTCTTGTAGGGCTTTTTTATTAACTTTTATTACTACGCCGTCAATTTCATATTTAAGCTCACTGCGACGCGTTAAAATATCATCATAATAATCTAGTGCAGCTTTTGGCCCTTCCACCAGCTTTGTTTCTGGACAAAGGGGTAAGCCCCAATCAGTTAACTTTTCTAATTGCTGAAAGTGATCCTCTGGAATTGAGCCATCAGCAACCAAACCAGTACTGTATGCATAAAACATCAGTGGGCGTTTTGCGGTAATTTTAGAGTCTAGCTGGCGTAGGCTACCTGCCGCCGCATTACGTGGATTTACAAATACTTTTTCGCCACGCTTCTGCGCTTCATTGTTTAGCTTTTCAAACCCAGCGCTGTCCATAAATACTTCACCACGCACTTCAAGCTCTTTGGGGTAGTTGCCACGCAACTTAAGGGGGACGTTACGAATTGTTTTTACATTTTGAGTAATATTCTCGCCTGTAAAGCCATCACCTCGTGTTGCAGCTTGTACCAACACTCCATCACGATAAATAATAGATACCGCTAACCCATCAAGTTTTGGCTCACAGCAAAAAGTGAGCTCATCTGTGCTCATTAAGCGCTCTTTTATTCGGCGATTAAAGCCCGTAAATTCATCTTCGCTAAACGCATTATCAAGCGATAGCATTGGCACTTGATGAGCAACTTGCTCAAATTTACTAAGCGCTGCACCACCTACTTTTTGAGTCGGTGAATCAGCAGATAAAAATTCAGGGTTTTGTGTTTCAAGCGCACTGAGTTCGCGTAATAGCCTATCGTATTCAGCATCAGGAATGCTTGGGGTATCAAGCACATAATAATTATAATTGTGCTGCTCTAATAGGGTACGAAGATGATTAATTTGCTCACTAATGCTGCTAGACATTTAAACCTCAAAAAACATAAAAAAGCCACTTTGACGATATCGCCCAGTGGCTTGTAAAATTATATATTACAAATTGTTACGCTGAAAAAGCACGAACCTGCTCAACATATTGCCTTACACGCTCAACACTCATTTCTTCGCGTTCTGCGTCTAATATGTGCGCGCCAAATTCGTCGGCTATTTTTTTAGCCGCACTGTGCAACATATTAAAGGCTGCTAGTCCGTCACCGTCACACGGCAAGGTCATAAATAAGCTCACACCTGCGGTGCTAAACTGTTCCATATTGTCTATATCGAACGTTCCTGGGTTGTACATATTAACTAATCTAAACAACACTGGTCCTTGGCCTGCAGGGTCTAAATGACGATTAAAAAAGCCTTCTTCAGAATATTTAAAACCAAGCGTATTCACAGCAGGTAATAACTTGCTGCCTTGCATAGTTAAACCTTCTGGCATTTGTATATGTACAATAACAAAATCGGGTACTGGCTCTTTTGGTTGTTCATTAGTTTGCTCAACCGATTCTAAATCGTCAACAACACTCAGGTCATCTTCAATAGGAACCTCTGGCGCGCTGGGCTCAATTTGAGGCTCATTAGCATCAAAGTTAAGTTCCCCTAGCTGTGGTTCGTCACGCTCACTAATTACCGGCTCTTTTGGCTCAGCTTTTTGACTATATGAATGAGAGGAAGCTGTTTGGCTTTCTTGGAGTGGTTCAACCCGTTCATTAACGGACGTATCTGGGCTCTCTTTTTTTCTTACAGACCATAAACCATGGACTAATAAGCCACCAATGACAATCACACTGATAATGATTAAAACCCATCTTAATTGTTCGGCCATCCCCTCACCTTTTATTATTTGTTATGCCTAAAACCTGTATAGTAATTAAAAACTAATACACGTGTTATAAAAATTTATGCGTGTGCAAGTTGCACCGCTTGTTCAATATCTACTGCAACCATTCGAGATACACCCGGCTCTGCCATAGTCACACCGGTTAAACGCCCCGCCATCTCCATTGCAATTTTGTTATGACTTATATAAATAAATTGCACTGATTGTGACATTTCTTCCACCAAACGGCAAAAGCGAACAACGTTTGCGTCATCTAATGGTGCGTCAACTTCATCCAGCATACAAAACGGGGCTGGATTTAGCCTGAATATAGAAAACACTAATGATAATGCCGTCAGCGCTTTTTCTCCACCACTTAACAAGTGAATAGTTGAATTTTTCTTACCTGGCGGCCGTGCCATTATACTAACACCACTTTCAAGTAAATCGTCACTGGTTAATTCCAAATACGCACTCCCTCCACCAAAAACTTTAGGAAACAGCTGTGCAAAGTCTTCATTAACTTGATCAAACGTGGCTTTAAAGCGCGTTTTTGTTTCGGTATCTATTTTCCGAATAGCCCCTTCAAGGGTATTTAACGCTTTAGTTAAATCCTCTAACTGATTATCTAAATACTCACTGCGCTGTTTTGCAACATCAAACTCTTCTATAGCTGCTAAGTTAACCGCACCCAACTTGTCTAGCTGATTTGTAATACCTGTTAATTGGTTTTGCGCTGCATTTAGGGTTAAGTCGTCAGGTAATGTTTCAAGTACGGCTTTTAAGCTTTGTTTAAGCTCATCTAATGGCTCAAGTGCAGCTTGTGCCTTTATTAATAAGCTCTGCTCTTCAAGTGTTAATTTTTGATGTTGCTCTTGAAGCCCTTGCAGCTCACCTTGCGAATTTTTAAGGCTAGCTTGCTTTGTATGCAAGGCGTCTTTAGCTTGTGATAAATCGTTTTGCAATTGCGCTAATCGTTGTTCGCCTTGCTGATGCTTTTCTAGTAAGGTTGAAATTGATTCACTAAGTGTTTCTTCTGGAATAAGTAACGCCTCTATTTCCAAAACTAATTCTTCAGCCCCTTGTTTTGCCTCTTCATAGGCTTGCGCTGCATGGCTCAGTTTTGTTTGACTTAACTGCCATTCACTTCGTGCTTTTTGCTGACTTAAGCTTGCCTGATGAGCCTGCGTTTTGTATTGCTCCAATGCGCTGAGTGCTTGGCTATAATTTTTATCGCTGAGCATGCGCTCATCATTCGCAATCTCAGTTTCATCTGTTAAATTTAATTGCTGCTCAACAAATAGTTCATATTGCTCGGTTTGTTCATCAAGCTGCTTATTGAGTTGCACCAGTGACGCACTTATCGCTTGCTCTTGTGTTTTTATTTTTGATAGCTGATGTTGATGTTGAGTAACCTGCTCTGTGAGCATATCGCTTCGGGTACTTGAAATAGCAATTTGTTGAGCAAGATGATGAATAACGTCTTTGAGTGCTTTTTGTTCGGTATTAAGCTCTGCTTGTATTACAGTGTATTGTTCAAGCTCACTTTTGACCTTTTCAAGCTGACTTTTAACCTGTATGACCTCATTGGTGTGCGCGTGAAGTTGCTTATGCTTTATTAGCAGTGAGTTGTCGGTGTTACTATCTGCGTTTACGTGCCAATTACGACCATGCAATTCGCCTTTTTTATCCATTATGGCAATGTAATAGTCATCATTTAGCATAGTTAAATCGGCGTGTTCGCTATAGCCAATTCGCGTGAGTAAGTCAGGGTACACGCCAGCGGTAATATAATCTGCCAAGCTTGCCTTAAGTAAAGGCTGACTGCTTGGCCATATACTATTAGTTGATTGCTGCTCTGTTACACTTAAATGCGTGAGCGACTTAAGTGCTTGCTCTATTAATGGCTCAAAACCATCTTGCACTATGAGCTGGCTTAGAACCCCTGTTGAGTCACTGACCTCTTCATCTAACCCCAATGCACTTTTAAGCCCAGCAATACGGGCGTTTAGTTCATTTTCTTTCTGTGTCAGTGTTTTATGATTGTCTTGAGTTTCATCAACCAGCCTATTTTGCTGAGTCAATTTAACTTCACATTGCGCAAGCGCGCTTTGATTTTTTGCAAGCGCCTCAGTGAGTGCTTGGCGCTGCTGTTTTTGCTCGGCCAGCTGATGTTCTACATTATTATTTTTTAGTTCATCAAGCTGTAAATTTAATTGGCTAAGTTGCTCATTAACATGATTTATTTGCTGTTGCGTGTGCTTTATTTCACTACTTTGCGACTGCACCTGAGTGGTAAGGTGTTGCTGTTGTTCGTTGAGTGTTTGCCAATTCGAATAACTTCGCTGCTTAGTACCCTGCAACCCCTCAAGCTCAAATGACAATTCACTCACTTGCTCTTCGCACATTAAACTGCTTTCTATTGCCTCTTGCAGTGCTTCATCAAGTTCTTCGCATATGTGCTGCTGTTGCGCTTTTTGCTCAAGGCTATCTGTTTGGCGTTGTTGTAATTTTATTAAGCTTTGTTTAAGTGACTGTATTTGTTGTTTAACACTAATTTTTTGCTGTTCGGCTCGAGTTAACTCGGTATGAGTAATATGTTGCTGGTGCTGCGCATCATTTAATTTATCTTGCTGAGCTTGTACTTCTCCTTCAAGTGTTGCAAGCACATCATCGTGCCCTGAGTGAGCCGTTTTAAAAAAGCTTATTTGCTCATTAAGCTTTTTGATTTGCTCGCTTTTGTCTAATTGTTGTTGATGCAGCTTTTGCCATTTTAAAACAGCTACTTGACCTTTTAATGTGCGCTCTGTTGCTTTAAGTTCACGGTATTTTTTAGCATCAAGTGACTGAACAGCCAATTTATCGAGCTGGCTTTGCAACTCTTTACGAACATCTAATAAACGTTCTAAATTTTCTCGGGTACTTTTAATCCGCGTTTGCGTTTCGCGGCGACGCTCTTTGTATTTAGATACGCCAGCAGCTTCTTCTAAAAACACGCGAAGTTCTTGAGGTTTACTTTCAATTAAGCGCGATATCATCCCTTGCTCAATAATCGCATAACTGCGAGGGCCAAGCCCAGTGCCCAAAAATATATCAGTTATGTCACGCTTGCGGCATTTGCTGCCATTTAAAAAGTATAACGATTGGCCATCGCGTGTTACTAAACGCTTAATCGCTATTTGGTTTCTATCGGCAAAGGTGCTTTTTAATTCTTGATCGCCTAGCGAGTTATCAAAAATCAGCTCTACAGAGGCTTGCGAAATGGCTTTTCGATTAGTTGAGCCGTTAAAAATAACATCTGTCATGGCATCGCCACGCAGGTTTTTAGCTGAGCTTTCTCCAAGCACCCATCTTACCGCATCAATCACATTAGATTTGCCACAGCCGTTTGGCCCAACAACGCAGGTCATTTGATCTGGAAACGGTATTTTAGTGGGCTCTACAAACGATTTAAAGCCCGCTAATTTAATAGTGCTTAAGCGCATCTGGTTGTTTTACCAATTTATTATTGTTGTTATTCATGGGCAATTTAACTCAAAGAACACACGTATGTTAAGCTTGACGTTTAAAATTATCTAAAATAATCCCTGTTGCCATAGCCACATTAAGTGACTCGGCCTCACCAAATGCAGGAATTGTTATTTTATCGGTTACTAAACCCGCACAGGCTTGGCGAATCCCATGAGATTCGCTACCCATTAACAATACACCCTCGCCATTAAACTTTGTTTTGTGTACGCTTTGGCCATCTAAAAACGCACCGTAAATTGGTAACTTGAGTGTTTGTAGGTAAGCAGGCAAATCGACCTGACTAACTGAAACTCTTACAAATGACCCCATTGTGGCGCTAATTGTTTTTGGGTTATAGGCATCTGCACTGTCTGTGCTGGTAACAATGTGTTTAATACCATACCAGTCGGCTACTCTAATTATTGTGCCTAAATTGCCAGGATCAGACACGCCATCAAGAGCCAATATTAACCCTTTTATTTTGGGTAAGTCGGCTTTTGGCATATCAACAATTGCAATTGCGGCATTATTACTTACTAGCGTGCTCGCTTTAGTAAGAACGTCCTCGTCGGCTTCAATGATATGGGTGCTTGGAAAACAGCTTTGATGAGCATTTATAAACGCCGAAGTTGCAAATACATCAACTGCGTTTAGTGTGCTATTAAGCAACTCAAGTACGTTTTTTTCGCCTTGTACAAGGTATTGATTATATTGCTTTCGGTACTTTTTTTGGCCAAGTTGGCGAATAAGTTTGAGTTGGTTTTTTGAAATCATAACAGCCCCATAAAATTATCCGTCCAGTATAACAGAGTTCATTATAAAAAATGTATCACCTAGTTTGAACTCACCTTAGAAATTAAAAGTCCGATTGCAGGGATAAATATTGAGTTTTGCACTTAAAATCGGTAAATTAACAAAAAAACAACATGGAATGGCTTTTAATGGAATCAATACACCCAACCCCTTCACAATCAAACGAATCGAGCGCGAATCCACTCACCCCGTTATCTAGCTCTAAAGTGCAATTTAGTGGCAAAGGCGGTGAGTTTTTTGGTATTTGGATAGTTAATATCTTACTAAGCGTACTAACATTGGGCATTTATTCTGCCTGGGCAAAAGTGCGTACAATGCGCTATTTTTATGGGCATACTCGTATAGATGGCCACAGCTTTGACTACTTAGCTACTCCAATGCAAATTTTAAAAGGCCGTATTTTAGCGGTCATTGTATTTTTAATTTACACCTTTGCTGTCAGCTTTTTTCCACTGATAGGCTTTTTATTTGCCATCGCTTTTATTTTTTTAATGCCGTGGATTATTAACCAAGGTTTACGTTTTAATATGCGTATGACCCGTCATCGAAATGTGCGTTTTGCATTTAAAGGGGATTACGGCGAAGCCTTCATTAACTTTATTCTATTACCGATTGCCAGTGTTTTTACGCTTTATTTATTAATGCCTTATGTTTTAAAGCGCATAGATACTTACATTCATAGTAATATTAGCTATGGCAATAAGCCATTAAGCGTAAAGCTTAAAGGTGAAACTTATTACCTAACAGCCCTTATTTGCTTTGTGGTGAGCTCTATCACCATGGTAATATTTATGGCTATTTTAGGACTATTTGGACTTGATTTACTCAATGTAGAAAACCAACAAGCAGCTCAAGACCCTGCAAAAATGGGGGTTATGTTTGGTGGGTTAATGATTGCTTACGTCGTGATGATTGCCATAGTAACCGCGGTATGGAAAGCGGCAATTAGAAATCATATTTTTAATAATAGCCAATTTGAAGATGTAGCATCGTTTAAATCTGAGCTTAAACCTATTCCTTACGCCATTTTACTTTTAACCAACATGCTAGCTATTGTGTTTTCATTAGGGCTTGCTTACCCCTGGACACAAATTCGCACATCAAAAATGCTTGCCGAGGCTACAACAGTTGATATATACCCTGGCGCATTAAACTTAATAGATACAACGCAAGAGCAGCAGTCATCCTTTGCTGAGGAAGCGGCTAACGTATTTGATATTGATTTGTCGTTAACATAAGAGTTTATTATGAACGTTCAGGGACATTATTTTCCAAACGCTTCGAGTAACTATCAGCTGTGTGTCGCCAAAATTAGCGGCTCACACGTTGAAATTAATCACGGTAACGAAGAACCTGTCCGCTATGCAATTAACAAACTTAATTTAAGTTCGGCTATTGCAGGTCTTGCCGACGAACTAAGCTTTGACGATGGTGGTCGGTTTATTCCGCTTGATGTAGATTTTAGGTGGCCATTTAACGCCAAAAATCATCACTCATTAGAGCGGCTTGAAAAAAATAAGTGGGCTATTATTGCAGCAATTGTAGTTACACCTCTTTTTATGTGGTTAATGCTATACAAGGTTGTGCCCGCAATTGCTGTTTATAGTGTTGATACTCTTCCGCATAGCGTTGTTGAACAAATGGGTGAGCAAAGTTTTGCTGTAATTAAAAAATTAGCACTAGACCCAACAGAGTTACCTGACGAACAACAAGCCAGAGTTCAGCGACACTTTAAAACTATGCTTGATGAGCTTGCACTTGAAAAGTCGGTGTATAGGCTTTCGTTTTATAAATCCCAAAGCTTTGGTGCTAATGCGTTTGCACTCCCTCATGGCCGAATTGTGGTCACAGATGAATTAGCTAATTTACTGGCCGATAAGCCCAATGCACTAAAAGCAGTGTTACTTCACGAAATTGGCCATGTCGTCCACCAGCATAGTGTTCGCATAACAGCACAATCGGCAGCAAGTACGATTGTACTTGCCGTTATATTCGGTGATTTAGAGGGAATAGCTGAGGTTGCCTTGGGGACTGGTGCCTCGTTTGCCCAACAAGGCTTTTCGCGAGATATGGAACGAGAAGCAGACAGTTATGCATCAACTCAACTAGAAAACTTAGGCTATTCAAGCAACGATTTTGCCGATGCAATTGAAGCTTTGCAAAGTGCGCATACCACTGAAAACGAACACCTTAAAAAGGTAAATAACTTACTCGAATACTTATCAAGCCACCCCAGCTCACAGGAGCGAATAGATAATGCTAGGAAATAACCGCGGTTATATACAAATTACACGCTATATTGTGGGGTTGAGTTGGATGTATCATGGCTTTTTTCCAAAGATTTATCACGTTGCCCCTCTTGAAAAGTTAATGACTGGCAGTGCTGGCTATTCTGCACAAGTGTCTGATTTGATTACGCGCGGTGCCGGTATTGCTGAGGTTATTTTTGGGCTGTTACTAATTATATTTTATAAAAATAAACAGCTAGTTTGGTTAAATATTTTCTTATTATGCGGCCTGTTAGGGGCCGTTGCGGTCATGCAGCCAAATTTGTTAATAGAAGCATTTAATCCAGTTACTACCAACTTACCGCTTATTGCCTTGAGCTTTATATGGCTGAAAGAAATAAAACTCTTGAGTAATCGATACCTCTAAATAATAAAAGAGGATTTACATCCTCTTTTATTATTGGGGCACTTTAGAGTGAGTACTTATTTTTATGTGTCCACAAATGCAATAACTCGCTCGCAATTGTTGCTGCGGCAATAGCGGTAAGTTCACTTTGGTCATACGACGGTGATACCTCTACCACATCCATTCCCACCATATTTATACCTTTAAGCGCGCGCAGTATTTTAAGCACTTTATCTGATGTTAAACCACCACAAACCGGTGTGCCTGTACCTGGTGCAAATGCCGGGTCAAGGCAGTCTATATCAAACGTTAGGTAAACGGGTAAGTCGCCTACCCGCTCGCGTATTCGCGCTGCTATTTCATTGGCGTGCAAATCGTTAGCTTGCATTGCATCAATCACTGCAAACTCATGCTTTGATTGGTCAAAGTCGGTACGAATACCTATTTGTATGCTGTGCTCTTCATCAATCAGCCCTTCCATGGGGGCATGATAAAACATAGTGCCGTGATCAAAACGCGAGCCATTGCTGTATGTATCAGTGTGCGCATCAAAATGAACCAGTGCCATTTTGCCATGTATTTTTGCATGCGCGCGCAATAGCGGAAGCGTTACAAAGTGATCGCCCCCAAGGCCTAACAGCGTTGCCCCTTGGCGAAGTATTTGCTCTGCGGCCATTTCTAGTTGTGCCGTAAAATACTCAGGATCGCCTACCGGATAAGTAAAGTCCCCCGCATCAGCAACCGTTAAACGCTCAAACAAAGGAAATGTCCACGGGTATTTAGTGTCTTCCCAGGCTAAATGTACCGACGCTCTGCGAATGGCATCGGGCCCTAAGCGAGCACCGGGACGGCCCGATGTTGCTAAGTCAAACGGTAAGCCTAGTACAACGACATCTGCATCAATGGCATTAATATTTTGCACCATAGGACGACGTAAAAACGTCATCCCGTTTGAATACAATGAGTGGTCAACATGACCAAACAAGCTAGACATTGCTTATAACTCTTCTAAATAAGTGTAGCCATTAAGGCCGTTTTGCAACTCGTCTAAAACGCTTTGCTGTTCATTTTTATCTATTTTTGCAGACACTAACTGCGCGTACGACTGCTGAAAGCTCTCAACATCTAAATGTACATAACGCATCATATCGGCTACGGTATCGCCTTGGTTTATTTCGCTAATACTGGCAACGCCTTGATCATCCATATTGATAATGGCACTGTGCGTATCGCCAAATAAATTGTGCATATCACCTAAAATTTCTTGGTACGCACCCACTAAGAAAAAGCCCATTAAGTAAGGCTTATCTGCACTGTACTCAGGCACCGGTAAAGTGCTTTCAATGCCTTGGCCATCAACGTAATGCTCAAGCGCGCCGTCTGAATCACAGGTTATATCAAGTAATACAGCACGTTTTTTTGGTGCTTCAGTTAAGCCACTTAATGGCAATACCGGAAACACTTGATCAATCCCCCACGCATCAGGCAATGATTGAAAAAGCGAAAAGTTTACAAAAAACTTATCGGCTAAACGCGCATTTAACTCGTCAATAATCGGGCGATGAAAACGGTTTTTGTTATCCATGTGTTTGTTAAGCTCATAACAAATACGTAAGTTAACTTGCTCTGCCCACGCACGCTGCGTTAAATCTAAAAGCCCAAGTGCAAACTGGTTATGCGCCTCTGCTAAATCCCCTTGGCTATCGTGATAAATTTCAATCAGTGCGCGGTCATCCGTTAAATCGGTTAACTGCACAAACGATGCCCACATATTATTTAATAAAAGCGGTGCATCGCCAGCAGGCGCTTTTAGCTCCTCTGGTACGTAGCTTTCTGTGCCTATAACATTAGATATAAGCACCGCATGATGCGCTGTTAGTGCACGCCCCGACTCAGAAATAATCGTCGGCATTGGCTGCGCGTACTGCTTACAAGTATCACCTATGGTATACACAATGTTATTTGCATACTCAGCTAAGCTGTAATTCATTGAGTTATGCGATTGGCTGCGTGTACCATCGTAATCAATAGCTAAACCGCCCCCTACATCTAAGCACTCAATGCTTGCACCTAATTTGCGTAGCTCACAGTAAAAACGCGCGGCTTCGCTCACACCTAAACGCACATCACGAATGTTTGCCATTTGCGAGCCTAAGTGAAAATGCACAAGTTGCATTAAATCAAGTTGGCCTGCCTCTTTTAAACGGTTTACTACATGTAAAACTTGCGACGCTGATAAACCAAATTTAGATTTTTCACCGCCACTTGCTTGCCACTTACCTTTGCCCTGCGATGCTAAACGTACGCGAATACCAATACGCGGTTTAACATTTAGCGCTTTTGCTTGGCTAAGTACCATGTCGAGCTCAGAAAGCTTTTCAAGCACTATGTATACTTTGTGGCCTAGCTTTTCGCCAATCAGTGCTAAGCGCACATATTCTTTGTCTTTGTAGCCATTACATACAATTACTGCACTGGTTTTTTCTGCCATTGCCAAAACAGTTAATAGCTCTGGTTTACTGCCCGCCTCAAGTCCTAATTGTTTTTTTTCTAATTCGGCTTGGCTTGCTACTATTTCTTCAACCACTTCACGTTGTTGGTTTACTTTAATTGGGTAAACTAATAAGTAGTCTTTTGGGTAACCATAGTTTTCAATCGCGGTATTAAATGCGCCACATAAACTGTGCACACGATGATGTAAAATTTGTGGAAAGCGCACTAAAGCCGGTAAGCTTAAGCCTTTTTCTTGAAGTTGTTTTGCAATATCTGTCAGTGCAATAGTTTGCTCTGGGGCGTGAGCCTTTGGAGCAACATACACATCACCTTGATCATTAATACCAAAAAAACCTTGGCTCCAATGACGAACATTGTAACTCGTGCGAGCTTGTTCTAGTGATGTTGTCTCTTTCATTTATCTTTCTCTTTTAATTAATGAATGCCGGTTCGGCTAATTGCGCGCATTAAAAGAAAAATAGACCTTTAAGTCCAACAAGTATTTTTACTCGTAACGAGTGATTTTTAATATTAAAAATAAATAGTAAAGAGCATGACCAACAAAACCTTATTTTATTGGGCCTAGCTTTAAGAAAAGCTCAGATTGGTAACACACTTATATATTGAGGGGTAATGTTAGGTGTGGTTTAAACAACTGCATAGGAGCAAATTAATTACTTAGCCTGAAGTCTGCTTTAGAGATTTGATTTCAGAATCAGGCTAATTAACTATTGAAGCTAAATCATTTATTCAGCTAACGCCACTTCGGCAAGCTTCATTGTGCTCTCAAATGATTTAGTGCCAGCAATAAATAGCCCATTGTGACAAAAAACAGCGTCGTCTAACCCCGTTTTTGCTTGGAAATCTTCATCAGACAAACCAGCCCATGCTTTAGGAAGCGACTTTCTATCTTCAAACGAGCCGGGCTCGACAGGGACTGTTTGAAGTATCCATTGACCTGAATGTGAAGGGTAAACCATGTACAACGCTTCGCTTGACAAAATATGGACTGTTTTTTTCCATGGCGTGTACTTTTCAAGCA
Organism: Pseudoalteromonas sp. 2CM32C; assembly: GCF_023161925.1. NCBI lineage: Bacteria > Pseudomonadati > Pseudomonadota > Gammaproteobacteria > Alteromonadales > Pseudoalteromonadaceae > Pseudoalteromonas > Pseudoalteromonas sp. 2CM32C. The sequence continues at coordinate 22,511 of NZ_JALNTI010000008.1, read as the reverse complement.
CAATAACGCGAGGATCTTCAGCACTTTCTATCGCTTTAGCGACAATTGCTTTTGCATTGACACTGCCACTTGCTGACGCTATAAATCGAGTCAGCATACGAGAAGCAAATTCGACAGCTTCATCAAAGCACTTATCAAACTCTGGGCTCTCTTCCCATGTTGGGTTATACATTGAAATTGTTTGACTTAAACTTATACCCTGCTGAACACCCTCAACATGACCACAATCAATTGCATCAATGGTTGAAACTAATCCTGCATCAACTCTGTCTGCAACTGCTTGATTATTGTCACACAGTGCTAAACCATACTTTTGCCACACCAATCCAAATGAGGAGTACGGTATTCCATTTTCACGTTCCCCTGCGCCACCACGTTGGTGGTGATCAAAACGCCCAGCATCTGGATCGTATTGCCCGCCTACATCAATCACTATATCAGCACTGTCCATAAGCGCTTTATCACGTGTACGTACTAAATTAAACGAAGGGTAGACATGTTTAAGCACCGCGATGCTAAATACATCATCGGCATGAAAATTACCGTTATGAGTAACTACTGTTAAATCGGTCACTGAACTGGCGTCTTTATTAGAAAGGATAAGGAAGTCTCGCTCTGTATTGCGTTAATTGTGAAAACTATAGGACGTTAAGTGGTGAATTTTATACGAATGTGATTAACAAGAACAGGATTCTTGTTAGTCGTTTTGATACTACGACAGACTCCAGCCAAATTACCAAAGCATGTTAATTTAAAATTGAAGATTTCTACATTTTAATAAGACTGATGCCAGCATAAATAATCATCGAAGTTCATAGGCTTAGCAATTAAATAGCCTTGAATCATGTCAACGCTCATTGTTTTAAGTACGGTAAATTGTTCTTCGGTTTCAACACCTTCAGCAACAACTGTTAAGTTAAGGCTTTTACCTAAATTAATAATGGTTTGCACAATACTAAACCCTGTGCCTTTATCTAATATTTTATCTATAAAGCTTTTATCTACTTTTAATTCATTCACTGAAAACGAGCTCAAATGCGTTAAACAAGAATAGCCTGTACCAAAGTCATCTATTGAGAAAATAAAACCTTGCTGCTTTAACTCATCAATTTGCGATATTACGCTGGCTATATCGCCGCTAAGCATAGACTCTGTGATCTCTAACTTAATATTCGATGGATTAACATTATAATCATTAACAACATTTAATAATTCAGTTTTTAACGTCGTTGAATTGAACTGGACTTGACTGATGTTGATAGACACTTTAAATGAATCATCAATCAGCTGCTTGCTATTAAGCTCATTTATTAGAATACAAATATCACGCAGAACGGTGTTTTGGAGCTTTTGAATAACCCCATTTTGCTCAGCGATTGGAATAAAGTCATTAGGCGCAATTAGCCCCTTACTTGGGTGATGCCATCTAATTAAAGCCTCAGCACCCGTAATTTTACCATTTGCATTTATTTGCGGCTGAAAATACGCACTAAACTCATCGTGTGCAATGGCTCTTACAATGTCGGTTTCAAGTTCGGCCTGGTTTTCAAGCAATGCTTGTAACTCGGGATCATAAAAGCTGCAGCTATTGCCGTTTTTCATTTTAGAACGGTACATAGCCGTATCAGCAAATTTAAGAATGTTATCGGTTAAATGGTTGCTTTTATCTATTAAACAAATACCAATGCTACAACTGACCTGAAAGGCTAAGCGGCCCACTTCAAATTTATCATAAAAAACACTTTGTATTATTTTTGCTATTTTTTCAGACTCTAAAATTGCACTTTCGGTATTATCACCAACATATTCAAGCAATATAATAAACTCATCGCCACCAACACGCGCTAATGTATCTTTTTCACTAACAACACCATTAAATCGTTTTGAAAGCTCTACAAGAACTTCATCACCCGCGCTATGGCCTACTGAGTCGTTTATTCGTTTAAAGTTATCTAAATCTAGAAATAATAACGCACCGGTCACATCGCTTTGCTTTATATTCTCAACATAGGCTGATAATTTGTCATTCAGCATTCGTCTATTTGGCAAACCTGTTAATGGGTCATAAAAGGCAAGCCTTTCTACTTCTAGCTCTGCTTTTTTTCTTGTTGTTATATCGCGTGCAACCCAAACAATATAACGCTGAGATGGGTTATCTGACTGGTAATCTTTAATGGGTGATGTACGACCTTCAAAAACCATTATTTTGCCGTCGATATCTAATTCGTATTCAAATACTTGAACATCGTTTGTGAGCAATGTTTTATTTATTACCGCCATTATTGATGTGGCATCTTCAGCAGGCATTACGTCATTAATTTTTTTATTTATTAAGTCAGATTGTGACTTGTATAAAAGCGCGTCGGTGGTGCCATAAATATCCATATACTCACCCTCTTCACTAATAATAAGTGTTAAATCGGGCATAACCTTTGTAAAAGCTGCAAATTTTTCATTACTTTTTTCTAAATCAGTAATGAGCTGATTAGCTTTTATATACTCTGCATTTTTTTCAAGTGCAATACTTGTGAAATTTACAAAATAGTCGATTAATTCAAGTTCGAAAGGTGAAGGCTTTTTGGGCTTATCGTGGTAAATGGCAAACGTGCCTAAAATACTAGATTTAGTTGAAATAACAGGGGTAGACCAACACGACTGCAATCCAAACTGTAAAGCGACGTCTTTAAAATCAGCCCACAACGATGAATTAGCTATGTCTTCAACAATAACGCGCTCGCCTAAATAAGCAGCAGTACCGCACGAGCCAACATTTGGACCTATGTGAACCCCATTGATTGCCTGACAATAACCATCCTCAATGTTAGGCGCGGCACAGTGCAGCAATTGCCCTTTGTTTAGTGACAAAATAGAACATTTAGCGGATTTTTCATCAATAAGTTCTTCTATCGATAAGCAAATCTCGTCAAGGACATCCTCAAACGGGAGTCCAAGCGCTATTTTAGATAAAATATCTTGCTGATGGGATAACAACTTATTTAATCTAACTGTTTCCATTTGACACCACACACTTTCATTATTGTTTTTAGCTTACAGATGTTTTTTAAAAACAGTACAGTATTCAGTACCGAATAAAATTATTCGCTTAGGTAACGTAAAGTATAGCTTTAAATAAACGACTTTTACTGCTAATTACTGTTTTTTATACAATAATAAACAGCATAGCGTTAGTCTATAAATATAGGTGTTTTAAAATCTGCTTGTTATTGGCTTAAGCCAAGCTCCATAAACACACTTTGCGGGTTATCTTGATAAGAACCAAAACAACCACAACGTTTAAATCCTAAATTTTCATATAGTTTAATCGATTCAATTTGTTTAGGGCCGGTTTCCAATCTAATCAATGGTATTTCTTCTTCGCCTGCGTAGTGCAAAAGAATTTGCATAACTCTGCGAGATAACCCTTTCCCACGGTAACTAGGGTTTACATAAAGGCGTCTTACTTCTGCGTAAGATGGTTCCCCTGATTGCATTACAATTGCCCCACAAGCAACAATCCCGTCATCATTTTTTAACCCAATGGCATAAACGTTAGGTTTATCTAGTTCGCTTAAGGTAAGTGATTGCGCGGTAGCTACAGGGTATAAAGAGTTTATAAGTCGGTCGATATCAGCAAAAACATTAATCACATCCTGGTCATTCGGTTTTAAATCAACTAACTGCATTGAGTATCTCAAATTTATATTAATTATATGTTGTGAAACTATACCGAATTGTAACAAATGAACAACCTCTGCATGGTGTTTTAACACAATTACCGCTTTAAATTATTCAGACTCAGTACTTTCAAATAAGGAACTGATAAAAAATGCGTGTACCTTGCTTTAAACACTTTGTTACGCAAAATAGCTGTTCAAAATTATTAAGCTATTTATACTAACTTAAGTTGTAAACATTGATTGAGGTTGTTGTGCAGATCATACAAGGTATGGAATATTTTTTTTCAGGATTTAAATTAATAAGCCAAAAAGGATTAAAGCGCTTTGTGCTCATTCCGCTTTTGATTAATATTTTATTATTTGGTAGTTCATTATTTTTCTTATTTGGCTGGTTGAGTGACGGTTTTAATTATATCAACAACATGCTCCCCGAATGGCTAAGCTGGTTAGAATGGTTGATGTGGCCAATAGCGGTATTAGTCGTGCTATTTAGTTATAGTATGGTATTTACCGTGATTACAAACTTTATTGCAGCCCCATTTAATGCACTTTTGAGCGAAAAAGTAGAATTGTACTTAACGGGTCAAAAAATTAACGATGATGGCTTTGCTGACTTAATAAAAGATATACCACGTATGCTTGCCCGTGAGTGGACCAAGCTATGCTATTACTTACCACGTGCTATTGGCTTTTTTATATTACTGTGGGTTTTACCGGTAATAGGGCAAATTCTGTGGGTATTATTCACTTGCTGGATGTATGCGGTGCAGTATAAAGATTATGCATTTGATAACCATAAAATTAGTTTTAAAGACATGAAAAACGACTTAAAGTCTAAACAAGGGCTTTCTTATGGGTTTGGTTTTGCTGTTATGTTATTAACAGCTATTCCATTTGTTAACCTAATTGTTATGCCTGTCGCGGTATGCGGTGCTACAAGGCTGTGGGTAGATAATTACCGACCAAAATACCGAAGCTAACTCTTAAATGAAGTGATTACTTTAGTAACAGTGTGTATATAAAAATGGGCCTAGCGGCCCATTTTTTATCTTCAATCAGCTGTATAAGCTTTGAGGGACTTTAGTCACATTCAAATGTACCGTGATCTCTTCTCTATCATGGTATAAATGTTTAGCTTGTAATTCGTAGCTAATACTATACTTAGCAAGCTCTTCTTTTATCATTGCTAAGCACTCATATACACTGTCAAAGCGCTTTTTCATTGGTAATTTAAGATTAAAAATAAGCTCTTTTGCATAGGCATTAACTGCCCAATCAATCATTAGGCTTGTGACTTTGGTTGGTTTTTCTACCATGTCACATACAAGCCAAGTAATGTTTCTTTTCTCTGGACGATATTTAAAGCCATCCTCTCTAAAATGCTTAACCTGCCCTGTTTCCATTAGGTTATCATTCATTGGTCCATTGTCTATTGCATTAACAAACATGCCTCTGCGCACCAACTGATATGTCCAACCACCTGGGCATGCGCCTAGGTCAACACATCGCATACCTGCAGCAACACGTGTTTCTCTTTGTTGCTCTGGTATAAACACATTAAACGCTTCATCAAGTTTAAGTGTAGAACGGCTAGGACCATCGCTTGGCATACGCAAACGTAAAATCCCCATAAAGTTGGGTGAATTGTTATAGCTGTATGAGTAGCCAACATATGCGGTATTATTTTCCAAAAATAACACATGCATCACAGGCCGATTTGCCTTTGACTCACGCAACACGGTGTTTTGTTTCTCTAGTGCTTTTTTAAGCGGTGTGGATATTTTTTTACAAAAAGTAAGTAGTTCTTTCCCTTCGTTTGTATCAGGCGTCTCTACTCGTAGTTCAGCGCATAAAGGAAAATCTTTAGCTGCTTGCACAACTGCGCCTACACGGTCTTCTAAAGGCATATCTTCTAATAATGTGCCGGCAAACCACTGGCGAGCAAACACCATATTTTTGAAATCGATTTTTTTGATTATCTCGTCGCTATGCTGCGCTTCAAAACATTCATATATAACGTAACCTGTATTAGGTTTTGCCTTTACATACCCTGCAAAACCCTGCTCAGCAGCATGAAATGTTATTTCAGCAGCTGCATCGTTTTCAAACCCACTGCGACAATAAATCACAACACTAGACATAATAACCCTTAAACTTTTTAAAACTTAAATCGTGCAACTTGCACTAAAATAACAATCCAACCAATAATAAAGCACACCCCACCAAGAGGAGTAATTGGCCCTAACCACTTCATTCCTGTCAGTGCTAATAAATATAGGCTGCCACTAAAAAGCAATGTACCTATTATAAAAAAATGGCCAGCCCAATTTAGGTTAATACCCCATTTTAAGAGTAAAGCTACTGCAATTAATGCTAAACCGTGCACCATTTGATACTCAGCGGCTGTTTTAAACACACCTATCGAATACTCTGATAGACGACTTTTTAGTCCGTGAGCGGCAAAAGCCCCCAACATAACCGAAAGCATACAAAATAAACTGCCTGCCATTAAAAATAGTTTTGTCATTATTTACCCAACATTTTGTTTATAAATTGTGCTGTACTAGAAGCTGCTATTTGGCGGTTTTCTAATTCAGTAATGCCACTTTTTTTACGTGGTTTTAACGAATGGTCGCCATCAACCAGCCATATATAGTCGGGCTGTTTTGGCATTGCCAGCGTTTTTAGTTCTTCACGCGTACCAAATGTATCTCGCTCACCTTGCAACACTAAAAATGGACAAGGAATATCAGCAAAGTGTTCTGTACGAAGCTTGTCTGGTTTACCTGGTGGATGAAATGGGTAACCAAATGCAATAACGCCTTTAATTGGCTGCTTAGTTGTGCATGCAAGTATTGACGCCATTCGCCCACCCATTGATTTACCGCCAATAAACAAGGGTAATTTAGGTTGAGCATGCGTTAATACTTGCTCATAGTATGTAAGCAACTTGGGAGCACGCTCTGGCGGGCGTCGCTTGCCGGTTTGCTTTGCAATTTGCATATATTCAAAATCAAATAAACCAACATCAACACCCTGCTCACTGATCAGTGCAGCCACGTGCTGCATAAAGTCAGAATCACTGCCAGCACCAGCACCATGGGCAAAAATAAACTGCGCAATTGCGGGTTGGCTTTGACTTTTGAACCATTCAATCATGATTAATACTCTTGCTCTTGTTCAACCAAACTTAGCATCCATTCTTTAAATGACACTATTTTTCCCAGTTCAGTTTGTGACTCACGAAGCACCAAATAGTAAGCGTTTTTACTTTCTAGACTATGGCTAAATGGAATAACTAGTCGCCCCGCATCAATATCTGGTTTAGCTAACACACTATTCCCAATTGCAACGCCTTGACCATGAACGGCAGCTTGCAGCACCATAGAAGAGTGGCTAAATATAGGCCCTTGATTTACTTGTACATTACGTACACCCGCAGTTTTCATCCACGTTTTCCAATTTTTACGTGTAGTGTCATGCAATAAGGTGTGCTGTGCTAAATCACTGGGTTGATCAAGTGGTTTGGGGCCACTCAATAACATAGGGCTGCACAATGGCACTAAATACTCTGTATGTAACTTATAAGCTTGCACTCCATTCCAGTGGCCACGCCCGTAGTAAATGGCAATATCGACATCGTCGCTTAACGAATTTTCGTCTTGGTCTTGTGCTTTTATTCTTACGTCAATTTCAGGGTGTAATTCATTAAATAAACTTAAACGAGGCACTAACCATTGAATAGCAAAACTAGGGGTTAAACTTACCGTTAATGAGCCTTTGGCCCCTCGCGCAAGTAACTTTTCTGTGGCATCAATCAGTTGCGTAAAAATTTCTTTAATATCTAAAAAATAACCTTGGCCTTCTTCCGTTAATAATAAAGAGCGATTTTTTCGTAAAAATAGCTTTAAACCTAAATGTTCTTCGAGTGTTTTTATTTGATGACTGACAGCTGCTTGAGTTACATAAAGCTCTTCTGCGGCTTTTGTAAAGCTTAAATGCCTTGCTGCAGCTTCAAATGCTTTGAGTGCGTTTAATGGGGGGACTCGTCTTGACATAATAACCAAGCTTTGAATTAGTTTTTTTTATGCATGAATTATATACCCATGACAAGAAAGAGTATATTTAAGGTGTAAAAAAAGCGACTAATGTCGCTTTTTATTATGCGGTCACTTTTTATAAGTCGCTAGCGCTGGTATCTAAAGGCGCAAAACTCTTAACCAAATCATCTACTGCTTTCATTTGCGATAGGTAGCCTTCTAATTTACTAAGGGCTAATGCACATGGTCCATCACACTTTGCTTCATTAGGGTTTGGATGTGCTTCTATAAATAAACCAGCGATCCCCAAAGCCATTCCACTTCTGGCTAACTCTGCCGCTTGAGCTCGACGCCCATCAGCTGAATCTGCACGACCACCTGGGCGTTGCAGTGCATGCGTTGCATCAAAAATAACTGGTGCCATTGCTTTCATGTCATCCATACCTAACATATCAACAACCAAGTTATTATACCCAAAGCTAGAGCCACGCTCACAAAGTGCAATATTATTATTACCAGCCTCATTAAATTTAGTAATGATGTGGCGCATTTCATGTGGTGCTAAAAATTGCGGCTTTTTAACATTGATAATCGCACCTGTTTTTGCCATAGCAACAACTAAGTCTGTTTGGCGGGCTAAAAAAGCAGGCAACTGAATAACATCAACCACTTCAGCAACCGGCGCCGCTTGATGCGGTTCGTGAACGTCAGTGATAAGAGGAATATTGAAGGTGTTTTTAATTTCTTCAAATATTTTTAACCCTTCTTCCATACCTGGGCCACGGTACGAGTTGATTGAAGAACGATTAGCTTTATCAAATGATGCTTTAAACACATATGGTATGTTTAGTTTAGTTGTCACTTCTACATAATGCTCTGCAATGCGCATGGCTAAGTCGCGCGATTCTAAAACGTTCATACCACCAAATAAAACAAACGGTTTGTTGTTTGCCAATTCAATATCATTAATTTTGATAATTTGATCTTTCATTTTAATTCCTTAAGGTGCAACTGCTTGCAACATTAATCCACAAATATAAGCCATGTATGTACCCACTCCGTAACCTAATACAGCCAGTAAAACACCGACAGGCGCAAGCGAAGGATGAAATGCTGACGCAACAACAGGCGCAGACGCTGCGCCTCCGACATTAGCTTGCGAGCCTACTGCCATATAAAAAAGCGGTGCTTTAATTAATTTTGCAACAAGCAACATTAAACCAGCATGTACTAGCATCCAAATAGCGCCCACTAAGAACAAGCCCGGGTTATCAAAAATAGCGGTTACATTCATATGTAAGCCAATTGAGGCAACTAAAATGTATAAAAAGCTTGAGGCTACTTTAGATGCACCAAATGCTTCAATCTGTCTTACTTTAGTAAAAGACAAACTAATACCAATGGTAGTTGAAATGACAATTAACCAGAAAAACTTACTGGTTAAACTGTACTCTTTTGCCCATGAATAGTTATTAGCGAAAAACGGCCCTAAAAAGTCTGCGCAAAAATGGGCTAAACCAGTAATACCAAATGCAATAGCAAGCAATGTCATGTAGTCATTCAGCGTTGGCATGCGCGCATGCTCTGCATGGTATTTTTCAACACGCTGCTTTAAATCTTCAATTGCGCTGGTGTTTGCTCCTGTAGCAGCATCAATTTTCTTATGGTTAGCTGCCATTAGTAACAAAACTGCCATCCAAATATTAGCCACTATGACATCAACGGTGACCATCACTGAAAAAATATCGCCGCCCACCTCAAACATTTCTTTCATTGAGGCTTGGTTTGCACCACCGCCAATCCAGCTTCCAGCTACGGTGGTCATGCCGCGCCATACGGCATCTGGCCCATGTCCGCCTACAATTGTAGGGTCTACCGCGCTCACAACTAAAATAGCCAGAGGTCCGCCGATAACAATACCGAGCGTTCCGACTAAAAACATAATTAGTGCTTTAGGGCCTAAGTTTAAAATCGCTTTTAAATCAATGCTAATAGTTAAAAGTATCAAACAGGCAGGTAATAAATAGCGTGAAGCAACGTAATAAACATTCGATTTATTACCATCGACAATCCCAAACGTATTAAGCAAAGAAGGTAAAAAGTAGCAAAGTAATAGAGCCGGTACATATTTATAGAACGTTTTTAATGCTGGGCGCTCGCTGTTTGAGGTTTTAAATATAAACCCCAAAATAACCGCAAGTAAACCAAGCACAACTGCATCATTGGTGATTAATGCGCTTTGTGTTTCAACCATGGTATTCCCTAATATTAATGGTGAGTTTTATTATTATCTTCTAATTCTTCAATTTGGTGCTGGATGATTTCTATTGCTGGATCATCTGGGCATTCATCTACAAAAAATTGTAGATCATCTCGGGCCATTTTAGGGCAATCGAGCTGATTTAATAAATACCCTCTGTCACGCCTTTCGTAGGGGTCGTCGCCAATTAATTCCATTAACATTTCAACGCATGTTAATGCGTGGCCAAATTTATTTTCACTAATGAAAGACCACTTTTGCTGCGCTAAGAAAAGCTTATAAACTTCATCGTCAAAAATAAGTTCTAAGGGCTCTTGCCCTTCAGCTTCATCAGCATTTTCAGGAATAATATACCAACTTTGCTGACCGCTACTTGGCTCAACCAAATAGCCTTCTTCATCGCTCATAGCAATATGAACACCTATATCACCTTGATTTAGGCTCATACTGGCATCGAGGTTAGCCTGTTGTAAAAAATGACAAAGTAAAATTGCCAGAGTAGTTGGCGAGCCGCTACGCATAGTTAGGGTGTAGCTTAGGCTATTTAATTTATGCTCAGGTACTTTTAAACTCGAAGCGCTAAATAGCCATGTACTGTAAAAGGTGTCTAGCAACTTATCTAAGCGTTCATGAGAGTCGGGTACAACAATACATAATGCATTAATTTGTTTTTCAAAATCAGCAAGAACATCAAAAGCGGCTGTTAAGTCTAGTTGTGGATCCCATTTCGATTCAGCCTTAATACAACGATAAATTGCCGCAGGGGTAAAGTCATCGTAAGCATCATCAATATAAGAGTCATCGTGTTCATCAAACCCAAAAGTGGTCATCAATACTGCAACATTTCTAGAAAACGAACGCGTAGTTTACCTAATTCTACCCATATATTCCAATAACGAAATGTACTTGACCAAATGCATGGAGGGAATATTCGAGCTTTAGAGATACTAAAGCTCGGTAAATTTATTTAAGGCTTAAAGTAGTAATGCTGACTTGGCTGTTGCCAAATAACCAATAGCTAAAATAACAAACGTATTTACAATAAGGTATGTTAGTTTAGCCAAAAAATTAGTTTGCTTAGCGCTTATAATTCCAATAGCAATATAAGCAACCACTAATATAATTTTTTCTAATAACCAATGTTGTTCAAACGGGTTTATCTTCCCCATATACATGAGTGTAAACGCAGAAATTAAAAGTAATGTATCCATGCTATGACTACCAATAAATACAACTTTATTGCGAGCAATTTTGCCACTGCCCATCCGTGAGAAAGATCGAATATAAAATAAAACTACACTCAATGCTGCTATTGCCATGTGTGAGTGCTTTACTGCTAAATAATCCATATGCCTCTGTTCTTCTATTTATATAAAATTAATCCGGGTAACGTTTGATAATTATTTCAAGTTCATCAAGGTTTGCGTTAAAAACATCAACTAACTTTGGTTCAAAATGCGTGCCTTTTTGTGCGTTTATCTCTTCAACAACACGCTCGAGCGTCCATGAATCTTTATAGCAGCGTTTATGCCTTAACGCATCATATACATCAGCCAATGCCACAATGCGGCCGAATATATTAATTTTATTTCCTGCTAAACCTTCAGGGTAACCAGAACCATCCCACTTTTCGTGATGTTCCTTGGCTATAGTGGCACCTGCACTTACAATTTCATGTGCTGATCCTTTTAAAATCCCATAGCCTTTATCAGTGTGGGTTTTCATTACTTCCCACTCTGGTGCATCAAGCCTTGCGGGCTTATTTAATACCGAATCGGGGATACCTACTTTGCCTACATCATGCAAAGGCGCAGCTAATCTAATCAAATCAGCTTGCTGTTTAGATAAACCATAACCAAGCGCCAAAGCATGGCAAATATGTGCAACACGTTTTACATGATTACCTGTTTCCGTAGAGCGTTGTTCAACCGCTTCACTTAATCTGTAAACAAGCTCTTGTTGCGTGGCCTCAATTTCTGATTGTAACTGAACATTTTCAAAGGCTAATTGTACATTTTGAGCAAAAATTTCAACGAGGTTGCGTTGTGTATCGGTTAGTGTATTTGGAATGCCTGTGATAAACAGCATTGAGCTGTGGTTATATTCACTGCTGCAATAAGCAAATAGGTAATTATCTTTGTAGATAATAGACTGATTATTTAACGCTTCTTGGCATGCGCTTAGTTGCTCCGCGTGTAGCACCTCTTCCAGGTCTTTACCTTCACTTTTTTCAAACTCACCGGTACCTGAACAAATAATCATTTTATTGTTCTGAGATGCTGGGTTTTGTGCAACAAGGGTGGTCGCGTACATAGCCTGATCTGAAATACCAAGCAATGATGTAAGTTGCTGCATTACTCCTTCTATAAAATGCTCTATTGAATGTGCAGAAAAAATATTGCGTGATGCAGTTATTATTTTCTCAAGGCCAACACGAGATTGTTCTATTGAAATAATATCGCGGTACGAACGAAGGCTCGACATGATAACTGTAAACAATTTTTGTGCGGTGAGTTCTGTTTTTGATTTGTAGTCGTTAATATCAAAATTAACTATTACTTGGCGTTCTGGTGCCTGACCAGGTTGGCCGGTACGTAAAATAATACGAATGTGGTTATTTTTTGCGGTTTCACGAATATATTTTACAATTTGCAGGCCTGCATCGTCTGTTTCCATTACAACATCAAGTAAAACAATTGCTGCGTCTTTATGCTCATCAATTAAAGTTTTAGCCTCAGCGCCAGAATACGCGCTGATAAATTCTAAACGTTTATTTTGAAACTCAAAATCACTCAATGCCAATTTAGTAACTGCATGAACTTCAGGTTCGTCATCAACGATTAGTACTTTCCAGGTGCCCAAATCGGTGTTATCTACCGGTGTATCTGGCTCATCTGAAAATAAAAAGTCACCCATCATAATTAGAATTCCTACATGACACATTTAACACACGGATGCAGTAATAATTAAGCTTATTATGGCCACTGTGCGAGCGTTACACGGTCATTTTCACCAAGATCTTTTATCGTTTTAATATTAACAAAGGCCATCGTTTTAAAAAATTCACGAACAGCAAAACCTTGGTCATAACCGTGCTCTATTAGAAGATAGCCACTAGATAGCAAATAGTCACGTGATTGTGTAATTATTTGTTTAATATCAGACATTCCTGAATCTTCAGCAACTAAGGCAGATAAAGGTTCAAATCGCACATCGCCTTGAGCCAAATGTTCGTCACTACTTTCTATGTACGGCGGGTTGGTCACTATAAGATCAAAATATTCATTATCAAGTGAGCTAAACCAATTGCTTTGTTTAACACGCACATTACCAAGTCCTAGACGCTGTTGATTCCGAGTTGCAAGCGCTACAGCGTCAGTCACTTTATCAACCGCTGTAATATTCCACAAAGGCATTTCACTACCCAATGCCAATGCAATGGCGCCAGTACCTGTTCCCAAGTCCAAAACTTTTGCATTTTCCGAAATTCCTAAACCAAGTGCAGTCTCAACTAATGTTTCAGTATCTGGCCGCGGAATTAACGTTGTTGCATTGACTTCTAAGGTTAAACTCCAAAACTCACGTTGCCCTGTAATATGCGCTACAGGTTCGCCGTTTAATCGCCGAGCGCAAAGAGTATCAAAGGAGTGTTGTTGCTCTGTACTGAGCAACCTTTCGGGCCAAGTAAAAAGATAGCTACGTGGTTTATCAAGAACATGAAGAAGTAATACCTGTGCGTCTAATTTCGCACTTTCGCTGCTTTGCGCTAATAAATTAGCGCCAGCAGCAACAGCTTGCTCGAGAGTTTGATTCACTATTACTCATCGCCCATTGCGGCAAGTAAATCAGCTTGGTGCTCTTGCATTAATGGGTCTACAATGGCACCTAAATCACCCGCTACAACTTCATTTAAGCGGTACAGCGTTAAGTTGATACGGTGATCGGTTATACGTCCCTGCGGATAGTTATATGTACGAATACGTTCAGAACGGTCACCACTACCAACTAAGTTACGACGCTCAGAGGCTTCTGCTGCATGACGCTTCTCATCTTCAGCTTGCTGTAAACGCGCTGCAAGTACTGACATCGCTTTAGCACGGTTTTTATGCTGCGAACGCTCATCTTGACATTCAACAACCACACCCGTAGGTAAATGCGTAATACGAATTGCTGAGTCAGTTTTATTTACGTGCTGGCCACCTGCACCCGATGCTCTAAAAGTATCTACTTTTATATCGGCGGTGTTAATTTCAATTGCTTCAGCTTCTGGAATCTCTGCCATTACCGCTACGGTGCACGCCGATGTATGAACACGACCTTGCGATTCAGTCTCTGGTACACGTTGTACACGGTGTACGCCAGACTCAAATTTAAGCTTACCGTATACGCCTTCACCGCTAATGTTAGCAATGACTTCTTTGTAACCACCGTGTTCACCTTCATTGGTAGTTACTACTTCTAATTTCCACTTTTGCGTTTCAGCAAAACGGCTGTACATTCTAAATAAATCACCGGCAAAAATAGCGGCTTCATCACCCCCTGTGCCTGCGCGGACTTCTAAAAATACATTGTTATTATCTTTTGGATCTTTAGGAAGCATTAATACCTGAATTTCATCTTCAAGGCTCAATATTTGTGCTTTGGCTTCTTTATACTCTTCCTGTGCCATTTCTCGCATATCAGGGTCTGAGTCTTTAAGCATCTCTTCAGCGCTTGCTAAATCTTCTTTTGTTTGTTGAAACGATAAAAAAGTTTTAACTATTTCTTCAAGTTCAGAGTATTCTTTTGAAAGGCCACGAAAGCGATTTTGATCGCTAATAACCGACGGGTCGCTCAACAGTGCTTGTACTTCTTCGTAGCGCTCTACTAGCGTTTCTAATTTATTATAAACAGACTCTTTCATTTAACGGTTATTCCTGATCAATACCTAACATTTTTTTCAACTGATTTAATTGAGCCACTTCACCTTTTTTAGCCGCATCTTGAATGGCACGGGTAGGCGCGTGCATTAAGCGGTTGGTTAACTTATTGGCCAATTCTAAAATTACTTTTTCTGCGTCTTTACCACTAGAAAGCTGGCTAACTGCTCTTTCTACTAATTCCGACTTAATTGTTTGAACATCGTTTCGATAGTGACGAATTAACCCCACAGAATCGAGTGAACGCATCCACATACAAAACTCTTTGGTGCGCTCAGTAATAATTATCTGTGCCTGCTGTGCAGCTTGTTCTCGCGCTGCCATATTTTCACTTACAATCGTTTGTAAGTCGTCAACCGAGTATAAATAAGCCGCATCTAGCTCACCAACTTGGCTTTCAATGTCGCGCGGTACCGCAATATCAATAAACAACATCGGTTTGTTACGGCGCTGCTTTAGTGCTTGCTCCACAACACCTTTACCAATAATAGGCAGTGTACTGGCCGTTGAGCTTATTATAATATCTGCGTTATGCAAACGCTCTGGCAACTGCGCTAATGCAATGACATCTGCAGACACTTCATCGGCTAAATTGCGGGCTCGTTCAATCGTTCTATTGGCTACTGTTATATTTTGTGGCTCATTTTGATACAAATGCTTAGCAACCAGTTCTATTGTTTCGCCTGCACCTATTAATAACACATTGGTTTTATCAAGCTTGCCATAAATATGCTTAGCTAAATTAACAGCCGCAAACGCCACCGAAACTGCACTGGCGCCTATGTTAGTTTCAGTTCGGACCTCTTTAGCAACCGAAAATGTCTTTTGAAACAAACGATCAAATGTAACACCCACTGCATCATGAGTTTTAGCACTATTATAGGCTTGTTTAATTTGCCCTAAAATTTGCGGTTCACCTAACACAAGCGAATCTAAACCGCAGGCAACGCGCATTAAATGGTTAATTGCTTGATTGCCCTCATGGCAATAAATGTTATTACTCAGTTCCTGTTCATCTAAACCATGGAAACTGGCAAGCCATGCTAACAGTGTTTGGGAATTTTGCTGAGCAAGGCTACAATAGATTTCTGTTCGGTTACAGGTAGACACGATCACAGCTTCATTAAAGTCGGCATGGCCACTTAATTGCTGCAACGCCTCTGACATTTGCTCAGGCGAAAAAGCCACTTTTTCACGCAGTTCTACGGAAGCAGTTTTGTGATTTATACCTAGTGCTATTATGGTCATGTTTGCCAAATATTGCTGAGCCCTACTTTAAAGGCGGCAATTTTACCAAAAATCAGCGGAATATGGAAAGTAAGGAACAACATTTGATTAGACATTATTTAATATTAGCTATAACTTTTATGCTTTTAAGTGGCTGCGCGCAACAATCACCCGATAAAACAGCAATTTACGACAACTGGAAAGGTCAACTCGCCAATCAAAAAACTTGGCATGTAGAGGGGAAACTTGCTTTTATTAGTCCCGATGAGCGCCAATCTGCAAACTTAAATTGGCAGCAACAAGAAAATAACAATAATTTAGTACTGACTTCATTTATTGGCACACGCATTTTACAACTAAAACAGTCGCGCAATGTTGCTGAGCTTGAATTTGACGATAAAGTTTATGTAGATACCAATGCATCTGCGCTGCTTAAGCGCTTAACTGGCTTTGCTTTACCTGTTAATAATGCTGATGACTGGCTTAAAGGCACTATTGATTCACAATCGTTACAAGTTGATGAACTTGGCCGTTCGAAGCAAGTACTTTGGTTAGATAATGAAAGTAAACAATGGCAAATAAACTATGCTGATTATATACAAACCGCTGGTTATTGGTTGCCTACAAAACTGACGCTCAAACACCAAAAAATTAAAATTAAAATTCAACTATATGACTGGCAATTTAATTAACTATGAATAGCAAAACCTTTTTTTCACTTATTGCACCTGCAAAACTCAATTTATTTTTACATATTAATGCGCGCCGAGATGACGGTTATCACGAATTAGAAACCTTATTTACCTTCTTAAACTTCGGCGATGAGCTCTCTTTTGAGTTAACAGATGAATCATCAATTTTAATCACTGGTGATACTAAAGACATACCACTTGAAGATAATCTCATCTATAAAGCTGCTTTAATGTTACAAACTGATGCTAAAACAAAGCACGGTGTAAAAATAAATTTGATAAAACGACTGCCTATGGGAGGAGGTGTTGGAGGGGGATCGTCTGATGCGGCAACAACACTATTAGCGCTCAATAAACTGTGGAATATTAATTACGACATTAATAAACTTGCTAATTTAGGCTTACAATTAGGGGCTGATGTGCCTGTATTTATACGTGGTGAAAGCGCCATTGCGCAAGGCATTGGGGAAAAACTACACCGTGTTGAACTTGCGCAAAAATGGTACTGTGTTGTGCACCCAAACCAGCATGTAAGCACCGCTAAAATATTCACTCACCCCGACTTAAAACGCGATACACCAAAAATCTCAGGTGATTGGAATCGGCAAACTTTGCACAACGATTGTGAGCCTTTAGTTAAAAAGCTATGCCCCGAGGTTGAAAAAACCCTCCAGTGGTTGCTAAAATACGCTCCGTCGAAGATGACCGGAACAGGTTCATGTTGTTTTGTAGAGTTTGATACACAAGCTCAAGCTAGCCATGTACTTGCTAACCTCCCCCATACTTGGCAGGGATTTGTAGCGTCAAATGCTAATATCTCTCCCGCTCATACGGAGTTAACCGCCATTTTCGATCAATGAAGTAACGTAAAAGTAATCATAAGTTAACTCGTAATGATTTTTATCATTACTCGTTAGTCCAAAATTTCAGTGCCTGAGGAACCCTACCGTGCCTGACATGAAGCTCTTCGCTGGTAACGCAACACCTGAGTTAGCTCAAAAAGTTGCAAAACGTTTATATATTGAATTAGGCGATGCTGTTGTTGGCCGTTTTAGCGACGGTGAGATCAGTGTTCAAATTAATGAAAATGTTCGTGGCTCGGATGTTTTTATCTTGCAATCAACCTGTGCCCCTACAAACGATAACCTTATGGAACTTATCGTTATGGTTGATGCTCTTCGTCGCGCATCTGCGGGTCGTATTACTGCCGTCATTCCTTATTTTGGTTATGCCCGCCAAGACCGTCGCGTACGTTCTGCCCGCGTACCAATCACTGCTAAAGTTGTTGCCGATTTCTTATCGAGTGTAGGTGTAGACCGTGTACTTACGGTTGATTTACATGCAGAGCAAATTCAAGGCTTCTTTGATGTACCAGTAGATAATGTATTTGGTAGCCCTGTATTACTTGAAGATATGAAAGAGCGTCATTTTGATGATGTTGTTATTGTTTCTCCAGATATTGGTGGTGTAGTGCGCGCACGTGCAATTGCAAAACTATTAGACGATACTGATTTGGCTATTATTGATAAACGCCGCCCACAGGCAAATGTTTCTCAGGTAATGCATATTATTGGTGATGTAGAAGGCCGTGACTGTATCATTGTTGATGACATGATTGATACTGGCGGTACGTTATGTAAAGCCGCTGAAGCACTTAAAGAACATGGTGCTAAACGCGTATTTGCTTATGCAACTCACCCTATTTTATCAGGTAAAGCAGCTGAAAATTTACGTGATTCTGTTATTGACGAAGTTATTGTAACCGACTCAATTCCATTATCTGATGAACTTAAAGCGCTTGATAAAGTAAAAGTGCTAACGCTTGCTGATATGTTAGCAGAAACTATTCGTCGTATTAGCAACGAAGAATCTATTTCAGCAATGTTTGAGCACTAATCTCAGGTATTTGCTGAAAACAAAAGCGCCTTTTGGCGCTTTTTTTGTATGCTATGTATATTTTACTGAATCACAGTGGTATGATAGCGCGCCTTTTGGCTAGGGACCTTGGTCGCAAAGGCCCTAAACTTTTAAATAATTGGAGACATCATGTCTAACACAACTTATACATATGACGCTGAACTTCGCGTAGAAACTGGTACTGGTGCGAGCCGCCGCCTACGTCGCGAAGACAAAGTTCCTGCAATCCTTTACGGAGCTGACAAAGAAGCTTTATCTCTTACTTTTGCTCATAAAGATATGATCAAAGCACAAGAAGACGAAGGTTTTTACACTCATATTCTTACACTTAATGTAGGCGGCGAGAAAGTTGAAGCTATCTTAAAAGATATTCAACGTCACCCATTCAAGCCTAAGCTTACTCACCTTGATTTCCAACGTGTAGACGCAACTCATAAATTAACAACTAAAGTTCCTCTTCACTTCATCGGTGAAGAAATCGTAACTAAAGCTGGCGCAACTGTTGTTCACCAGTTAACTGATGTTGAAATTTCTTGTCTTCCAAAAGCATTACCAGAATTCATTGAAGTAAATGTTTCTGAGTTAGTAGCTGGTGATTCAATCCATATCTCTGATTTACAACTACCTGCAGGCGTTGCGTCTGTTGAATTAGGTAAAGGCGAAGGCCATGACCTTTCAGTAGTTACAATCAAAGCAAACAAAGCAGCTCCAGCTGAAGACGAAGAAGCTTCAGACGCTGCAGAATAATATTTAAGGTCTCGCACCTTGAATTCTATTCAAATGCTTGTGGGCCTGGCTAATCCAGGCCCCGAATACGCAAATACACGCCACAATGCAGGTGCTTGGTTCATCGAGCAACTCGCAGCACGCTACAACTGTACGCTAAAACACGATCCTAAATATCACGGCCTTACTGGCAAAGTGATAATCCAAGGCCAAGAATTCAAATTATTGATCCCCACTACTTACATGAATTTAAGTGGTAAAGCGGTCAGTAGTTTAGCCAACTTTTTCAAAATCCCTGTTAAAAATATCTTAGTTGCACATGACGAGATGGATTTAGAGACCGGTGTCGCCAAATTAAAAAAAGGGGGCGGACACGGTGGTCATAATGGTTTAAAAGACATTATGGCAAAAATGGCAAATCAAAAAGATTTTATGCGTTTACGTGTTGGCATAGGTCATCCAGGACATCGTGAAATGGTTACCGGCTGGGTGCTTGGAAAAGCGCCAAAGGTTGACCAAGAAAAAATGGATGCTGCTGTAGATGAAGCAGTTCGTTGTATGGAAATACTTGCAAAAGACGGCGTGCTAAAAGCACAAAACAGACTTCATTCGTTTAAACCCTAATAAACTTGAGTCCAAGTGCACGGTTAAACGAATTCTAAACAAGGTATCTTACTATGGGTTTTAAATGTGGCATCGTTGGCTTGCCTAACGTAGGTAAATCAACGCTTTTCAATGCATTAACTAAAGCGGGTATTGAAGCCGCTAATTTTCCTTTTTGTACCATTGAGCCTAATACAGGTGTGGTACCTGTTCCAGATCCTCGCTTGGACGAGCTTGCTAAAATTGTAAACCCACAACGTATTCTTACTACAAGTATGGAGTTTGTTGATATTGCAGGCCTTGTAAAAGGCGCATCAAAAGGTGAAGGCCTTGGTAATCAGTTCCTAGCGAATATTCGTGAAACTGATGCAATTGGTCATGTAGTACGTTGTTTTGAAGACGAAAATGTAATACACGTAGCGGGTACAATTGACCCTGCTGACGATATTGACGTGATCAATACTGAGTTAGTACTTGCTGATATGGACAGCGCTGAGAAAGCGATGTTCCGTAATGCTAAAAAAGCGAAAGGCGGCGATAAAGACGCAAAAGAACAAAATGCGGCGCTTGAAAAAGTAAAAGTACACCTTGATGAAGGCCTTACACTTCGATCGTTAGAATTAACTAAAGAAGAAAAAGCAGCTATCAGCTCTATCAACTTCTTAACTATCAAGCCAACTATGTATATTGCAAACGTAGCAGAGGATGGTTTTGAGAATAACCCACTACTTGATCGCGTTCGCGCTATAGCTGAATCAGAAGGCGCTGTGGTTGTCCCTGTGTGCGCAGCAATCGAATCTGAGTTATCTGAACTTGATGATGAAGACAAACTCGAATTTATGGCTGACCTTGGCTTAGAAGAGCCAGGCCTTAACCTTGTAATTCGAGGCGGCTACGAATTACTCAAGCTACAAACTTACTTTACCGCAGGCGTAAAAGAAGTGCGAGCTTGGACAATTCCTGTAGGTGCAACAGCGCCGCAAGCTGCTGGTAAAATTCATACCGATTTTGAACGTGGATTTATCCGTGCACAAACCATTGCTTATGACGACTACATTAACTGTAAAGGTGAAAGTGGTGCAAAAGAAGCGGGTAAAATGCGCCAAGAAGGTAAAGAGTACATTGTTAAAGATGGCGATGTAATGAACTTCCTGTTTAACGTATAAGTATTTATTCCCTCTATTTAGGGAAATAAATTTTAAAGGCTCGTTTTTACGAGCCTTTTTTGTTTTTAAACGTATATACGCTGTCAGCTTTTAGGGGATAAATAACACTAAGTTAATTTTAAAAAAACGTAACCTGTTATACTTCCTCTTTAATCGGTGTTAAAAAAACGGCGTTTTTATTAAAATTTAGCCTGTTAGCTTAATTTTCCTGCAAACAAACACAGTTAAGCGTTTTTTTGCAAAAAATGTGTTGACGAATTTGGGTCATGTCAGCATAATACGCCCCGCACTCAGCGATGAAGTGCTAACAAAAAAGATGGCTAAGTAGCTCAGCTGGTTAGAGCACATCACTCATAATGATGGGGTCACAGGTTCAAATCCCGTCTTAGCCACCATTTATTTTTTGTTGCTCAATGAAGAGTTTAAAATAACTACCTTGTGTGCGGGAGTGGCGGAATTGGTAGACGCGCTGGATTTAGGTTCCAGTATCTTAGGATGTGAGAGTTCAAGTCTCTCCTTCCGCACCATTATTCTTGATAAGAATTAAAACTATCAGTTGTTTATTGTTGGGATATCGCCAAGCGGTAAGGCACCAGGTTTTGATCCTGGCATTCCCAGGTTCAAATCCTGGTATCCCAGCCAACAATGGCTAAGTAGCTCAGCTGGTTAGAGCACATCACTCATAATGATGGGGTCACAGGTTCAAATCCCGTCTTAGCCACCATTTCTTTTTTAAGAATTGGCTCTGCAAGAGTTAAATTGCAACTCAATGAAGAGTCTAAAATAACTACCTTTCTTTGATTATTCAAAGTTAAAAATGCGGGAGTGGCGGAATTGGTAGACGCGCTGGATTTAGGTTCCAGTATCTTAGGATGTGAGAGTTCAAGTCTCTCCTTCCGCACCATGTTCTTGATTAGAACTGAAATTATCAGCTAATTCTTTGTTGGGATATCGCCAAGCGGTAAGGCACCAGGTTTTGATCCTGGCATTCCCAGGTTCAAATCCTGGTATCCCAGCCAACTTCTTCTACCAAAGAGTGTTGTTAAAGAATAACTCTGTTATGAGTATAAACATAAAACTATATGCGGGAGTGGCGGAATTGGTAGACGCGCTGGATTTAGGTTCCAGTATCTTAGGATGTGAGAGTTCAAGTCTCTCCTTCCGCACCACGTTCTTGATTAGAACTAAAAAAATCAAATATTTCTTTGTTGGGATATCGCCAAGCGGTAAGGCACCAGGTTTTGATCCTGGCATTCCCAGGTTCAAATCCTGGTATCCCAGCCA
>NZ_JALNTI010000007.1:0-230167 GCF_023161925.1 Pseudoalteromonas sp. 2CM32C | reverse complement strand
CATTAAAGCCCGCTAAACAGCGGGCTTTTTGTATTGGAAACAAAATTCTTCACTTAATTATGACCCGCTTTTTATCCACGAGTCATATCTAAAGTTCATTGAACGCTAATATGTATATTTTACATCACGAAACAATGTTTATTTAGCTTCATGTTTGACTTTCTTGCCGATTAAAAATCACTATAAAAAGAGTTTAAATGCAATAGAATGCGCATATTAATGTGTGTTACTTTTAAATATCTCAAAACTAAAGGTATATAAAATAGGATGTTGTGGCTAAAAGATGACTTAGAATCAAGGAAGTTAGTTATATATCGTGCTGTTATGTTCTCGTTTATAACACTTTTTGTACTTTTTATTTTTCAACCGTTTGGTACTTCAAACGATAGCGAACCCTATAAGTTACTCCGGCTATCTGGATATGGGTTAGTCACCTTTTGTGCTTTGCTCCTATCGGGTGCAATTGAAATCGCATTACTCAAAATAAACTTTAATGATAAGTTAAAACATTTAACTATTATTCCTTTTACATATTTACTGATAACAGCATTATTTAATCACGGGTATTTTGTGGTTGCAGTGCTGGGGTCTTGGCACTGGCAAAATCAATTACTCTTCGTGGGATATATATTTTGTATTGGTGTATTTCCCCTTATATTTTTACTTCTGGTAAACCGGCACGTAAAAAATTTAATACCCTCAAGCGCAGCTGACGAAAATCAAACGCGGTTAGAAGAAACTGCGTTAGAGACAATCTCACTTAAAGGCGAAAATAAAAATGATGAGGTTAAAGTTGCTCACCATCACATCTTATTTATTAAATCTGCTGATAATTACTGTGAAATCACCATTTTTGATGGTGATAAAATAGTTCAGAGTTTATTACGAACATCACTTACAGGATTGTTAAGACAACTACCTCACAATACATCTGTTATAAAATGCCACCGTTCTTATGCGATCAACTTACAAAGCGTTAAGCATTATAGTGGTAACGCAGGTGGGTTACAGTTATCACTTAATGAATCAAATGTTACAATACCAGTGTCTCGCACCTACGTTAAAACAATAAAAGACGCTTTGTTGTTAGCCCCAAAAACATGTTAACCACCCCAAAACAGTGAGTTTTATACCTTAAATTGCAGCTAAGCCCTAATGAGTCGCTTTGTGCTTATGCTATTGCCAGGATTAAGTTGAATTTAACAACTTAACGAGGAAAAGAGGTATGAAACACGCTATGCATGCGTTTCTAATAATTACTATATTTATATTTTGTCACTACGTAATGAGGCATTTTTGGGGAGATGGTTGGTCTAGCTGGTTATCTAATATTGATAACCAAACTGATATTTTATTCATTCCCGCTAAATTTACCTTTTTATATGGTCCGTTAGTTGCTGCTGCCATTGTTTTGTTTAAACAAGAGAGGTTGTTTGAGTCAATAGGACTTAGCTTTGATGGATTCATTAATTATACACTTGCAGCGTTGCTCTGTTGTATTCCTATGACTCTAGGGTATGCATTTTTAAGTAGTGAACTTCATC
Organism: Pseudoalteromonas sp. 2CM32C; assembly: GCF_023161925.1. Taxonomy (NCBI): domain Bacteria; kingdom Pseudomonadati; phylum Pseudomonadota; class Gammaproteobacteria; order Alteromonadales; family Pseudoalteromonadaceae; genus Pseudoalteromonas; species Pseudoalteromonas sp. 2CM32C. Next base: position 228,623 of record NZ_JALNTI010000007.1, on the reverse strand, counting down.
TTTCGATATCAGCGATCATTACGGGTTCGGTTTATGCCGGTTTTTTTGAAGAAGTCATCTTTAGAGCTGCATTATTTGGTGTGCTATTTAAATACTGCCGTTGGGGCTTTATACCTGCAGCGTTAGTTAGTTCTGTGATATTTGGTATGGGGCACATTTATCAAGGCAATGACCCTTTATCTGCAGTGATGGCAGTTACGGTAACAACGATTGCAGGGACTTGGTTTGCGTGGCTGTATTGCGAATGTGGATACCGTATTTGGTTCCCAATGTGGATGCATATTTTTATGAATGCGGCTTACGGGATCTTTGGGATGTCAGGTGGGGCAGCAGGGGATTTACAAGGTAATCTATTTAAGGCAACAGCAATTGTATTAAGTATTGTGTATGTAGAGATGCTAATTCGAAAAGGTAAACCACGCGAAGTAGTTTTATCTAAATTGCTTCAAACCCGAGCTCATTCAGCTGCGTGTGCAGTAAATTAATATTAAATGCAGGAGTTATTATGTTCGAATTATTTATGGTTATTATTGTATTTAGCTCACCCGTTCTGTTATTGGCAGCCCTTAAGCGCTACTTCAGTTATAAAACCTCAAAGGTTGAGACACAAGCAAAATTGCAAAGTGCTATTGATGCTTCAAAGATCGTAGCATTAGAAAAACAATCAAAAGTCTTAAACGAAAGGTTGGCGGTGCTAGAAGAAATTGTAACTTCTCGTCGTTTTGAACTCTCAAGCCAAATAGCTCAGTTATGACAACTGAGCTGTTTTGAGCTTAAAACTTTACGCTTATAAAAAGTGATGAGTTGATGGCGTAATGTGGTTTATTTTTGTTCGTAATTTACGACCATAGTCTCTGTTTCTAACTTTGGGTTCTTGGTGCATGCTTATAAATAGAGTTTAAGTGTGTTGTTAAGGACTATTAAATGAAACACCAATTAGCAAAAAGCGTTGCGCTTTCATTACTTTCTCCTGTGATTGTGGGTAGCCTATTAGGTATTTATTATTCAATAACGCTACAAGGTGAATTTGTCTCTATATTTTTTTCATTATTGATGACAGCCATATCTAATGCGCATATTGTTGGCTTAACAATGGCTGCATTTGTTGTCCCAGGCTATTTATTAATGTTTAAATATTCAAAAGTAAACTATTCCGGTGTTTTAACGCTTGGTTTACTTGGTGGTGCTATTTTTAGCTTTCTTTTAAGTGCCTCCACAGGCGAAATATTTTTAATAAATAGTGTTATGTCAGCAATAGCGGCAGGGCTGTTTTTATTTGGTCTTCGTAAAACTTCAAAATCATAATCGCGTCTTTATTAACCAAGGACGCTTTTAAACTACGGAAATTCCTTTTTTTTACCTGCAAAAGGTTCCAATTTTTCATCACAAAGAGTACCTTTAGCTACTGTATGTTTAATAAGAAGTAGTTTGGTATGCAAAAGCACGATTTTTACCAGTCATTAGTTAAACAAACTGAATCGCTGATTACCGGCGAGTCGAATGTAATTGCTAATATGGCAAATATAAGCGCGCTGTTATTTACCTCATTAGATGATGTAAATTGGGCGGGCTTTTACTTTATTGATTCGCCGTCAGAATTAGTGCTAGGCCCATTTCAGGGTAACCCAGCATGTATCCGTATTCCAGTTGGAAAGGGTGTATGTGGAACGGCTGCAGCTACGTTGCAAACACAACTAATTGAAGATGTTCATGCCTTCGATGGGCATATTGCCTGTGATGCAGCATCGAACTCTGAGATTGTTGTACCTATCATGAAACATGGTAAAATATTTGCAGTGCTAGATATTGATAGTCCTAGTATTTCTAGATTTGACACTGATGACAAAGCGGGATTAGAAGCATTGGTTAAATGCTTTGAGGCTAGCTTGTAATGAAAGATTTGCTAAATGTTCAAGACTACCTATTTGCTATACAAGATGTAGGCGACTGGGAAGGCGAAGAAGAACATGTAGCGGAAACGCTCAATGATTTGATTCACATTGCTTGGGACAAACTCCCAGATGATTTAGATTGTGAATCAATCGATGAAATAATAAATGGTATTTGGGAACACCTTCGAGGTGATATGGCTGTACTAGAAGCCGATTTCGAAGAACTGGTCGACTGGGTAATACACTATGTTGATTCGTCCCTTGATGAAAAGATGTGAAAAATAGGTTCTAAAATGGAAACCACAAACAAGCTAAAAGATATTAATGAAGTATTGGAGTTCTTGTACCAAGAATTTCCACAATGTTTTAAACAAAAAGACGGTATCAAACCGCTTAAAGTCGGTATTTTTAAAGATATTGCTGAGCGTATTGAAGGGTCTGAAAAAGTAAGCAAGACTCAAGTTCGTCAAGCACTAAGAAAATACACGTCTAACTGGCGTTATTTAGAAGCTGTGACAAAGTCGGAGTTTCGTATTGACCTTGATGGCAATGAAGGTGAAAAAGTTGAGCAAGAGCACATTGATCATGCTCAAAAAGCACTAGAAGAAAGCCGTGCAAAAATGGCGAAGCGCAAGAAACAACAGCGTCCACGTCAAGACTCAGATTCTAAAAACTTTAAGAAGAAGCCTGCACATGCAAACAAGGGCGCTGATAAAAATGCGTCAGCTAGCAAAGCAACTAAATCTGCACCCGCTAAACGTTCAGGTAAAATTGAACCTTTACCAGCAACAGAGGTCAAGGTTAATAACAAGGTTAAAGTTAAACTAGGCCAAGCACTTGTAAATGCAGTAATCACTGAAGTAAATAAAGACGACGTTCATGTTGAATTAGTGACTGGTATGCAAGTTAAAACCAAAGCAGACAGCTTATACACTGTTTAAGTTGTACATAAATTAAGGAGTTTGTATGAGTAAAAAGTTTACGCTCATTCCGGTAGTTGCAGCCCTGTTTTCAGGTTCATTATTTGCTGCTGTAGAGCCTGTCACCATTGATGATTTACCTCTACTCAAGCAAGAAAGTCAACATGGCACTGCCAGTAAGCGCGTGGCAAGCTTATTTACTCGTTCACACTATATCCCGGTTCGATTTAACGATGAACTTTCTAGTAAAGTGTACGATCGTTACATCGAATCCCTTGATTTTAATAAAAGCGTTTTTTTAGCCAGTGATATTGCATCCTTTGAGCAATATCGCGATAGCTTTGACAACGCTTTAACTACCGGCAAGCTAGGCTTTACGTTTGATATTTTCAATTTAAGCCTAAAGCGCCGTTTTGAACGTTACGAATATTCACTTTCTTTATTAGAAAATGAAATGACGTTCGAAAAACAAGATGAATACTTTTTTGATCGTGAAGATGCAACGTGGCCAACATCGCAAGCAGAGCTAGACGAGATCTGGCGAGAGCGTGTTAAGTACGATGCACTGCGATTAAAAATGACTGGTAAAGATTGGGAAGGAATCAAAGAGGTTCTTACCAAGCGATACAAAAACGCTGAAAAGCGTCTAGTTCAATCTAACTCAGAAGATGCATTTCAAATTGTTTTAAATTCTTTAGCTCGCACTATTGAGGCGCATACGTCTTACTTATCACCAAGACGTGCTGAACAATTTAAAATGGATATGGACCTAGAACTTGAAGGCATTGGTGCTGTACTAACTCCTGACGAAGATTACACCGTAATTCGTAGTCTTGTACCAGGTGGTCCTGCAGACAAAACCGAACAAATTAAAGCAGATGACCGTATTATTGGCGTAGCACAAGACGGTGAAGATTTTACCGATGTGATTGGCTGGCGTTTAGACGATGTTGTAGATTTAATAAAAGGCCCTAAAGGCACGAAAGTACGTTTACAATATTTGAAAGGTGCAGATGCTCACGGCACACCTAAAGTGGTCGAAATTACTCGTGACAAAATCCGCCTTGAAGACAGAGCCGCAAAGTCAGAAGTGTTTGAAGCTAAATATTCTGATTTATCAAGCAAAATTGGGGTTATTGAAATCCCAGGTTTCTACAACAATTTGTCTAAAGACGTAAAAGTTGAGTTAGCTAAATTAAAAGAGGCTAAAGTAGACGGTATTATCATCGACTTACGTCAAAATGGTGGTGGTTCGTTATACGAAGCGACCCAGCTTTCTGGCTTGTTTTTCGATCAAGGTCCTGTTGTACAAATACATACTCTAAATAACCGAATTGAAGAGCAAAGAGATCGTGATGGCGTTACTTATTACGACGGGCCATTAACGGTTTTAGTTGATCGTTACAGTGCGTCTGCATCTGAGATTTTTGCCGCTGCAATGCAAGATTATGGTCGCGCTGTTATTATTGGCGAACAAACATTTGGTAAAGGCACCGTGCAGCAACATAAAGGTCTTGCAAGAGCGTATGATCTTTACGACAACCCATTAGGTAGCGTGCAATACACCATTGCTAAATTTTACCGTATTAATGGCGGCAGTACTCAGCACAAAGGTGTTATTCCTGACATTTCATTTCCATCGGCTATAGATCCTGCCGAGTGGGGTGAAAGTAAACAAGATAATGCACTTCCTTGGGATAGCATTGTTAAAGCAAAATATAAAAAGTTAGGAAATTTAACTCCAGTTATTCCTTACTTAGAAAAGCAGCATAAAGATCGTATTAAATCTGAACCTGAGTTCGGCTACGTGTTTGATGATATAGCGTTGTACAACGAAGAAAAAGATCGTAAAACGATTTCTTTAGTTGAAGCCACGCGTATTAAAGAAAAAGAAGAAGGTGAAGCGCGTGCATTAGTTCGTACAAATGAGCGCTTGAAACGATTAGGTAAAGATCCGGTTGAAAACCTAGATGATGTACCAGATGTAATTGATGAGCTTGACCCGTTCCTTGAAGAAGCAGCCTTAATTACTCAGGACTACATTAACTTTGGTCGCATCGCCAAAAAGTAAAAACTGGTTTTACCACTACAAAAAAGGCGCTCGTGCGCCTTTTTTGCTACCTATCACAGCCTAAATTGTTATAATCTCTAACTATTAAAAATTGAGCCGGCTTAGAAATGCTCAGTTAATACGCACTAAGTGCTAAAAATAATAATTAAACACGCTGTATGTGTGTAGGAGTCTCAACTTTGAACCCATTGGATGATAAACCAGTAAACCCCGCCTCATTTCTTGATGCATTAATTCCTATTTCAGTTTTAATTTGTTTGTTAGGGGCTGCGGTTTACTTATTTGGTGACAACTCGTCATCTGGACCAAACCAAATTGCACTTTTATTTGCAACCTTCGCAGCTGCTCTAATTGGCCTAAAAAACGGCTACACGTGGAAAAAGCTTGAGCAAGCTATGATAGAGGGGATAACACTTTCTCTTGGCGCTATACTCATCTTATTAATGGTAGGTGCTTTGATAGGTACTTGGTTGTTATCGGGCACAGTACCAACGCTAATATATTATGGCCTGCAAGTAATTAACCCTAGTTGGTTTTATGCAGCAAGTTGTTTAATTTGTGGCATTGTGGCTATGAGCATTGGTAGCTCGTGGACCACTGCAGCTACAATTGGTGTTGCTTTATTAGGTGTTGCTACGGGTCTTGGTTTAGATCAGACAGTTACAGCTGGTGCTGTTATATCTGGTGCGTATTTTGGTGACAAACTAAGCCCACTCTCTGAAACAACTAACTTAGCGCCCGCAGTGGTTGGCTCTGACTTATTTGAACATATTCAGCATATGCTATGGACAACAGTTCCAAGCTTTGTGATTGCGCTTATTATATTTATATTTATGGGCTTTAACGCAACGGCTTCTAATGAGGCTGGGCGTTTAGACGAAATTACGCTAATTTTGGAGCAAAACTTCAATATTGGTTTTGAGATGCTCATTCCTTTAATTGTGCTTTTAGTGCTAGCAATTAAAAAAATGCCTGCTTTTCCTGCTATTTCTATTGGTGCTGTGGTTGGTGCTGTTTGGGCTATGCTATTTCAGTCTGACTTAATTGGTTCTCAAATTGATACTTCTCAAGGCGAAGTGGTTGGGTATTTCAAATTAGTATGGACGACATTTTTTGACGGTTTTAGCATCGATACCGGTGATGACAAAATGGACTCACTACTTAGCGGTGGTGGTATGGCGGGAATGTTAACAACGACGTGGTTAATTATGACTGCGCTTATGTTTGGCGCTATTATGGAAAAAACAGGCTTGTTAGACATTTTCGTAAAAAGTATTTTAAAAATAGCGAAAAGTACAGGCTCTTTAATTGCCTCAACTATTGCAACGTGTATTGGTACTAACCTCATTGCAGCCGATCAATATATTGCTATTGTGGTTCCTGGACGTATGTTTAAAGATGAATATGAAAAGCGCGGTTTAAAGCCGGTTAATTTATCTCGCACCTTAGAAGATGGCGGTACGATTACCAGTCCACTTATTCCTTGGAATACGTGTGGTGCTTACATGCAAAGTGTACTTTTAATAAACCCTTTCGATTACGCACTTTACGCTTTCTTTAACTTAATTAATCCCGTTTTAGCTGTTATATATGCGTATCTCGGTATTAAAATCTTACGTATTAAGCCGAAACAATCTGCCTAAATTTAGTAGCGCCTCTTCATATAGAGGCGCTTTTTTTGGAGTAATTATGACCGACTCAAAAAAACCTCAAGCTCAATATCTCAAAGACTATAAAGCACCAAATTTTTTAATAGACCACACAGACTTAACGTTTGATCTTCAGCCTACAAATACAACGGTAACAAGCGTACTGACGTTAACGCGTGTTGGTGATAATCAATCACCTCTAATACTAGATGGCATAGATTTACGTTTAACGTCCTTATCGATAGATGCGATTGAGATAACAGATTATAGCGTTGTTGATGAACAGCTAATTATTAATAACTTACCAGAACGTTGTAAATTACGTATTGTGACCGAGATATCTCCTGAGACAAATACATCTTTAGAAGGTCTTTACTTATCTGGTGGAGCCTATTGTACACAGTGTGAGGCACAGGGCTTCAGAAAGATAACATATTACATGGATCGTCCTGATGTGTTGTCTACGTTTGATGTGACTATTATTGCTGATTCAAGATACACGCATTTATTGTCTAATGGTAACCAAATTGACAAAGGTGAGACACCTGACGGCCGTCATTTTTCTAAATGGCAAGACCCATTTAAAAAACCAAGCTATTTATTTGCATTAGTTGCTGGTGATTTTGATGTATTAAACGATACCTATACAACTAAAAGTGGCCGAAAAATTGATTTAGCATTATTTGTAGATAAGGGTAATTTGCCTAAAACACCGCATGCGATGCAATCACTTAAAAAATCTATGCAATGGGATGAGGAGCGTTTTAATTTAGAATATGACCTTGATATATACATGATTGTAGCCGTAGATTTCTTTAATATGGGTGCAATGGAAAACAAAGGCTTAAATATATTTAACAGTAAATGTGTTTTGGCCAATCAAGAAACAGCAACGGATAAAGATTACCATACTATTGAGTCTATAGTAGGTCATGAATACTTTCACAATTGGACTGGTAATCGTGTTACGTGCAGAGATTGGTTTCAGTTATCACTTAAAGAGGGACTCACTGTATTTAGAGACCAAGAATTTAGTAGTGATCTTGGATCGCGTGCACTCAACCGCATTGATGCTGTTAAGGTGATGCGTACGCATCAGTTCAGTGAAGACGCAGGGCCTATGGCGCATCCTATTCGACCCGAAAAAGTTATTGAAATGAATAACTTTTATACCGTAACAGTATACGACAAGGGTGCTGAAGTAATAAGAATGATGCACACCTTGCTTGGTGAGGTTAACTTTCAAAAAGGGATGGCGCTTTACTTTAAACGTCATGACGGCCAAGCAGTTACCTGTGATGACTTTGTCAGTGCTATGAGTGACGCATCGGGTGTTAATCTAGGGCAGTTTAAGCGTTGGTATAGTCAGGCGGGCACACCTCGTTTGAATGCTATAGAGCATTACGACAGTGCCTCAAACACTTACACACTAACCATAGAGCAAAAAGCACCGATTAATCAGCCAGATAACAAACCGTTGCACATCCCGTTTGCTATTGAGTTGTTGGACGAATCGGGCAATAGTATCGAATTACAGTACAAAGGTTTAAAAGTTAGTAATGTGCTTGATGTTACCGATAAAAAGCAGAGTTATACTTTTGAGAATGTGACTTGTAAACCTGTTGCCGTGTTGTTAGAAGACTTTTCTGCTCCGTGTATCCTAACTCAACAAACAACTGAGCTTGAGCTTTTGCATATTATGCGTTTTGCACGAAGTGATTTTTCACGTTGGGATGCACAGCAACAATTGTTTATAAAAGCGGTAAAAGCAGCAATTAACTCAGATACACAATTTCAATTAAGTGACGAGATAATTGAAGCCTTGCGTGTTTTAATTGTTTCAAAACAAGGCGATTTAGCGTTAATTGCAGAGTTATTAAAATTACCTAGCTTTGACACTTTAGCCGCAGAATTTGAAATTATTCCTGTTGATGAAATTATTCGTGTTGTAGCACAGTTCGAAATACAAATTGCCACAAGCCTTAATGATGAGCTTATTGCATGTTTTGGTTCATTACATGACGATGGCAGCATAAGCGCCGAAGCGGTTGCTGTGCGCTCACTACAGCAAATTTGCCTGCATTATCTTGCAAAGGTGCCGAGCAAACAAACAGATAAATTTATTAAGTTAGCTGCTAGCTCGTCAAATATGACCAATGTATTGGGTGCACTTAGCGCTGTGGTAAAAGCCTCTCATCCGCTTTGTGATGATTTATTGTCGCACTTTGATAGTCAATGGCGACATGATGTACTTGTTATGGATAAGTGGTTTGCGCTTCAAGCAATGCGAACAGGTGAAGATGCTATTTTTAATATTAAGTCATTATATGAGCACCCAAGTTTTGATTTTTCTAACCCCAATAGAGTCCGTGCTTTAGTGGGGAGTTTTAGCTACTTTAACACTCAGCAATTTCACCGTGCTGACGGGCAAGGATATGAATTGCTTGGTGATTTACTTGTTAAGCTGAATGCAATAAATCCACAAAATGCGTCAAGAATGCTAACACCGTTTATGTCTTGGAAACGTTATGATAAAACACGTTCAGCGCTTATGAAGACGCAATTAGAACGTTTATTTAATATAGATGGACTAAGTGACGACTTATTCGAGAAGGTTGAAAAAGCGCTTAATTAAATGCTTGAATATTACTTTAATTTAAGATTGAGCTATAACGACTGTATGGATTACTACCACGGTCGATATAGTTCTGTGCAAGTGGTTGAAGAGGGCGGAAAGTCAATTCGGTTTTCTGCCGATCATTTAAGACCGTTTGTTACAAGTTTAGGTGTCAGAGGGCGTTTTAGAATGTTACTCACCCCTGAAAATAAATTTATTCGTATTGAACGAGTGGCTTAGAGCGCTATTTTTATGTTATAAAACCATAAAAATATTGTCTTTTTGTTAATTTCAATTTGTTCTATTGTTAAATAACGTGTATAAATTATCTGGTATGACGTCTTACCAATACGTAAACGTCAGCTGACACACTATATATATGACAGATTGAATGCGACTATTTGTAATTTATACAATTCGCTTCTATCGTTACGATTACACTAAAAACAATAACTTGATCACACAATATGACCCGCGACAGGGGGGAACCACAATGATAAGAAGATCGCTTTTTGTTAAAAACAAAATCGCTATAGGTTTAGCAGCCGCTAGTTTAGCCCTAACTACAGCAAGTTCACAGGCTGTAACATTTGACGCCGGAGGGTTTGATATAACCTTCGATTCAACTTTTTCTTACGGCCAAAGTATTCGTGTAGAAGATAGAGACTTTAGCTTAATAGGTAAAAGTAATAACCCTGCTTTTGATTGGACTGGTTACAACCCAGCCCTAAATACAGTTTATTCTTCACAAGATATTTGGGCACAGCCTGGGTCGTATTCAAATAATGGTGACGCAGGTAATCTTAACTTTGACAGCGGTGATTCTTTCTCCAAACTGTTAAAGGGAACACATGACCTTTCAATAAACAAAGATAACTACGGTCTATTTACTCGTTTTATGTACTTTTATGACTTTGCTTTGATGGATGGTGACTTTGCCTATGCAAACCCTACATCAGGTCAAAGAGTAGATCCTTGTGATGATGAAGATACAAAAGAACAGAGCTGTGCAGACATTCGTCTACTTGATGCATTTGTTTGGGCTGATTTCGACTTAAACGACGGCAAAAACCCACTTTCAGTTCGTCTTGGTCAGCAAGTTGTTAACTGGGGTGAAAGCACGCTTATATCTCATGGTATAAATGTTAACCCTGTAGATATCGATAGATTGAAAGCGCCAGGCGCTGAGCTTAAAGAAGCATTTATTCCTGTTGGTATGCTTTGGGCATCATTGGGTATTACTGATAACATCACCCTAGAAGGTTTTTATCAGTACCAATGGCATGAGACTCGCTTGCCAGCTGCTGGTACTTATTTTTCTACCAATGATTTTGCTGCAGAAAATGGTTACCAACAAAACGTTCAGCTAGGCTTTACGTCTAACCCTGATATAGATGTTGCATTTTTAACTGAAAGTTTAAATAACTTAACTGCAACCTATGCTCAAGTAGCTGCGGCTCAGGGGATTGATCCTACAAGTGCAGAAGGCCAAGCTCTACTAGCTAATATGTACCTAGCGCACCCAACCAAGGTTGCACTTAAAGGTAAAGGTGGTAACGGTAAAACTGAACCAGATGATGGTGGTCAATATGGTTTACGATTAGGCATATTTTTACCCGAGTGGAATGACACTGAAATTGCGCTTTACCACGTAAATTACCACAGCCGTCGTCCTCTTATTTCAGGGCGTGTATCTAATTTTTCTCAAGCTGCCATTGCACAAGATTTAGCAATGATTTCTACAACAGAAATCACTGATGATAATGTTGCTGACTTAGTTGCATTTTCTAAAGCTGAGAATGAATACCCTGAAGATATAAAACTTTATGGTGTGAGCTTTAATACGACTATTGGCGAGACTGCGTTTGCAGGTGAATTTGCTTTTAGACAAGACGAGCCTCTGCAAATTGATGATGTAGAATTACTTTACACAGCAATGCCTGAACAGCTAGCCGTTGCTGGTATTCGTCCTGATTTTGCCGGTATTTCGCAAATGAGTATTGGTGATGCAATCAGTTCTGTAGGTCCAGGTGAAGTTGCAAAAGGTTATATTGAACGTGATACCTCACAAATTCAGTTTACTGCAACGCATTTATTTGGCCCGTCATTAGGAGCTGACAGTTGGGCTGTGGTAGGTGAAGTGGGCGCCGTTAAAATTCACGATATGCCAGATTACGATGAAATGCGTTTAAATGTGTCAGGTACTGGTCGAAGTGGTGTTATCACTGGCCCAGGTACAACAGATTACTCAACGTTGCATTTAGGTCTTTCAAATGGTCCTGAAGAAAAGTCGTTTGCAACGGGTTCATCATGGGGTTACCGACTAATTGCTAAGGGTGACTATTTTAACCTTTACAACGGTATCAACTTTTCACCTCGCTTTGTATTTTCACATGACGTAAATGGTAACACACCTGATCCGATGTTCTTGTTCATTGAAGATCGTAAGTCATTAGGTGCTACTATGAACTTTAACTACCAAAATGCATGGTCACTTGACGTGAGCTACAACTCATTTTGGGGCGGTGGTGGTGTAAACACCTTCTCAGACCGCGATTACGTTTCTTTCAATTTAAAATATTCTATTTAGGGGTAACATTATTATGCTTAAAAAACCTACCCTCATTGCAGCAGCTTTTGCTAGCTTGTTTGCAAGTAATGCTACTTTAGCAAAACTATCAGCTGAAGAAGTAGCGCGTTTAGGTCAAGATTTAACGCCAATGGGCGCCGAAAAAGCAGGTAACGCTGACGGCTCAATTCCAGCATGGAACAATGGTATTACTGCAGCTCCTGCAGGGTACGAAGTTGGCATGCATCACCTAGACCCTTTTTCAAGTGATAAAGTGCTTTTCACTATTGATAAATCAAACATCGATAAATATAAAGCTAACTTGAGCCCAGGCCAAATTGCTTTGTTTGAAGCGTATCCAGACACATTCAAAATGCCAGTGTATGAGACACGCCGTTCGGCCTCATATCCTCAGTTTGTTTATGATGCAACTAAAGAGTTTGCGCCTACTGCCGAATTGATTGAAGGCGGAAACGGAATTAAAAATACGGCTATTGGTATTCCATTTCCTATCCCTAAAACAGGATTAGAAGCAATTTGGAACCATTTATTACGTTTTAGAGGTGAGTCAATCGAACGTTTTGGTGGACAAGCTGCACCTACAGCATCAGGTTCTTACAACTATGTTGGTTTTGATGAACAGCTACTTGTTAAATATTCTGATCCAAGTGCTACACCTGCCGAGCTGCAAGACTCAAACATATTGTTTAAGTTTAAACAGAGTGTTACTCAACCGGCACGTCTTGCGGGTACTGCATTACTAGTACATGAAACAATGGACCAAATATTAACGCCACGCCAAGCATGGACATATAATTCTGGTCAGCGTCGTGTTCGCCGTGCACCAAACGTTGCTTATGACGCACCGGGTACTGCAGCAGATAGCTTACGTACTACTGATGACTTTGATATGTTCAATGGCTCACCAAACCGTTACAACTGGACGCTTAAAGGTAAGCAAGAGCTTTATGTTCCATATAATAGCTACAAGCTCCACAGTGACAAGCTAGAGTATGATGACATTTTAAAGCCTGGCCACATCAATCCTGAGCATACTCGTTATGAAAAGCACCGTGTTTGGGTAGTAGAGGCTAACCTTAAAGATGATACGCGTCACATTTATAAAAAACGTGTGTTTTATATAGATGAAGATAGCTGGCAAGTAACGGTAACAGACATTTACGATAACCGTGATCAGCTTTACCGTGTAGCAATGGCTTACGGTCTTAACTACTACGAAGTACCTACTCAGTGGAGTACATTAGAAGTTTATCATGATTTGAATTCACGTCGTTATTTAGCTATAGGATTAGATAACCAAGAAAAAATGTACGATTTTTCAAAATCATTTAATGATAATGAATTTACATCTAGCGCATTACGTCGCGCAGGTAGATAAATTAAAACTAGGCACCTAAGTTTAAGCAAGGTGCCTTTTTCCTTTCTCATCGCGTTTGTCTTTCAACGCAAAAACTTTCCTCGTTTACAAAGACAAACACTCCTTTCAGTTCAAGGCGATTAAAATTTATGAAGTATTTGGTATGTGCCAGCCTGATTATAAGCGGTGCGAGTTTTGCTCAAGATACACCAAAAAACGCAATTAGTGCGCCTAATGCACAAAAAACACTATTAACCGATATTATCAATACAGGCAATGAATTAGTTGCTGTAGGTAAACATGGCACAGTTATAAAAAGTACAAATGGTGAAACGTGGCAACAAGCAGAATTAGTGCCTACGCAAGTGTTATTAACCGCTGTTGATTTTAGTGATGAAAACAACGGTTGGGCATGTGGGCACGATGCCACAATTATTAACACTGTTGATGGTGGTAATAATTGGCAATTACAACAGGCTAAGCCTTCTTTAGATAAGCCGTGTTTAGATATTTTATTTAAAGATAAATTAGAAGGCTTTGCCGTAGGTGCGTATGGCATGTTTTACCATACCACCGATGGTGGTAAACAGTGGGAAAAACGATTTTTAGATTCTCTATTATTCAGTGAAGACAGAGATTATTTAAACGACTTAAAAAACAATGATCCTGAAGGATACGAGGCCGAAACAGCATCAATCCTGCCACATTTTAATCGAATTGAACAAACTTCTGAAGGCTTAATGCTTGTTGGTGAGATGGGCTTACTAGCGAGAAGCACAGATAACGGTAAAACTTGGCTGCGTCTTGAAGAAATATACCCAGGTTCTTTCTTCGCTTTTAATTCAGATAATTCTCAAGAAGTAGTCGCAGGGCTTAGAGGTAATGTATTCAGCAAGCAGCGTGATGAAGAAGAGTGGCTTCACCTTGAAAGTACTAAAGCTGCTACTGTAAACAGCATTATTAATTACAATAACAAACAGTGGTTAATGCTAGCAAATAGCGGGGTGATTTTTCACTTACAGGATGGTTTATTAACTCATGAGCAACTTGCCGATGGTAAAGCGATACTTGACGGTGTGATTAAAAATAATAAATTGGTAATGGCTACTGAAGATGGCATTAAAGTGAAGGAGTTGACCCCTTAATGCATACTATTTTAGATTTTATAGAAAAAGCGATTTTTAGACATCGCTTAGTTGTGCTTATAAGTTTTGCAATTATTACTTGTTTGCTTATTTTTAAAGCCACGCACATTCAACTAGATGCTTCATTTAATAAAAATATCCCTTTAAATCACGAATACATGAAAGTGTATACCAAGCATGAAAAGCAGTTTGGTGGTGCGAATAGTATTTTAATTTCAGTGTGTGATGACAGTGGTAACATATTCAATCCAGAATTTTTTACTCAGTTAAAAGCTGTTCATGATCAGCTTTATTTTATACCCGGTGTAAACAGACCGCTCGTAAACTCTATATTTGCTCCTAGCGCCCGATTTGTCGAAGTGGTTGAGGATGGTTTTGCCGGTGGCCCAATTATTCCTGCAAACTTTAAGGCAAACGAACGTGGCTTAGCCGTTGTTAAAGAAAATATAGAAAAAGCAAAAGTTGTTGGTCGTATGATTGCAAGCGACTATTCGTGTGCAATGGTAACAGCGCAATTATTAGAAACTGACCCACAAACGCAAGAAAAGTTAGACACGTTAGCCTTTGCAGAAAAGCTCGAATCAGAGTTAAGAGAGCCTCTGAGTACCGATAAAGTAAGTATTCATATCATCGGTTTTGCAAAGATGGCTGGTGATATTGCAGAAGGGGCTAAAGGCGTTGTGTTATTTTTTGCAATTGCCATAGCCTTCACATTTATTATGGTTTGGCTGTTCTGTGGAAGCTTAAAGCTTACAATCTTACCCATTGCATGCTCGATCATTGCGGTTGCATGGCAGTTAGGGTTGCTTTCAAGCCTTGGCTTTGGACTTGATCCAATGTCGATATTAGTTCCATTTTTAGTATTTGCTATTGGTGTGAGCCATGGCGTACAAATGATAAACGCGATAGGTAAAAAAGTAAGCGAAGGGAAAAGTACGCGAGTTTGCTGTCAATCAAGTTTTAGAGCGCTTTTAATTCCAGGTGGTATTGCTCTTTTATCAGACACTGTTGGCTTTTTAACTTTGTTGACGATTGATATAGGTATTATCCGTGAGCTTGCGATTACGGCTAGCTTAGGTGTTGCGGTTATTATATTCACTAACTTAATTCTATTGCCTGTTTGGGCTTCATACATGCAATTTGAAAATAGCATTCATATTCAATCAGGTGACGCTAACAAGCCAAATATGCTTGATAAAATTAGGGATTTATTGGTAAAAGCAACCGATCCTAAAGCAGCTAAAATCATTATTGGCTTTACGCTTGTTTTATTTGCTTTGGGTTACTGGCAAGCTGATAAAATGCGGATAGGTGATTTGCATGCAGGTGCTCCGTCACTTCATCAAGATGCTCGCTATAATCAGGATACTTTTTTAATATCGGACAGATACACTATTTCGTCAGATATTTTAAAAGTGATAGTTGAAGCTTACCCAGCAGCATGTACAGAGTATGATGTAATGGAGCGCATTAGCCGTTTTCAATACAAAGTTGAAAATGTTGCAGGTGTTCAATCTGCAGTTAGTTTAAGTTCGGTTGCTCAGTCTGTTAATGCGGGTTACAACGAAGGTAATTTAAAATGGCAGAGCTTGCCGCGTAATTCGGCTTCATTAGTGCAGTCAACTGCACGTGTTGAAACAAGCACGGGTTTACTTAACGGTGATTGTTCTGTGATGCCTGTCATTATCTTTTTAGATGATCATAAAGCGCAGACTATCGACCGCGTTATTGCAAGCGTAAAACAGTTTGCAAATGAAGAAGGGACAGAAAAGCTTGCCTTTAAATTAGCGTCTGGTCCTGTAGGTGTAATGGCCGCAACAAACGAGTCGGTGTCCGAGGCTCAAATACCAATGATGTTATATGTATACGGTGCTGTTATTGCATTATGCTTACTGAGTTTTAGAAGCGTAAAAGCGACTATTGCTGTGGTATTACCGCTTTATATAGTATCAACGCTTGCACAAGCGTTAATGGTACAGCTAGAAATTGGCTTAACAGTATCAACTTTACCTGTTATTGCCCTAGGGGTAGGTATTGGTGTGGATTACGGTATTTATATACTTTCGTCGATGATGGGGCAGCTTAAACAAAATGTACCATTGTCGATTGCTTATCGTAATGCACTCATTGAACGCGGTAGTGCGGTACTATTTACCGGTATTACTCTTGCCATTGGTGTAAGCACATGGATTTTTTCAGATTTGAAATTCCAAGTTGATATGGGGATACTTCTTACCTTCATGTTTTTAGTAAATATGTTAGGTGCAGTCCTGTTATTACCTGCAATTGGAAGTCTTCTGTGGACCGACCAGAAAAAATAATGTGAATAATATTGCTCCTAAATGGCCACTATTGGCCATTTATATCTATAATTTGTGAATAGATGACCAAATAGCTGAAAAGCTTGAAATGTTTTCATCGAAAAAGCTGTTTATTAGCTGTAAAAGGGTTAGAATTTATCTGACTCCACACTAATAAATGGCTGTACAAATTCCTGCTCTTGAGCAGTAATAGATTAAGGAACATACAATGACACGAAATGAAGGCCAAGCCTCGGTTATCCTAGATAATGTCTGTAAGCTTATCCAGAAAAAAGTTCACGCTGATAATGTGTTACTCGTTGAGAAATTCGCCAAAGCCTTGTACAGCAATATGTCTAAAGAGGATTTGGCAAATCGAAACGACAGTGACTTATACGGTGCTGCACTCAGCCTTTGGAATTCGCTAGAAAAAAATACTACTGACGACGCCGTTATTCGCGTTTTCAACCCCGAAGTAGCAAAAGATGGCTGGCAGTCATCACATACCATAGTAGAAATTATTGCTAAAGATATGCCGTTTTTAGTTGATTCTGTTCGTATGGCCATGACTCGTGAAAATATCGCCTCTCACTTATTACTTCATAGCCCACTTAAAATTCAACGCGACGACAACGCTAAAATCTCAGGTTTATCTAATTTAAAAGCAGAGCAAGAATCTACATCTACAAAAACAGTTTTTTTCATAGAAATTGACCGCCAAACAGATTCGTCTGCCATTGAGTCTTTCAAAAAAGAATTAGAATCCGTACTTGTTGATGTCTCTGTAGCTGTTGAAGATTGGCAGCCAATAAGAAAAAAACTAATTGAAGTAAGTAAAGAGCTACCCAAGCGCCGCCACGGCAAAAATAAAAGTGAAGTGGCAGAAACCGTTGAATTTTTAGATTGGCTAGTTAGCGATAATTTCACCCTTATGGGCTATCGTGAATACGAGTTAAGTCCTGTTCAGGGGGACTATCAGCTTAAAGGTAAAATGGATACAAGTTTAGGGTTGTTAAAAAACTCTACTGAAGAGCATACTCGCTTGCTTTCTGAGTTACCTGAGGTGGCTCGCCAGGAAGCGCGCAGCAGTAATTTACTGATTTTAACTAAAACTAATTCACAGTCTCGTGTGCATCGTCCCGCTTATATCGATTACGTTGGTGTAAAACGTTTTGATGATAAAGGGAATGTTATTGGTGAAGACCGTTTTATTGGTTTATTTTCATCTAATTTTTATAATAATAGTGCTGCTGATGTTCCTGTTTTAAAAAGCAAAATTACTCGCATAATGGATATGTGTGATTTTGCAAAAGGCACACACGCTTACAAAGCGGTATTAAATATTTTAGAAACTTACCCGCGTGATGAGTTAGTACAAGCACGCGAAAATGAGTTACTTGAAGTTGCAACCGGTGTATTACAAGTGCAAGAGCGTGATATGTGTCGCTTATTTGTGCGAAAAGATGCCTATGGTCGTTTTTTCTCTTGTATGGTTTATGTTCCTCGCGAGCGCTACAACACAGCCCTGCGCAGGGAAACTCAAGATATTTTAGGCAATGCATTTAATTCTGACGAAAAAGTCGAATTTACCACTTACTTCTCCGAGTCAACACTAGCACGTACTCATTACACTGTTCGTGTGACTGACAACAATATCGAATTTAATGTGAAAGACATCGAAAATAATTTAATAGAAGCTGCCCGTACTTGGGAAGACAAACTACAATCTGCGCTTTTAGAGTCTGCAGGTGAAGCGCGTGGAAATGATTTAAATCGTAAATATTGTAACGCGTTCGCCCGTTCATACAAAGATGAAGTGTTACCGAGTGCCGCAGTTGTTGATATTGAAAAACTTGAGCTATTAAGTGAAGAAAATAAACTTGAGATGCTTTTTTATCGCCCTCAAGAAGAGGCGAATACAAATATTGTTCGTTTGAGCTTATTTCATAAAGATGAGCCAATTCATTTATCAGATGTAATGCCAATGCTAGAAAACTTTGGTTTACGTGTAATAGGTGAAACACCTTACTCGGTTAAAACTAGTGATGGCCGAATTAACTGGATTATGGATTTCTCTATGCTGATTGACAGTAAAGGGATGGATGATTTTGATAAGGTGTCTGCTCGTTTTCGTGCGGCTTTAACCAATGTATGGAATAACCGTTTAGAAAATGACGGTTTTAACCGTTTAGTGCTAATGGGCGGCTTAACGGGTCGTGAAGCCTCTATTTTGCGTGCTTATGCTAAATACATGCGCCAAATTGGTGTTACTTTTTCTCAAACATATATTGAAAGTACGTTTGCTAACTACCCACATATTGCGTCTCAAATCGTTAACTTATTCGCTAAACGTTTTTCTGTTAAGAGCCCTGCGAGTTCTAAAACACTGGACAAGTTAATAGCACAAATTTACCTTGAGCTTGAAAACGTAGCCAATCTTGATGATGACCGCATTATACGTTTATACGTAGATATGATTGTGGCTACGCTGCGCACTAACTACTACCAAAAAGACGCTCAGAACCAGTTTAAATCTTACGTATCATTTAAAATACAACCTAGTTTGATCCCTGACGTACCGTTACCGTTACCTGCTTTTGAAATATTTGTTTATTCGCCTCGTGTTGAAGGCGTACATTTACGCTTTGGTAAGGTAGCTCGCGGTGGACTACGTTGGTCAGACCGTCGTGAAGATTTCCGAACAGAGGTTTTGGGCTTAGTTAAAGCGCAACAAGTTAAAAATACCGTAATTGTACCCGTTGGCTCTAAAGGTGGATTTGTATGTAAGCAGCTACCATCAGAGCGCGATGCTTTTATTAAAGAAGGCCAAGAGTGTTATAAAATCTTTATTAGAGGTTTATTAGATATCACTGACAATATTGCACGTGGTGAAATAGTGCCAGCAAGTAATGTTGTTCGTCATGATGAAGATGATGCGTATTTAGTAGTGGCTGCTGATAAAGGAACAGCAACGTTTTCTGATATAGCTAACGGTATTGCAAATGAGTACAACTTTTGGCTTGGTGATGCCTTTGCATCGGGTGGTTCTGTAGGTTACGACCATAAAAAAATGGGCATAACCGCTAAAGGTGCATGGGAGTCTGTTAAGCGTCACTTCCGTGAGATGGATATTGACTGTCAAAGTACTGATTTTACAGTAGTTGCAATTGGCGATATGGCTGGAGACGTATTTGGTAATGGCATGTTGCTGTCTAAGCACATTCGTTTACAAGTTGCATTTAACCATATGCATATATTTGTAGACCCTAATCCTGATGCCTCAAAATCGTATGTAGAGCGTGAACGTTTATTTAATATGCCTCGTTCTTCGTGGGAAGACTACAACAAAGACCTTATTTCAGCCGGCGGTGGTATTTTCTCTCGTGCTGCAAAATCGATTACCCTTAGCCCAGAAATGAAAAAAATGCTGGGTACTAAAAAAGCAAGCATGACACCAAATGAGTTGATGAAAGCATCATTAATGATGGAATTTGATTTACTTTGGAATGGTGGTATTGGTACATACATTAAGCATACAAAAGAGACCGATGCTGACGTAGGCGACCGTGCAAACGACGCGCTACGTATAAACGGTAAAGAATTGGGTGCTAAAGTACTAGGTGAGGGTGGTAACCTAGGTGCTACGCAACTTGGACGCATAGAATTTGCTGAACAAGGCGGACGCGTAAATACTGACTTTATTGATAACGTTGGCGGCGTTGCTTGTTCAGATAATGAAGTAAATATTAAAATTTTACTTAATGGTTTAGTTGCTGAAGGTGATTTAACACTTAAGCAGCGTGATGAACTGCTTTATTCTATGACTGATGAAGTATCAGAATTGGTATTAAAAGACTGTTATCGTCAAACACATACAATTTCAATCACGCAATCTCGTGGTACATCGACACTTAAGGAAAAAATTCGCTTTATTCATGCTCTTGAGAAAGATGGCAAATTAGACCGTGCGATAGAGTTTATTCCGAGTGATGAAGAGTTAGCAGAGCGAGCAGCATCAGGCAAAGATCTAACGCGTCCAGAGCTTTCAGTGTTAGTTTCATACGCTAAAATGGTGTTAAAAGATTCGCTTGTAACGGATGATATTACTGAGAATCCATATTATCGTCAGTTACTAGTTAAATCATTCCCACGTCCACTACGTGAGAAATTTAATGATGCAATGAACAATCACCCACTTCGTAAAGAAATTATAGCGACTAAACTTGCTAATAATATTGTTAATGACATGGGCTTAAATTTCATGGTTCGTATGCACGAAGAAACAGGTGCAAGCGAAGCAGAAATTGCGATGTGTTACTCAATTGCCAGTGAAATTTTTGAAATGCGTGATACGTGGTCATCAATCAGCGCTTTAGATAATAAAATTCCAGCGGCAGTACAGACAGAAATGCTTTACCAACTTCGTAGAACTGTTCGCAGAGCAACTCGATGGTTCTTGCGTCATCGCAATAAATCACAAACGATTGAGCAAGGTATTGAGTACTTCTCACCAACATTTAGTGATTTGAGCGATAACTTGAACACTTATATTGTTGAAAAGGAAAGTGCTCGCATAGATGAAGCTGCAACTAAGTTAACAGATAGTGGAGTACCATTAGATATAGCTAAGCGCATTGTTTCATTATCTAGCTTGTTCTCGGTGATGGACTTAGCAGAAATTGCTAATAATTCGCGTAGAGGCATTGCTATGGTGTCTAATACTTACTTTAAGCTTGGTGCAAGAATGGGCTTACATTGGTTCTTAGATCAAATAACTAACCAACCTGTTGCTAACCATTGGCAAGCGTTGGCCCGTTCATCTTATCGTGAAGAGTTAGATTGGCAGCAACGAACATTGGCTCAGGTTGTTTTAAATAGCTTTGAAGCGGATGAAAAAGACGTTGATTACCAAATTGATGAGTGGATGGATAAGCAAGAGTTATTACTTACTCGTTGGAAGCAAATGCTGGCTGAATTTAAAACGTCGCAAAGTCATGATTTTGCCAAGTTCTCAGTGGCATTGCGTGAACTAATGCTATTGAGTCACAATTGTGATACACCAGCAAAATAAAATAATTACGCGCATTATTATTTATTAACTAAGTAATAAGCTAATTATTAAAAATGTTATATAATACCTCAGCCTTGACTGAGGTATTTTTTTGTCTGTAATTTAAAGAGGAATATATTCATGTTTTA
Source organism: Pseudoalteromonas sp. 2CM32C (assembly GCF_023161925.1). NCBI lineage: Bacteria > Pseudomonadati > Pseudomonadota > Gammaproteobacteria > Alteromonadales > Pseudoalteromonadaceae > Pseudoalteromonas > Pseudoalteromonas sp. 2CM32C. The sequence goes on along the minus strand of NZ_JALNTI010000007.1, from coordinate 206,883 downwards.
CGATTTAGCTCGCCGTTTTATGTTTACCCGTGATGCGGAGTGGGCACATGAATTTGCTCTTAATAATTTAAGCCGCTTTGCTAATACGCCTTTGAGTGCCGCATGGTCGCAATCTGTAGCAAATAAGCCCGTTAACTTTTTAGGTCTTGAATTTAAAAATCCGGTTGGCTTAGCTGCAGGTTTAGATAAAAATGCAGAGTGCATAGATGCATTTAGCCAAATGGGTTTTGGTTTTATAGAGGTGGGTACTGTTACACCTCGCCCGCAAGCAGGTAACGATAAACCCCGTATATTTAGATTGCCAGAGTCAAACGCTATTATTAATCGTATGGGCTTTAATAATAAAGGTGTTGATAATTTAATTAGTAATGTAAAAGCAGCAAATTACAACGGCATATTAGGTATTAATATAGGTAAAAATAAAGATACCCCTAATGAGCAAGGTAAAGACGATTACATACATTGTATGAGAAAAGTTTTTGAGCATGCCTCTTATATTACCGTGAATATTTCTTCACCAAACACACCCGGCCTGAGAGATTTACAATACGGTGCTGCACTTGATGATTTATTGCAAAGTCTTAAAAATGAGCAGCTAGATTTAATTTCAAAACATAATAAGCAAGTTCCTATGCTTGTTAAAATTGCGCCGGATCTTGATCCTATTCAAATCGAACAGGTCAGTGAATCACTGCTAAACAATAAAATTGACGGGGTAATTGCAACTAATACAACACTAGAACGAAGTGATGTGATCGGTCAGCAGTATGCTGAGGAGGCGGGTGGTTTATCAGGACACCCTGTAAGAACACGCTCTACAGAAGTAGTAAGTGAATTAAGACGATTAACAAAAGGCCAGTTACCTATTATTGGTGTTGGCGGAATTGATGATGCTAATTCAGCTAAAGAGAAGCTTAATGCGGGTGCTAGTTTAGTCCAAGTTTATACAGGTTTTATTTATAAAGGCCCTGAATTGGTAAAATCGATCGTTAACGGCTTATAAGGATCAGTTATCTAAGCTTTTGATCGTTCGATAAATGTTCTAAGCATTTATGTATAAAATGGTCAAAAGCAGTTATACTTTGGACTGATACTGTTTTTAATAAAGCCCACAAGGAGGAGCAAATGTTACAAGCATCAAAGCAATGGCAGTGGATTGCTTGTCCTAATAAAAATCGTTTATTACTTGATTTGAACGATGAAATGCAGCTTTGCACACCTTATAAAATAAGGCAGCTAACAGATTTAGTTATCAAAAACCCTAACTTTAGTTTAGAAGATGCTGCATTTTACGAACAAGTTTATAATTATCTGGACGGGTTTGAAATCTGGTCTGGTGCAAAAATATGTCAAATAGCATTAAATGCTACAGCGGTAAAGTTTCATTTAAAACCTGTGCTAGCAAAAAGCTGGTTTTTTAATGAATATACCGGCAGCCAACCAAGTGTTGAAGCAGTCGTTAAATTAGTCTCTAAGGCGCAAACGGGCGACTTTTTGATTGTCGATCACTGTAGTGATGCCTCTGTTTGCTTAAATTTAAGCGAGAATTTTCAATTAGACGAAAATTTATCTCTTGCTCAATTTGAAGTTATCAAAATTTTAAATAATCGTGTTCATCCTATCTTAACTCAGCAAATTAAATTTAAAACTGCCTAAGTAATTTACGCTATTAAGCATGTGTTATGGCGTGTTTGTCCCTCAACCTATGGTATAATCCTGCGCAATTAGCTATTAAGGGTTACTACTTTGCAATTTATCGCACTTACTTCTATCGGAATCGAAAATTTATTGGTTGATGAGTTAACAGAACTTGGCGCTGCTGTGTCTAAGCAAACTGTTGGTTCTGTTCGTTTTGAGGCTGACTCATTACTAGCGCAAAAGGTTTGTTTATCAAGCCGTTTTGCAACTCGTGTGCTTATGCTTATCGAAGAAAAAGAAGGCGTTGATGATAAAGATAGCTTGTATAAATTTGCTCGTTTTCAACCTTGGCAAGAATGGTTTGGCCCAACACAAACATTTGCTGTAGATTTTAACGGTACTAATGATTCGTTAAAGAATACACAGTTTTCAGGTTTAGTAATTAAAGATGCTATTGTTGACTACTTTAATGATTTGTATGAGCAACGCCCTAATGTTGATAAACAGGATGCCAATGTTCGTGTTGTTGCACGTTTAAATCGTCACGGTGTTTCTTTATACATTGACTACTCAGGACCAAGGCTATCTGAACGTGGGTACCGACAGGGACAAGGTAAAGCGCCAATAAAAGAGCATTTAGCGGCTGCAATTATTAAACGCAGCGGATGGCTAGATAACGTTAAACAACCTCTGTTTGACCCTTGTTGTGGTGCGGGTACTATTTTAATAGAAGCCGCAGGTATGGCACGTAATGAAGCGCCAGGTTTGTTTCGTGAAGGTTTTGCTTTTGAACGTTTACCTAGTTTTAGAGTGGCAAAATTTAAAGCGCTAAAAGAAGAACTACTTGCGAATATAACCGATCCGAAACTTTGGCTAATAGGCCACGACTACGATGCTCAGGTATTAAGTAAAGCCATTGATAATGCAAAGCGTGCAGAGCTTGATGACATAATTAAATTTAAGCAAAGCGACGCAACCAAGTTAACCGCAGTAGCTAAATTACCAGGTGTGGTTATTTCAAATTTGCCTTATGGTGAACGTATTGGCTCTATGGCTGAGTTAGTTGATTTACACCGTAATTTAGGTGTTGGCTTTAAAAAGCATTTTAACCATTGGAAACTGGCGTTATTGGGCATGGATGAGAGTTTATTTAAACTTTTAAAGCTTGTTAAATTAAAACGTTATAAATTGAAAAATGGTCCATTAGATGTAGAGCTTAACTTATATCAACTAGATGACAAGCAAGTTAGTTTGACGACTGATGACAAAAAAGCCCTTAATTATGAAGGTTCAATGTCGTTTGCTAACCGTCTTAAAAAAAATAAACAAGGTCTTAAAAATTGGTTAAAGCAAAACAAAGTCGACGCGTATCGCGTTTATGATGCTGATATTCCAGAATACAATGTAGCGGTTGATGTATATAACGATAGCGCTGTAATTTTTGAGTACGCTGCACCAAAAGAAATAGATGAAAAAGTATCTGATAAGCGCCTTCAGGACGTCATTAGCTTAACAGCGCAACAACTAAACATAGCACCTGAAAACATAGCTGTAAAAGTTCGCAAAAAGCAAAAAGGTGAAGAGCAATACACCCCTATGGCTAAGCAAAATAGAACGATGGTTGTTGAAGAATTTGGTGCTAAGTTTAAAGTCAATTTATTTGATTATTTAGACACGGGGTTATTTTTAGATCATCGTTTAGTTCGTCGCTACATTCAAGAAAATGCCAAGGACAAACGTTTTTTAAATTTATTTGCCTACACAGGAAGTGCATCAGTTCATGCAGCTATTGGTGGAGCAAAGGCTATAACCACAGTTGATTTATCCAAGACCTATTTGAAATGGGGCCAAGATAATTTTGATTTAAATAATATTAGCAATACGCGTTACCGTTTTGAGCAAGCAGATTGCCTTAAATGGCTAGAGCATGCGACTGCGCAATATGATTTAATCTTTCTTGATCCGCCAACATTTTCAAATTCAAAGCGAATGAAAGATGCGTTTGATGTTCAGAGCGATCACATTAAGTTACTTACTTGGGTTAAAAAAATTCTTAGCCCGTCTGGAACATTGATTTTTTCTAACAACAAACGTGGCTTTGTTATGGATGAAGTTGGATTGATTGGTTTAGGTTTAAAAGCCGTTAATATTTCTGAGAAAACACTCTCACCAGACTTTAAGCGTAATAAAAAAATTCATAACAGCTGGTTAATTACTCATGGCTAAGTGGACTTTATACCATACGGAAGGGTGTCATTTATGTGAACAAGCCCACGCACTAATAACACCGTTATTAATGAGCGAAGGCAGTTTATTGTTAACAGACATAATGACTGACAAACAGCTTATTGCGCAATATCAGGTAAGTATTCCTGTTTTAAAAAATGAACATGGCCAACAATTGTTTTGGCCTTTTACTGCAGAACAAGTGCAAATATTTTTAGCACTGGCAGATTAAGAGCATTGTAGAATTATGGATTTAATAAGAATTTCGAAAGCACAGCTTGCCTTTGGTACACATGCGTTACTTAACAACGCAGATGCTGTTATTGAAAGTGGTGAGCGAGTTTGTATTGTGGGGCGTAACGGCGCAGGTAAATCAACGCTGTTAAAAGTATTAGACGGCCAAGTAATATTGGATGATGGTGAAATAAACCAGCTCGGTGGTTTAAAGATCTCTCGTCTTGAACAAGATCCACCTAAAGGGGCCAGCGGTACCGTATTTGATTATGTTGCCCAAGGTATGCCAGAAATTGCTAATTTACTTATCGATTATCACCATGTGAGTAATGAACTGCAAACTGAATGTACCGATCAATTATTAAATAAACTTGAGCGCTTATCTAATAAGCTAGAAGCCGCTGATGGCTGGCGCTTCGATAGCCGTATTCAATTAGTATTAACTAAGCTTGAGCTGTCACCTGATGCGAAACTTGAATCGCTTTCAGGTGGATGGTTACGTAAGGTTGCACTGGCACGTGCATTAGTTAGTGAGCCAGACTTGTTGCTATTAGACGAACCAACAAACCACTTAGATATGACAAGTGTGATGTGGTTAGAGCAGTTCTTAAAAGACTTTAAAGGTGGGATTGTATTTATATCTCACGATCGTGCGTTTATTCGTGCAATTGCTACACGTATTTTGGATTTAGACCGCGGCAAACTTATTTCATATCCAGGTGACTACGCCACTTATCTAGAACAAAAAGCGCATGACTTAAAAGTAGAAGAAAGTCAAAATGCACTCTTTGATAAACGATTAGCTGAAGAAGAAGCGTGGATCCGTCAGGGCGTAAAAGCCCGAAGAACTCGTAATGAAGGCCGTGTTCGTGAATTAAAACAATTACGTAATGAGCGCAAGCAACGAGTTGATCAAGTTGGTAAAACAGATTTCAATATTGAAACTGCAGACCGCTCAGGTAAATTAGTTTTTGAAGCTAAGCATTTATCTCATGCTTTTAAAGAGAAAACGATTGTAAGCGATTTTTCTACTTTAGTTATGCGTGGCGACCGTATCGGTTTAGTCGGTCCTAATGGTGTGGGTAAAACAACTCTATTAAAACTAATGTTTGGTGACTTAGCACCTGACAGCGGTGAAACTAAGCAGGGTGTTAATCTAGAATTTGCTTACTTTGATCAATACCGTGAAAAGTTAGACGAAGAAGCAACAGTACAAGACAATGTTGCAGAAGGTAAGCAAGAAGTCATGATGGGTGGGCGCTCTCGTCATGTATTAGGTTATTTACAAGACTTTTTGTTTCCACCTGCGCGCGCTAGAACACCCGTTAAGGCCTTATCTGGCGGCGAAAAAAACCGATTATTACTTGCTAAGCTATTTTTAAAACCATCGAATATCCTGGTATTGGATGAGCCAACCAATGATTTAGACATTGAAACACTTGAGCTGTTAGAAGACATTATTAATCAGTATCAAGGTACAGTGATTATTGTAAGCCATGACCGTGAATTTATCGATAATACATGCTCTAGTGTATGGGCATTTGAAGGTAACGGAAAAGTAACGGATATAGTCGGCGGTTATAGTGACTATGAAGCTTATGTAAGTTATTTAGCAGAACAAGAAAAACAAGCTGTTCAACCAGCTGCAAAAAAAGTAGAGAAGCAACCGACCCCTGCTGCAAAGCCAGTCGCTAAAACGAATAAGCTTTCTTACAAATTAAAACTTGAATTAGAGCAGTTGCCTAATAAAATGGAGCAACTTGAAGCTGACGTAGAAGCCCAGCAAAATGTGGTAGGCGATCCTGACTTTTTTAAACAAGACAGTGACATAACAACCAAAGCATTGAACCATTTAGCACAACTTGAGTCTGACCTTGAAGCCGCTTTTGAGCGATGGGAAGAACTTGAAGAATTACAGAATCAGTAGTAAGGACTAAAATGAAATATAAATTACTCGCTGCCAGTATCCTAGCGACATTGAGTACATCAGCTATTAGTGCAACATATCAATTAAGTGAATTAGGCACACTCGATAATGCAAAATTTTCTTACGTTACTGATGCAAGTGAAAGCGGGCACATAATTGGTTTAGCAAATGGATTATATAACTTACCCATAGATACCAGTTATATTGATTTTACAGATAATACAATCGAGAATGCTTATGACAGCGAAGTTTCAATTTTCGAACTAAGTGATAAAGTAATTACTTTTACACTTGATGATATAGAGAATAATGATGCAGCTTTGACTAATCCTGATGCGCATAACTTTATGGTTAGATTTTTATCTGGTTTATCGACTAATTTTGAATATCAAAAACTAAATTCGTTTACCGGTATTAGATTTAACGAAAATGAAGTTGTTGAACAGTCTCTTTATGATGTTTCTTCAGTAGACTATGATGGTTTAACTCGTTCCACTTTTAACGTTTACAACGCTGTGAGCGAAGATGGAGTTTCAGTTGGTTGGGGTAGTGCACCCTATGACAAAGTTTCTTTCACACCAGAGGATGAAGATGAAGCTGAGACTTGGTTTACTCATGATTTTATCGAACGAGGAATTGTAATAGGTGCTGATGGCACAGAAGTTCCTCTTGTTCCTGAATTCAATGAATACGGGGGTACAAGCCGAGCCAATGATATTGTTAAAACTAATACTGGTTATATTGTTGTAGGCAATGTGTCAACGGATATTAACTTTGAAAGATTAGAAGATATTGATGAAAATTGCGATGGCGAAGATGAACCTGTTTCTTCTTGTATTAATCTATTAAATAGCAATTTTCTTGGCGGAATTTTTAACAAGCGAGCTGTCAAGTGGCAGTTGGATGATTCCCTTAATATTACTTCTGTAGAAGAACTTGGGTTAGCTTTAACTCCAGATGAAGATGAAGTGGAAGAAGACACATTTACCAGTACTGCTTTTGCAGTAAATGCAAATGGTGTTGCAGTAGGCTCCTCACATACACGTTATAAAAATAATGATAATACATTTGTTACAATGCCTGTGTACTTCAAAGATGGCGAAGTTGTTACTTATATTGACCAAGAAAATGACTCTAATCAGACAGGGATTTCTTCAGCAATAAATGATGAAAATATTATTGCTGGTTATGTAACTCGAATAGTTGAAAACACTCGGGTAAGAAAATTCTTTTATCATGATATCGCTACTGGTAACACTGTTTACCCTACAAACTTCTTTTTAGCAGCAAACTCGACTGCTAACGATATCAATAATCAAGGTTATATTGTTGGTGAGAGTGAATTAGGTGGATCGGACAGTTCACGAGATAAAGCCGCATTTATTTATAAAATTGGTGAAGATAAAATAACTAACATTAATGACTTTTTACCATGTTATGAATCAGATGGTGAAACTGATTACCAATACACAGTTGTTGAAGCTAATGTTATTAATGAGAATAACGAAGTGTTTGGTGTTGCCACCAAAACAGTAGAAAAGCGTGACACACTTGGTGGTGTAGTGACCGATATTAACGGTAATATTGAATTTGAAACCGTCGCTGTCGCAGTTAAATTAACACCATTAGAAAATGGTGAAATTGAAGATTGCGCACCGCCAGAGGCCGAATTTTTTGAAAGAAGTTCAGCCAGTACCTCTTGGTTAGCGTTATTTCTATTACCATTAATTGGTATTCGACGCATATTTCGTTTTTAAATATTTTTGAATAAAAAACCCAGCTTTCTAGCTGGGTTTTTTTTCGTCTATACTATTCAAAGGATCGATATTATTTGCGTGCAGCTCTTGCCTTTACAACAGAGCGGCGCCATAAAATATCAATGCCAAAATAGCCTATGATTGATGCTATAGAGGCGCATACAAGCGAGCCAACTAAGAATGCAGGGCCAATGGTTTCGATACTCTGTTCAAACCAAGCCCAGTTAAGCTCAAAAGCAAAGTGTTGTTCTGGTTGATTTAAAACAAGAGTGCCAACGAGGTAAGACCCATAAAAAATAGGTGGCATGGTTAAAGGATTAGTAAGCCAAACAAGTGTTGCTGAGATAGGTAAGTTAACTCTAAATAAAATAGCAGTCGCTGCGGCTAAAACCATCTGAAAGGGAACAGGGATGAAAGCAAAAAATAAACCAACTGCAAAGGCTCCTCGAGCAGAACGTCTGTTTAAGTGCCAAAGATTTGCATCTTGCAAAAGCTTACCAAAAATTTTTAACGATTTGTGATGTCTAATTTTATTCGGATCGGGTAAAAATCTTTGGATAGTTTTCTTAGCCATTTAAAGCAACCATTTACATCAGTGTGGATCAGTCTTGGTTTTGTAATTGGCTGTATTTCAACCGTGTTTTATTACGAAACTCTCGAATTTATTATTATTACAGTGTCCATTGTAATAATAGGCGCTTATTTTAAGCCGTTTTTGTCTTTATTGTTAGGCTTTATTTGTGGAATTTGTATCGTTATAGCGCATTATCATATTTTTTATAACTTTGAGCACATAATTAATGATGAAAAGTACGCATATCCAGTCGAAGTTGTAATACAAGAAGTCATCTCAAACAAAGCTCCCCAATATGTCAAAGCAAAATTAGTGCGTATTGATGGAAAATACTATTCTAATTTGAGTGCACCTAGCGCGATGTTAAGCGTTAATTTAGATCAGCCATTGCGTGCTAATGATCGTTTTGTGGCAAGTGTTAATTTAAAAAAATTTAGAAGTAATAAGAACTTTAATGTATTTGATAACGAACTGTATGCATTTAAGCAGCGAATTTTCTTTAAAGGCAAAGTTCTTAATAAAGAATTAAAAATCAAAAGCACTTCAGAACAAAATAGTGTTCAAAGTTATAAAAGCTTCATTAAAAATACATACGAAAATACAACACTAAATTGGCTTTACTATGCTTTATTAACAGGGGATAAGACGTTAATGACACCGAGTGATAAGCAGCTGATGCAATCACTGGGTTTAAGCCATTTACTTGCTATTTCAGGCTTACACATTGGGTTGGTGTTCGGTTTTGGTTTCTTCATTACAAAGTGGGTATTTATCCACGTTAAGTTGTTTAATAATCAAACGATTAATTTTTCAATTGCTTACAGTGCGATTGGTTTTGTATCAGCGTTTGTTTATGTCTATTTAAGTAACTTTTTGGTTTCAGCGACTCGTGCACTAATAATGCTTGGCTGTTATTTACTTCTATATTATTTTCAAAGGCAGCTAATGAGATGGCGCAGTATTTTGTTTGCGCTTGTTATTGTACTCGTTGTTAATCCGTTCAATACCCTTAATCCTGGATTATATTTTTCATTTTTTGCAGTCGTGGTTATTTTTTTAGTTATTAAAAATGTACCTCACTTTACCAATTCATTTCTAAAGGTACCTTTTGCATTAATTACTATTCAGGCTGCACTATTTATTGGTTTACTGCCTCTGTCTTTTTACGTTTTTAATGGCGTGAGTGTTGCTGGCTTAGTCATAAACTTAGTCGCAATTCCATTTCTTTCATTTATTTTAATGCCTTGTTTAATTTTATTAACGGCTATAAGTGCCGTATTTGATATTAGTATGGTTATTATTTTTATCGATAGCGGTCTAGCTTTTATTTTTACCTGTTTAAATAAATTACCAGCAGGTTTTGGTTGGCTAAACATAGGAATTATTGGTCTAAGTGTCATTATTTATGCTTATCTTACTCTTTTAATTTTTTATTTTTCGCCATATAGGCGGCTCGCTTTTTTACCTTTAGCCATGCTCTATATTGATTATTTACTTGCTGATAAGCCTACATGGAAATTACATGTATTCGATGTTGGGCACGGTCTTATGGCTCTTATTGAAAAAGATGATAAAGGGTTTATTTATGATTTTGGACCTAGTTACTTTAATCGTTTTAGCCGTGCTAAAAGTATTTTGTTACCTTTTATTGATATAAATAATATTGCAGTGACTCATTCTGTAGTTAGTCACCTTGATAATGACCATTCCGGTGGTTTATCTCATTTTATCGGCGCAGGTTTAAAGTTTTCATTTAATGAATTTCACCCTAATGGACCCTCAAAGGGGTGTATTCAAAAAGAAGTAAACATGGCTGGGCTAAAAATTAAAAGTTTCCCAACTCCCTTGTATGGTAATGAAAATGATGAGTCGTGCGTAATAAAGGTTTCAGATAAAGAGCACAGCGTTCTATTTACAGGCGATATTTCAAAAAATAGAGAGTCGCAACTGATAAACCTTAGCGATAGTTTAAAAAGTACAGTGTTACTAAGTCCTCATCACGGTAGTAGTACGTCATCAAGTAAGAAATTTATTACTGCAGTTATGCCACAGATTGTTATTCACCCAAGTGCTTACAAAGGGCAGTGGCAATTTCCTAAAACTGAAGTTGTTGAGCGTTACAGAAACATTAATGCCTTGCAGTATGTTACTGGGCAACACGGGCAAATTACGGTGGAGTTTTACGAAGAGACTGTGACTGTTATTACAGCACGAGACTATCAAAGCTACTGGTTTATAAAAGATTGACGTTTTGTTTTAGTTCTAGCAAGGATACAATAGGGCCTGTAATTGAATAAAGAGAGTATTATGGATCAAAGTACTACACAAATTTACAAGCGTTTAATTTCTTACGTAGGTGCTTACAAAAGCGTGGCAATAGTTGCTATTGTTGGCATGATTGGCTATTCCGGTATGGATGCTTTATTTATTCAATTAATGAAGCCTTTTATTGATGAAGGTTTAAATCAACGAAATAACGAAGTATTAAAATACGCCCCTTTTGTAGTAATAGCTTTGGTTATTGGTCGTGGTATTTTTAATTTTATGTCATCTTATTGCCTAAGCTATGTAGGCTCGCAAGTTGTTCGTTCACTCCGCCAGGAATTATTTGAACATATTTTACATCTACCTGTTTCATTTCATGATAAAAACTCAACAGGTGACCTAATTTCTAAAATTACGTTTGATACAGAACAAGTTCAACAAGCAATAACCAAAGCATTATTGATTGTAGTGCGAGAAGGGGCATTTGTTGTGTTTCTGCTTGGTGTAATGTTTTATACAAGCTGGCAATTATCTCTGATATTTTTAGTTATTATTCCTTTAGTTGCGCTGATCGTTGCAATAGTATCTAAGCGTTTTCGTCATATTTCTAAAAATATACAATCTGCTATGGGCCAAGTAACAAGAAGCTCAGAGCAAATGCTCAGTGGCCATAAAGTGATTCATGGTTTTGGCGGTCAAGAGAGAGAGATTAATCAATTTTCTAAAATTAATAATCATAACCGACAACAACGTATAAAAATGGATGCTACAAAGGCATTAAGTGTTTCAGTTATTCAAATACTTGCAGCGAGTGCTATGGCCGTTATTTTGTGGGTGGTATCAATGCCTTCAATGATAGACAGCATTAGCTCAGGCGACTTTGTTGTGCTTATTTCATCGATGATGATGTTACTACGCCCGCTAAAACAGTTAGCTAACGTTAATAGTGATATGCAGCGCGGTATTTCTGCAGCGCAAAGTATATTTTTAATACTTGACGAAAATATAGAAAAAGATACAGGCACAGTATCTGTAACAAAAGCTAAAGGTTTAATTGAGGTCAAAAATGTGACTTTCAAATATCCCACAAAAGATGAGCCTGTATTAAATAACTTAACGCTTACAATTCAAGCCGGCGAAAGTATTGCGTTAGTTGGGCGTTCGGGTTCAGGTAAATCAACAATTTCTAATTTATTACCACGTTACTATGATTTAGACTTACCAAGTCAAATACTGTTAGATGGTATTCCTTTAAATGATTATAAGCTTACAGATTTGCGACGCCAATTTGCGCTAGTATCGCAACAGGTTGTGCTGTTTAACGACACTATAGCTAACAATATATGTTATGGAATTCAGCGAGATATTACAGATGCTGAGTTATTACAGGTAGCTAAGCAGGCCCACGTGTGGGAGTTTGTAAAAGACTTACCTGAAAAGCTAAATACGATGGTAGGTGAAAACGGCGTTATGCTCTCTGGTGGTCAACGTCAACGCATTGCTATAGCCAGAGCTATTTTAAAAGATGCCCCTATTTTAATATTAGATGAGGCAACATCCGCATTAGATACAGAGTCCGAAAAACTTATTCAACATGCGCTTGATGACTTAATGAAAGATAAAACATCAATTGTCATTGCACATCGATTATCTACAATTGAAAATAGCGATAAAATTTATGTTATCGATAATGGCCGTGTTATTGAAAGTGGCGATCACACTAGCTTACTCTCAAACGATGGAACTTATTCAGCGTTGTGTAAAATGCAGTTTGGCGAGCAACCGTGAATAAAATCGAAAGAAGCTGGTATGAACCAGTTGGACTTATTACATTACTTTTTTTGCCATTGTCAGCTTTATTTTGGCTAATTTCGATTACCAGAAAGCAGATGTATCGCTTTGGAATATTTAAGCAATTTAAAAGCGACATACCTATTATTGTTGTTGGTAACATTAGTGTGGGTGGAAATGGTAAAACACCGTTTGTATTATGGCTTTATGACTTTTTAACAAAACAAGGGTTGTCAGTTGGAATTATTAGCCGAGGTTATGGTGGTAAGGCGAGTAATTATCCTTTAATTGTTAAAGACAATACGCTAGCTGCTGAGGCGGGTGATGAGCCTAAACTTCTGTTTCATCGTCTAAAATGCCCAATTGCTATAGGGCCAAATCGACAACGCAATATTGAGTTACTAGCGCGTGATTATAATTTAGATATCATTATCTCTGACGATGGTATGCAGCATTACAAAATGGCACGGACTATTGAATGCTGTATTGTCGATAGTGAACGCCAATTTGGAAATGGGTTACTAATGCCTGCGGGACCATTAAGAGAAACCCCTGCACGTTTGAAGTCGGTAGATTTGATTGTTGAAAACGGTGGGCAGAATAGTAATAACTACACGTTAGAGCCCGCAGCGCTCAGGTCAGTAAAAAGTTCTTTTCCTATTAGTGAATCGATTAAAAATGGCCATGCAGTAAGCGCAATAGGTAATCCTAAGCGTTTTGAAAATACCTTAAAAAAACAGGGGATAACTTTATTATCTTCAAATCACTTTAGGGATCATCATTCATACACAGCCGAAGATTTTACCCGATTTGGTAACGACAATATTCTAATGACCGAAAAAGACGCCGTAAAATGCAGCGAGTTTGCCAAAGATAATTGGTATTATTTACCAGTAAATGCAAAGCCAACACAGGCTGTAATAAATAAATTAACTTTAATATTAAAAGAAAAAGGGATCCTAAATGGCCTTTGATACTAAATTACTCGACATAATTGCATGCCCTGTATGTAAAGGAAAATTACGTTTTGATAAAGACAACAGTGAACTAATTAGTACTGCTGCAAAACTCGCATACCCTGTTAAAGATGATATTCCGGTATTACTTGAAAATGAAGCAAGAGAGTTATCGTTAGAAGAGGTTGAAAAGTGGAATTCGTAGTCGTTATACCTGCGCGCTATGCTTCAACAAGATTACCAGGAAAACCGCTAGCAGACATTTGTGGTAAACCTATGATTCAACATGTTTATGAGAAAGCATGTTTATCAGGTGCAAGCCAAGTGATAATTGCAACCGATCATCAAAAAGTATTTGATGAGGTTAGTACGTTTACTAATGATGTTGTGATGACGCGTGAAGATCACCAGTCAGGCACCGAACGCTTAGCGGAGGTAGTTGCTTTATTAAATTTAGATAGCAATACCATAGTTGTAAATGTTCAAGGTGATGAACCATTACTAGCTCCCGATAACGTTTTGCAAGTAGCTAAGTTGCTAAATGAATCATCAGCACCCATGGCCACATTAAGTGTTGCCATTGAACATAAAGACGAAATATTTAATCCTAATGCAGTCAAGGTTGTTAGCGATATAAATAAAAACGCGTTGTATTTTTCGCGTGCAAGTATTCCGTTTGATCGACTTGCGATGTTAGACGAAAAAAGAGATTTAGAGCTTTCATCATTTCAACGTCACGTGGGTATTTACGCTTACAGAGCAGGGTTTATTAATCAATATATTGCACTTAGTATTTCTCCTTTAGAGTTATTAGAGTCATTAGAGCAGCTGCGTGTTTTATATCACGGTTATAGTATTAAAATAGAGCAGGCAAAAGTAGCTCCGCATGCAGGTGTTGATACTGCTGAAGATTTAGCAAAAGTAATTGCGTTTTTACAAAATAAAAACGCGTGACCTTTGAATGAATTTAATATTAAACGTGGTATGTGAGCATGCTGATTTTTATGTTGTCGAAAAACCAGCAGAACTCAGCTTTCATTCAGAAGATGGACCTGGCTTTGTTGTGCTAGCTGAGCGACAATTTAATGAGAAACTTTACGCAGTTCATAGACTAGATAAAGTAACTTCGGGTCTAATTATCTTAGCAAGAAATAAAAGCGCTGCAGCAACGTTTACGGAGCTTTTTGCACAACATTCTATTGATAAATTTTATCTAGCTATTACAGACTCTAAACCTAAAAAAAAGCAAGGTTGGGTTAAAGGAGATATGGCCAAGTCGCGCCGTGGTACCTATAAGCTTTTGGCATCTAATTTAAATCCTGCAATTACCCGTTTTTATTCAATTAGTTTTAAAGCGGGTTTTAGAGCGTTTATTTTAAAACCTTTCTCGGGTAAAACACACCAGCTAAGAGTTGCCTTAAAAAGTATAGGATCCCCAATATTGGGTGATATTGCTTACTCAGGCACGGTTTCAGATAGAACATATTTGCATGCTTATGCATTGAGCTTTACTTGGCAGGGTGAGAACTTACAATTTACGCTTTTACCTAGTAACGGTGATGCGTTTTTAACCTTGTTACAACATGATAATTTTCAAGCATGGCGTTCGCCATGGGAACTGGACTGGTAAATGAGTGAAAAAATAACTGACATCCGCTTTGGTGGCATTAAACGTTTATATGGTCATCAGCAATTTGATTGGCTTCAAGAGGCTCACTTTTGTGTTGTTGGCATTGGTGGAGTGGGGAGCTGGGCAGCTGAGGCGCTTGCGCGCACCGGTTTAGGTAGAATAACGCTCATAGATCTTGATGATATTTGTGCGACCAATGTAAACCGTCAAATCCATGCCTTATCTGGGACGATTGGTCATGCTAAAGTCGACGCAATGAAAGCGCGTTGTGAACTTATAAATCCAGAATGCAACATTGATGTCATTGATGACTTTATAACACTTGAAAATATTAAAGAGCACATTCACGGCTTTGACTATGTAATCGATTGCATTGATGCGGTCAAAGAAAAAGCAGCACTCATTGCCCATTGTAAGCGAAATAAAATGCCTATTATTACCACTGGTGGAGCTGGTGGTCAAACCGATCCTAGTCAAATTACATTCGGTGATGTAGCTAAAACAACGCAAGATCCTTTACTTGCAAAGGTGCGCTACATATTACGTAAACAGTATAACTTTAGTAATAACCCTAAACGAAAATTTAATGTTGATTGCGTTTACTCAACAGAGCAATTAGTTTATCCAGGGAGTGATGGTAGTGTTTGCCATGCAAAGCAAAGTGCAGATGGCAGCATGAATATGGATTGTAATAATGGTTTTGGCTCTGTAACGATGATTACAGGAAGTTTCGGCTTTTTTGTAGCAGCCAAAGCTATTCGCAAATACCTAGATAAAAAGCAGCGTTTGCAGGTTTGCACTACTTAGCTTATTTTTTGCTGTGCCATGGTTTGGATTCTATCAACCATGGCTTTAATTCCGTTACCACGTGATGTACTTAAGTGGCTAATAAGACCTAGCTTATCAAACTCCTCATACGCATCTATTTTCACTACTTGCTCTGGTGTCAGTCCGTTATATAAAGATAAAATAATTGCTAGCAAACCTTTTACGATACGTGTATCTGAATCACCAATGACTACTAACGTATTTTCTTTTAAATCAAATTCAACGAACATCCATACCTTGCTTTCACAGCCGGGAACTAGTGAACCTTCTGTTTTTAAAGCATCAGGTAAATCGGGTAAAGTTTTGCCTAAAAGCATTATTTCACGATACTTTTGCTGCCAAGAAGACGCTTTTTCAATTGACTCAGTGGTTTTTTTAAACGTATTTGTCATGAGTTATCCTAATAAAATATATAAAAGCGACGTTTAATCTAATAAGGTGATACATTCTTTGAGTGAGTTGATGAATATGTCAACATCTTCATAGGTATTGTAAAAACAAAAGCTGGCTCTTAAGGTGCCATTTATTCCTAAATGAGTCATAAGCGGTTGCGCACAATGGTGGCCTGCTCTGACTGCAACGCCATAACCGTCAAGTAATGTTGCCAAATCGTAAGGATGCTCATCTTTAAAATTAAAACTTAGAGTGCCAATATTATCAGATAGGTTGCTGTAAATTGTAATACCTTTAATGGTTACCAGTTTTTCAGCCGCATAATTAAATAGTTTTTGCTCATACTTTTGTAATTGTTCGTTTTGTAAGGCGTTTAAATAATCCAAAGCCGCAGAAAAACCTAATACGCCAGAAATATTAGGAGTACCTGTTTCAAATTTTGCAGGTGCAGGGCGATAAGTACTATGTGTAAGGTACACCTTATCTATCATTTCCCCGCCAGTTTGATACACATCTAAAGAATTAAGTTCTTGATATTTGCCATAAAGTACACCTAAACCTGTGGGGCCAAGCATCTTGTGGCTTGAGCACACGTAAAAATCACAGTTTAAGTTATGTAAATCAGGCTTTAAGTGCATTGCGCCTTGAGCGCCATCTATCAAAACGAGTGAATTAACTTCTTTTGCAGCAGTAATAAGGGGCTTTAAATTTGTGATATTACCAAGCATGTTAGATGCTTGTGTAATTGCAAACAAACTAGGTTTAGACTGCTTAATAAAATCACAGCATTGTTTAATATTTAATGTTCCATCATCATTAACTGGGAGTGCTAATAATTTAGCGCCTGTTTGTTCGCTAAGCACTTGCCAAGGCACAATGTTAGCATGATGTTCTAATACTGAGATAATAATAGTATCGTTTTGGTTAAATCGGCTTCGTAAACCATTACTTACTAAATTTATCGCCTCTGTAGCACCCTTAGTCCAAACAATTTCTTTACTTGATACATTAAAATACTTGGCTGTTTTGTCACGAGCTTGCTCGTATAAGCTTGTTGCACGCTCGCTCAATGTGTGACGGCCGCGATGTACATTTGCATTTTGGCTGGTATAAAATTCGTTTATAGCGTCTATGACTGATTGGGGTTTTTGAGTGGTTGCTGCAGAGTCTAAATAAACAAGTGGGTTAGCATTTATCTGCTGCTTTAAAGTAGGAAAGTCATTTCTAATTTTATTAATATTAAATTCTAAAGCAGGCATAGCTCTTCAACATGGTCATTTTCAGGCGCAAATTGTAATGGGTTTATAATAATTCTCAAGTATTGAACACAAAAAAGGCCGCAAAAGCGGCCTTTTATAGCTAAATAATATTAGCGCTTGTCGGCAGATACATAGTCACGGGCAGTGTAACCAGTATACATTTGACGAGGACGGCTGATCTTATGACCAGGCTGAGAAAGCATTTCATCCCAGTGAGTGATCCAACCAACAGTACGTGCCATTGCAAAAATTACAGTGAACATGCTTGTCGGAATACCAATCGCTTTTAAGATAATACCTGAGTAGAAATCTACGTTAGGGTAAAGTTTCTTCTCAACGAAGTATGGGTCTTCTAGAGCAATTTGCTCAAGCTTCATTGCAATATCAAGAAGAGGATCTTGAATGTTAAGCTCTTCTAATACTTCGTGACACGTTTGACGCATTACTGTTGCACGTGGGTCGAAGTTTTTGTAAACACGGTGTCCAAAGCCCATTAGACGGAACGGGTCTGACTTGTCTTTTGCTTTGGCTACGTATTCATCGATACGATCAACTGAGCCAATTTCTTCTAACATGTTTAAACATGCTTCGTTAGCACCGCCGTGAGCAGGGCCCCATAAAGAAGCGATACCGGCTGAAATACATGCATATGGGTTCGCGCCCGAAGAACCAGCAAGGCGGACTGTAGATGTAGAAGCATTTTGTTCGTGGTCTGCGTGAAGCATGAATATTTTATCCATTGCTTTAGCAGTAATCGGGTTTACTTTGTACTCTTCAGCTGGAACAGAAAACATCATGTGTAAGAAGTTTTCTGCATAGCTAAGGTCATTTCGTGGGTATACAAAAGGCTGGCCAATGTTTGTTTTGTATGCCATTGCAGCAATTGTAGGTAATTTAGCAACTAACCTAACAGCACTTGTTTTGCGTTGCTCTGCATCAGTAATATCTAAATCTTCATGATAAAAAGAAGAAAGAGCACCCACAACACCACAAAGCATTGCCATTGGATGTGCATCAAAGCGGAAACCTTGGAAGAAATTAGCAATTTTTTGATCTAGCATTGTGCTGCGAGTGATTTTCTCTGCAAATGCATCGTATTGCTCTTTAGATGGTAACTCACCGTTAAGAAGTAAGTAGCAAAGTTCAATATAGTCTGATTCTTCAGCAAGTTGCTCAATTGGGTAACCGCGGTGAAGTAAAACACCTTTACCACCATCAATGTAGGTGATTGCAGATTCACAAGAACCAGTCGACATGAAACCTGGGTCATAGGTAAAGTGGCCATGTGAACCTAACGTACGTACGTCGATTACATCTTGGCCAGCAGTGCCTTGATAAATTGGAAGTTCGATTGGATCAAGTCCATCAATATGAACTGTGGCTTTTTTATCTGCCATCGCTATGTATCTCCTATTAAGATATCTATTCTGATTTTTAGATTTTTAAAGTTCTGAAATCTGTTTTAAGCACATCTACGCATTTTAACGTGAAAGAGGGGGTTAAAGTCAATTTTTATAAACATTATGCACATTTGTATAATAAATATTCTGTATCATATATGTATTATACTATTGGCTAATTCGCAAACATCTCTAAATAAACAAGAATTGTAAAAAGCCTTATGGGTATATATACTAACGGAGGTTTTAAAACCGTATTGTATTTGGGTAAAGATATTTTTACATTCAAAAAATTTACATTAATGTGAACTTTTAATGTTTTAATTCGTTTATCTTGATAGTTCCACCAGAAACATTTGGTGGGTTTTTAGAAAAGCAAGTAGATGAGCTCCAATGTGAGCAAGATGGGCAAGTAACTGTGAAAAAGCAAAGACCTGTAAATCTAGATCTAACAACTATATCTATGCCGGCAACGGCTAAAGCATCAATTTTTCACCGCGTCACCGGTGTTGCATTATTTTTTGCTTTAACGTTTGTCATTTGGGCTTGGTCTGAGTCTCTCTCGTCAGCTGAAAGTTTTGAATTCGTCAAGGGTCTGTTTAACGGATTCATTGCCAAATTTATAGCTTGGGGCACTATTTCAGTACTAGGCTATCACCTTATTGGTGGTATCCGTCACATGGTAATGGATATGGGACACTGGGAAGAACTTGAATCAGGTAACCTAAGCGCTAAAATTGCAATGGCTCTTGGCGTTGTATTCGCTGTATTAGCGGGAGTGTGGATATGGTCTTAAATCAAGCAACTCTTAAACGTGATGGTGTACAAGATTACGTATCTTTACGTACCACGGCATTAATAATTAGCGCATATGCTATTTTTATTATCGGCTATTTTTTAGCGACGCCGGAAGTCACTTTCGAAGCCTGGACAGGCCTCTTCTCTAACCTAGCTATGAAAGGGTTTACGCTAGTAACTCTAGTATGCATTATGGTTCATACCCGCATTGGCCTTTGGCAGGTTTTAACAGACTATGTTAAAAACTCAAAGTTACGCGCATTTTTAGGGTTTGTTCTAAACCTAATGGCCGTTGCTTACGTAGCTATTGGTCTAATTGTATTATGGGGTGTTTAAGTGAAATATTCTGTTCGTGAATTTGACGCCGTAGTAATCGGTGCAGGTGGTGCAGGTATGCGCGCTGCCTTGGCTATTACTGAATCTGGCAAAACGTGTGCACTAATATCGAAAGTATTCCCAACGCGTTCACATACCGTATCCGCTCAAGGTGGTATTACAGTAGCGCTTGGTAATTCACACGAAGATAACTGGGAATGGCATATGTATGATACCGTTAAAGGTTCCGATTTTATCGGTGACCAAGACGCTATCGAGTATATGTGTCAAACTGGGCCAGAAGCAATTACTGAATTAGAAAACATGGGTTTACCATTTTCACGTTTTGAAAATGGCCGTGTATACCAGCGTCCTTTTGGTGGTCAATCAAAGAACTTTGGTGGCGAACAAGCAGCACGTACTGCAGCAGCAGCTGACCGTACTGGCCATGCTTTATTACATCTTCTTTATCAACAAAACGTTAAAAATAAAACAAATGTATTCTCTGAGTGGTATGCACTTGATTTAGTTAAAAATGATAACGGCGATGTTGTTGGTTGTACTGCAATTGAGATTGAAACAGGTGAAATCACTTACTTCAAATCAAAGGCGGTTGTACTAGCTACTGGTGGTGCTGGTCGTATATACGCTTCAACCACAAATGCTCACATTAACACTGGTGACGGTGTTGGTATGGCTACACGTGCTGGTATTTCTATGCAAGACATGGAAATGTGGCAGTTCCACCCGACAGGTATTGCAGGAGCAGGTACACTTGTAACTGAAGGTTGTCGTGGTGAAGGTGGTTATCTTTTAAATAAAGATGGCGAGCGTTTCATGGAACGTTATGCACCTAACGCAAAAGACTTAGCTTCTCGAGATGTTGTTGCACGTTCAATGATGACAGAAATTCGTGAAGGCCGTGGTTGTGATGGTCCTTGGGGTCCTCATATCAAGCTTAAGCTTGACCACTTAGGTGAAGAGACACTTAACCTACGCCTTCCTGGTGTTTGTGACCTTGCAAAAACATTTGCTCACGTAGACCCAGCTAAAGAACCAATTCCAGTTATACCAACATGTCATTATATGATGGGTGGTGTACCTACTAACGTGAATGGTCAAGTGCTTCAAATCAACGCTCAAGGCGATGAAAAAGTAGTTGAAGGTTTATTTGCTGTAGGCGAAATTGCATGTGTATCTGTGCACGGTGCAAACCGTCTTGGTGGTAACTCATTACTTGATTTAGTAGTGTTTGGTCGTGCTGCAGGTAATTTCTTAGGTACATACCTAAGAGATGTTGAAGTATCAAAAGCTGCCTCTGAATCAGATTTAGAAGCGTCTCTTGCACGTTATAATCGTTGGGAAAACTCAACAGCTGGTCAAGGTGAAGATCCTGTTCAAATTAAGAAAGATCTTCAACAATGTATGCAGCTTAACTTCTCGGTATTCCGTGAAGGTGATTCAATGGCGACTGGTCTTCAAGAACTTAAAGAAATTCGCGAGCGTTTACAACATGCTCGTCTTGACGATAAATCGTCAGACTTCAACACGCAGCGTATCGAATGTCTTGAACTTGATAACTTAATGGAAACAGCTTACTCAACAGCAGTAGCTGCAAACTTCCGAACAGAAAGCCGTGGTGCACACTCTCGTTTTGACTTCCCAGATCGTGATGACACGAATTGGTTATGTCACTCAGTATACAATCCTGTTACGGATGAAATGAGTAAGCGTGACGTAAACTACGCGCCTAAGACGCGTGAAGCATTTCCACCTAAAGCACGTACATACTAGGAGCGAGACGATGGCACAAGTACAATTTTCAGTTTATCGTTACAATCCAGATGTTGACAACGCACCACGTATGCAAGATTACACCTTGCAAATTGACGATGGTCACGACATGATGGTTCTGGATGCACTTTTATTATTAAAAGAGCAAGATCCTTCACTTTCATTCCGTCGTTCATGCCGTGAAGGCGTGTGTGGTTCTGACGGTGTTAACATGAATGGTAAGAATGGTTTAGCATGTATTACTCCTTTATCTACGTTACAAAATAACGGTAAAGGTACAATAGTAGTTCGTCCTCTTCCAGGATTACCTGTGGTACGTGACCTTGTTATTGACATGAGTCAGTTCTACACTCAATACGAAAAAGTTAAACCTTATCTAATTAATGACACGCCTGCTGCAGGTGAACGTCTTCAGTCTATTGAAGAACGTGATAAATTAGACGGCTTATATGAGTGTATTTTATGTGCATGTTGTTCAACATCGTGTCCTTCGTTCTGGTGGAATCCAGACAAGTTCATTGGTCCAGCAGGCCTTCTTCATGCTTACCGTTTCTTAGCTGATAGCCGAGATACAGCAACAGAAGAGCGTTTAGCAGACCTAGACGATGCGTTCAGTGTGTTCCGTTGTCACAGTATCATGAACTGTGTTAGCGTTTGTCCTAAAGGTCTTAATCCGACCAAAGCGATTGGGCAAATCAAATCTATGTTATTAAACCGTTCAGTTTAACTACATAGAAACGTAAGATGGCTAGTTCTCATTACTAGCCATCTTGTTATTATAACTATTAATTTCTGCGCTAAAGAAAAGGGCTTATAAATGCACGAAGGTGTGATGAAGGCATGGTTAGAATCTTCACATTTAAACGGCGGTAACGTTGCTTATGTAGAAGAGCTTTATGAAGCGTATTTAGATGATGCGACTTCTGTGCCAGATGAATGGCGAGAAGTGTTCGAACAATTACCAAAAGTTAATGGTGTGGATGTTGAAGTTAAGCATTCAGAAGTTCGTGCACAGTTTGCACAGCTTGCAAAAAACAAGCATAGAGAAGTAGTGGTAGCAGAGGGTAGCGGCGGTGACCTTAAACAGGTTAAAGTCCTGCAACTTATTAATGCTTTCCGTTTTCGTGGACACCAAAATGCAAACCTAGATCCATTAGGTATTTGGGAACGAGAGCGTGTTCGAGATTTAGAGCTAGATTACCACGACTTGTCAGAAGCTGATTTTGAGCGAGAGTTTAATGTAGGGTCTTTTGCAGTTGGTTCAGACTCTATGCCTTTAGGTGAATTATACCAAGCACTTAAAACTACATATTGTGGTTCTATCGGTGCAGAGTATATGCACATCACATCTACAGAAGAAAAGCGTTGGTTACAACAACGTTTAGAATCTGTTCAATCTAGGCCTAAATTCGAAAAAGAAGAAAAGCTACGTATCCTCAAGGGGTTAACTGCAGCTGATGGTCTTGAAAAATATTTGGGTGCTAAGTTCCCTGGTGCAAAACGGTTCTCACTAGAAGGTGGGGATGCATTAGTACCTATGCTTAAAGAGCTAATTCACCGAGCTGGTGAAAGTGGCCAACAAGAAGCCGTAATTGGTATGGCTCACCGCGGACGCTTGAACGTTTTAGTGAACGTTTTAGGTAAAAATCCATCAGAGCTTTTTGATGAATTCGCTGGCAAGCATAAAGACACATTAAGCTCTGGTGATGTTAAGTACCACATGGGTTATTCATCGGACTTTGCTACTAAAGGTGGCAACGTTCATATGGCACTTGCTTTTAATCCTTCTCACCTTGAGATAGTTAACCCTGTAGTTATGGGTTCTGTACGCGCTCGTTTAGATCGTTTAGGTGACACTACGGGAATAAAAGCATTACCGATCACAATTCATGGTGATTCTGCTGTAACAGGTCAAGGTGTAGTACAAGAAACGTTTAACTTGTCTCAAACTAATGCGTTTAGTTGTGGTGGCAGTATTCGAATTGTTGTTAATAACCAAGTTGGTTTTACTACTTCTAAACAAGACGATGTTCGTTCTACAGATTACTGTACTGATATCGCCAAAATGGTTCAGTCACCAATTTTCCACGTTAACTCTGATGATCCTGAAGCGGTTGCATTTGTTACACAAATAGCACTTGATTTTAGAAACAAATTTAAGCGTGACGTAGTTATTGACTTAGTTTGTTATCGTCGACATGGCCACAATGAAGCTGATGAGCCAAATGCTACTCAGCCTTTGATGTACCAAAAAATCAAAAAACACCCAGTTCCGCGACTTATTTATGCAGATCAACTAATCGCTGAAGGCTCTTTTTCAGAACAAGAAATTAAAGCACTTGCCGATGAATACCGTAATGGGTTAGATGACGGTAATTGCGTTGTATCTGAAATTCAACCAGAAACCTCTCATTCTTCAGATTGGGCTAAATACGTGGGCCACGATTGGGATGTTGATTACGACGCAAGTGTTTCGGTTGAAAAGCTCAAAGAACTTGGCGAAAAGGTAGCGAGCTACCCTGAAGAATATAAAGCTCAGTCGCGCGTTAAAAAGATTTACGATGATCGTAAGTTAATGGCTACTGGTGAAAAACCGCTTGATTGGGGAATGGCAGAAACACTTGCTTATGCAACTATCGCAACCGAAGGCACTGACATTAGAATGACAGGCCAAGATTCTGGTCGCGGTACCTTCTTCCATAGACATGCCGTTGTTCACAGTCAAAAAGATGGTGCGACTTATCTTCCTTTACAACACTTAAGTGAAGATCAAGGCGCTTTCCAAGTTTTCGACTCTGTACTCTCTGAAGAAGCAGTAGTTGCATTTGAGTATGGTTATGCGACTGCCGAACCAACTTCTCTTGTACTTTGGGAAGCTCAGTTTGGTGACTTTGCAAATGGTGCGCAAGTTGTATTTGACCAATTTTTGAGTTCAGGTGAGCAAAAGTGGGGTCGCTTATGTGGTCTTACTATTTTGTTACCACACGGTTATGAAGGCCAAGGTCCAGAGCATAGCTCTGCACGTTTAGAGCGTTTTTTACAGCTTTGTGCTGATCACAACATGCAAGTTTGTGTTCCGTCTACACCTGCGCAAGTATATGCAATGTTACGACGTCAGTCAGTAAGACCTTTACGTCGTCCATTGATTGTTATGACGCCTAAATCGTTACTACGTCATCCTCTTGCAGTTTCATCACTTGAAGAACTTTCAAACGGTGTATTCCATAATATGATCGACGAAGTTGATGATATTAAACCTGAGAACGTTGAACGCGTTGTTTTCTGTAGTGGTAAAGTTTATTACGAGTTACTACAAGAGCGTCGTAAGCTGGAACAAAATAATATTGCCATCGTTCGTGTAGAGCAATTATACCCGTTCCCACATGACGAAATGAAAACTATTATGAAACGTTACCAACACGTTACTGATTTTGTATGGTGTCAAGAAGAGCCACAAAACCAAGGTGCATGGTACTGTTCTCAACACCATTTTGTTGACGCAATTCCACAAGGTGCTAAGTTGAAATACGCTGGGCGTAAAGCATCTGCATCACCAGCGTGTGGTTACATGTCAGTACATACTAAAGAACAACAAGCGCTCGTTGCTGACGCGCTTACTATAGAAAATAAAGGATAAGCGATGAGCACAGAAATTAAAGTTCCTGTTCTTCCTGAGTCGGTCGCAGATGCTACCGTTGCTACATGGCATGTAAGTGTTGGCGACAAGGTAACTCGTGATCAGAACTTAGTAGATATTGAGACAGACAAAGTAGTGTTAGAAGTAGTTGCACAACATGACGGTGTAATTACAGAAATCTCTCAAGAAGAGGGTGCTACCGTACTTGGTGACCAAGTTATGGGTTTACTTGGCGATGCTGATGCAGCGCCTTCAAGCGAAAGCACATCTTCAAGTGAAGCAGAAAAATCAGAAGACGCGCCATCGGCGCCATCAGCACCAGCATCAGAAGGTAAAGAAGTGGACATCAAAGTACCTGTACTCCCAGAATCAGTTGCAGACGCAACAATTGCTACATGGCATGTTCAACCAGGAGACGCAGTAACGCGCGATCAAAACCTGGTAGATATCGAAACAGATAAAGTTGTTCTTGAAGTAGTAGCTCAAGAAGACGGTATCATGGGCGACATCATTAACGCTGAAGGCGATACTGTTCTTGGTGAGCAAGTAATCGGTTCAGTAAAAGCAGGTGGTGCACCTGCAGCTCCTGCTGCTAAAGAAGAGGCGGCTCCTGCTGCAGATTCAACTGATAGCTCAGATGTATTAACTCCATCTGTTCGTCGTTTAATTGCTGAAAAAGGACTAGATGCTTCTAAAATCAAAGGAACTGGCAAAAATGGTCGTGTAACTAAAGAAGACGTTGATATGTTCTTGAAAGCACCGGCACCATCAGCGAAGAAAGCAGAAGCTGCTGCTCCAGTTGCGCCAATGGGTGATCGTACTCAAAAGCGTGTTCCTATGACACGTTTACGTAAAACGATTGCTAACCGTCTTCTAGAAGCTAAAAACTCTACTGCAATGTTAACTACGTTTAACGAAGTTAACATGAAGCCAATCATGGACCTTCGCAAGCAGTACCAAGAAGTATTCGAAAAACGTCACGGTATTCGCTTAGGCTTTATGTCTTTCTACGTGAAGGCAGTTACTGAAGCACTTAAACGTTTCCCTGATGTAAATGCGTCAATTGATGGGGACGACATTGTCTACCACAATTACTTTGATATCAGCATTGCTGTTTCTACACCTCGTGGTCTAGTAACACCAGTTCTTAAAGACTGTGATAAGTTATCAGTTGCTGAAATTGAAAAAGGCATTCGTGAATTAGCACTTAAAGGCCGTGACGGAAAGCTAACGCTTGACGACATGACAGGTGGTAACTTCACTATTACAAATGGTGGTGTATTCGGTTCATTACTATCTACACCTATCATTAACTTGCCACAGTCTTCAATTTTGGGAATGCACAAAATTCAAGACCGTCCAATGGCAGTAAATGGTAAAGTTGAAATTCTTCCTATGATGTATTTGGCACTTTCTTACGATCACCGCCAAATAGATGGTAAAGAATCTGTTGGTTTCTTAGTAACTATTAAAGAGTTACTTGAAGATCCAACTCGCTTATTACTGGATGTTTAATCAAGTAGTATGAAATATAAGCTGTGAACCACAATTCACAGCTTTTTTTTTGCGCCTTTGGTCGTACTGGGGTTTTCATGTTAAGCCTTGGCAACTATACTAGGTGCGCAATTTGGGATAGTTGTTTATTGAATAAATATTCAGCTCTTTTAGTATAAAAAATTGGATAAAGCATCATGAATTTGCATGAGTATCAGGCAAAACAACTTTTTGCCGAATATGGTTTACCAGTTTCTCAAGGTTTCGCTTGCGATACACCTGAAGAAGCTGCAGCAGCTGCTGAAAAAATCGGCGGTGATATGTGGGTTGTTAAAACTCAGGTTCACGCAGGTGGACGTGGTAAAGCTGGCGGTGTAAAGCTAGTTAAAACTATCGATGAAGTTAAAGCGTTTGCAGCTAACTGGTTAGGTAAAAACCTAGTTACTTACCAAACAGACGAAAATGGTCAGCCAGTTGCTAAAATTTTAGTAGAAAGCTGTACAGATATCGCCAACGAATTGTACTTAGGTGCAGTAGTTGATCGTGCTTCTCGCAAAGTTGTTTTCATGGCGTCTACTGAAGGCGGTGTTGAAATTGAAACTGTTGCTGAAGAAACACCAGAACTTATCCACAAAGCTGAGATCGATCCACTAGTAGGTCCTCAAGCTTACCAAGCACGTGAACTTGGTTTCAAATTGGGTCTTAACCCAACACAAATGAAACAGTTCGTTAAGATCTTCATGGGTCTTGGTAAAATGTTTAACGATTTCGATTTCGCATTACTTGAAATCAACCCGTTAGTAATCACAGACGAAGGTAACCTTCACTGTCTTGACGGCAAAATCGGTATCGATGGTAATGCACTTTACCGTCAACCAAAAATCCGTGAGTTCCACGATCCATCTCAAGAAGATGCGCGTGAAGCACATGCAGCAAGCTTTGAGCTTAACTACGTAGCACTAGATGGCAACGTAGGTTGTATGGTTAACGGTGCAGGCCTAGCAATGGGTACTATGGACATCGTAAACCTACACGGTGGCAAGCCAGCTAACTTCCTAGATGTTGGTGGCGGCGCGACTAAAGAACGTGTTTCTGAAGCATTCAAAATCATCCTTTCTGACGACAATGTTAAAGCTGTTTTAGTTAACATCTTTGGCGGTATCGTACGTTGTGACATGATTGCTGAAGGTATCATTGGCGCAGTTAAAGAAGTTGGCGTAAACGTACCTGTAGTTGTACGTTTAGAAGGTACTAATGCTGAATTAGGTCGTGAAGTTCTTAAGAGCTCTGACTTAGACATCATCGCTGCTGAATCATTAACAGACGCTGCTGAAAAAGTTGTTGCTGCTGCGGAGGGCAAATAATGTCTGTATTAATCAATAAAGATACAAAAGTTATCTGTCAGGGTTTCACTGGTGGCCAAGGTACTTTCCACTCAGAGCAAGCGCTTGAGTACGGTACACAAATGGTTGGTGGTGTTAGCCCAGGTAAAGGCGGTCAAACGCACCTTGGTCTTCCTGTATTCAACACAGTACGTGATGCAGTACAAGAAACTGGCGCAACTGCTTCAGTTATCTACGTACCAGCACCTTTCTGTAAAGATGCAATCTTAGAAGCAATCGATGCTGGCATCGAGCTAATTGTTTGTATCACTGAAGGTATCCCTACACTTGATATGGTTGACGTTAAAGTTAAACTAGATCAAACAGGTACTCGTATGATCGGTCCTAACTGTCCAGGTGTTATCACTCCTGGTGAGACTAAGATTGGTATCATGCCTGGTCACATCCACAAGCCTGGTAAAGTAGGTATTGTTTCTCGCTCTGGTACTTTAACGTACGAAGCGGTTAAGCAAACTACAGATGCTGGTTTTGGTCAGTCTACGTGTGTTGGTATTGGTGGTGATCCAATCCCAGGTACTAACTTTATCGACGTTTTAGAAATGTTCGAAAAAGATCCACAAACTGAAGCAATCGTAATGATTGGTGAAATTGGTGGTACTGCAGAAGAAGAAGCTGCAGAGTACATCAAAGCTAACGTAACTAAACCTGTTGTATCTTACATTGCTGGTGTTACTGCACCAGAAGGTAAGCGCATGGGTCATGCTGGCGCAATCATCGCAGGCGGTAAAGGTACTGCAGATGAGAAATTTGCTGCATTAGAAGCTGCTGGCGTACAAACTGTACGTTCACTTGCTGATATCGGTAAAGCACTTAAAGAGAAAACAGGCTGGTAATCAGTTTATTTAATCTTTGAAAAGGCTCGCATTTGCGAGCCTTTTCGTTTTGAGCACTTAATTAAAACGGGTAACTGATATGTTGAAAAAACCTGACGGTTAGATCTTGTCTTTCTTTACTTATATCTAGTTCATCACAAAGTTGAAAAATCGTTTTTTCAACCTGATTCATAAATTTGCCATAACCAATTTCTTGCTTGTTATGATTGGCAGCTGCAATAACAAAATGAATTGTTTCAACTAATCTTTGTTCATCGTAAAAGCACTTTAGCTGTGTTTTATTTGAGTCTATGTCAAAGCTCAGCTTTTGAAGCTCTTCGTTTCCTTCGTTAATATCCACTTTACTATTTCTAACAATAGGTTTGGCACCATTAGCTACTAATGCCCCATGTGTTAGCTTATTAAGCTCGCAGCACCGTTTGAAGCTATCTAAAAAGTAATTATAAAATTGTTTAAAATCGCCATTATTAATTAAAGTTTGAAATTGAGTTTTAATAGCCCTTGATACAGGGATAGAAAATGTGGCGTATGTCATCTCGGCATGGTTTATAGGTATTTCACATTGGCGATTTTGATACCTTGGGTACAAACTTCTTAATTTGTAGCCGTAGGTTTCTTTGTTTCCTTTATTTTTAGCAAATAAGTCGTAAGTTAAATGTTGATGATCACGCACTTTAAATTGGGGTTGATCAATAAATAATTGTTCTTGCAATACAGTTAATACTTTTTGGACTTTTTTGTGAAATACAGCGGAGTTAGCTCGTATATCTTCGCCCGTAGCTAAAAAGAGTAAGCGTACCTTTTTACTTTGCGTGTTCGTTGAATAATAGAGTTTATGTGCCTCGTGATAGCGTGGGTTATAAAATATAAGCATTTGCTTATTAGTTTCTAACTGATATGACTCTTCATGAAATCTGACAACAGGAAGTTTGTCGTTTGCTAAAATATGCACGTTATGGAGCTCATATTCATCGCATGCTGCAAATAATTGGCGTGCTATTCTTTCGTAACAACAGTTTATTGAGTTGAAGCTTGAGTAAAAACTATCGTTAGGGGTAATTTCTGCGAGTAAGTAATGATTAGCACGTGCATTACTAGGTATATAAACACGGTGCTGGTTAAGTGTAGCCATCTCTTAATCCTTATAAAGTACGGTATTGACGCACTATAAAGCGCTTCTATGAATTAAATATTGCGCTAAAACAAACTTTATTCGTTAAAAACAGATTAGATGAATTAAAGTTAATCAATAAGTAAGATAAAGCGTAATCTATTGCTGTATGTTAGTGACTGTTTTTGTAATAATGCATTAGTTTTGTAATTAAGTAATATTTAGAGGATCGTACTCCTATGGCGGAAATTGAGAATCGCCCAAGTAACTTTATTAGAACCCGAATTGATGAAGACTTAGCAAGTAAAAAGCATGCAGCAACGCACACGCGCTTTCCACCTGAGCCAAATGGTTTTTTACACATAGGCCATGCAAAATCAATTTGTTTAAATTTCGGTATTGCAAAAGATTATAACGGTTTATGTAACTTACGATTTGACGATACAAACCCAGAAAAAGAAGATATTAACTACGTTAATTCTATAAAAGAAGACGTTCAATGGTTAGGGTTTAACTGGGATGGTGATATAAAGTATTCTTCTAATTATTTTGATATTTTATACGGCTATGCTGTTGAGCTTATAAACAAAGGGTTAGCTTATGTTTGTTTTTTAACAGCAGAACAAGCACGTGAATACCGCGGAACTCTAACGGAGCCAGGTAAAAATAGCCCATACAGAGATACATCTCCTGAAGAAAACTTAGCATTATTTGAAAAAATGCGTGCGGGTGGTTTCAAAGAAGGTGAATGTGTTCTTCGTGCAAAAATTGATATGGCAAGCTCGTTTATGGTGCTTCGCGATCCAATTATTTATCGTGTTCGTTTTGCTCATCATCATCAAACTGCCGATAAGTGGTGTATTTACCCAATGTACGATTTCACGCATTGTATTTCTGATGCAATCGAGGGTATTACGCACTCACTATGTACATTAGAGTTCCAAGATAATCGCCGTTTATACGACTGGGTACTTGATAACATCAGCATTGAATGTCATCCACAGCAAATTGAGTTTTCTCGTTTAAATCTTGAATACACAATTATGTCTAAACGTAAGTTAAATGACCTTGTTGTAAATAACTACGTCGAAGGTTGGGACGATCCACGTATGCCTACTATTGCAGGTTTACGTCGCCGTGGTTATACACCGGCTTCAATTCGTGAATTTTGTTTACGAATAGGGGTTACAAAGCAAGAGAATATGGTTGAAATGGGTATGCTAGAAGCGTGTATTCGTGATGACTTAAATGAAAATGCTCCTCGCGCGATGGCTGTACTGGATCCGGTTAAAGTGATCATCGAAAACTACGATGCAGATACCATAGAAACGTTATCGGTGGCTAATCATCCTAATAAGGAAGAAATGGGTCGCCGCGATGTGCCATTTACGCGTGAAATATTCATTGAACGAGAAGACTTTAAAGAGCAAGCAAATAATAAGTTTAAACGTTTAGTGCTCGATAAAGAGGTTCGTTTACGTGGCGCTTATGTTATTAAAGCTAATCGTGTTGAAAAAGACGAAAACGGTGAAATAACCACTATTTATTGTACTTATGATAATGAAACACTAGGCAAAAACCCAAGTGATGGTCGTAAAGTTAAAGGCGTTATTCATTGGGTATCAGCTTCTGAGGCTATTACAGCTGAAGTTCGTTTGTACGATCGTTTATTTAATGTGCCAAACCCAGCTGCAGCTGATGAGTTTGAAACGACATTAAACCCAGAATCATTAGTTGTTTTAACTAATGCTAAACTTGAGCCTTCGCTTGCTAATTCACAAGCAGAGCAGGGGTTTCAGTTTGAACGTACCGGTTACTTTTCAAGAGATTCTAAGTCAGAAAATGTTGTGTTTAACCAAACAGTAGGTCTTCGTGACTCATGGTCTAAAACACAATAAGCTTATTTTTACTACGCCCGCTCACTTGTGGGTGTAGTAATACTTTAAATAATAGGCACAAAAAAACCTGCAAATAGCAGGTTTTTTTATAGCTAGGATATACTAACTATTTGCATCACTAAACGCTTTACATGCAGCTTTATCATCACACTCTCCGTAAAGGTATAAAGAGTGGTTTGTTAAAGTAATACCGTTTTCTTGAGCTATTTCAAGCTGGCGACGTTCAATCATCTCATCTTCAAACTCAACAACTTTTCCACACTTTAAACATACTAAGTGATCGTGGTGAGTACTGCCCGATAATTCAAATACTGATTTCCCGCCTTCAAAGTGATGACGGCTTACAATGCCTGCATCATCAAATTGGTTGAGTACGCGATATACAGTTGCAAGGCCAATTTCTTCACCTAAATCCAAAAGAATTTTGTAAACATCTTCAGCACTGATGTGTTGGTTATCTGGAGACTGTAAAATCTCTAAAATTTTAATACGCGGTAAAGTCACTTTTAAACCGGCTTTTTTAAGTTCCAAGTTATGATCAGTCATTAAATCTGTCTCAATTTTATTTGGTTATACTAGACATCTTGCAAAGATGCTCACGATACATAAGCAACAAATAGGATAACGTGCCTAGGCCTCAAGTGCAAAGAAGAAATGATTTATATTGCAGTAAATAAAGAAAACGCTAACTGTTTGATAACTATTTAAACAGTTAGCGGTATATCGGATGGATTAGTCAGCAAGCTCGCTTAAACACATTTCATCAAATACTTGAGCAGACCATGCTTTTACGCGTTGCTCTGTGAGTTCTGGTTGACGATCTTCATCAATACCTAAACCGACAAAGTGATTATCGTCTGCCATACCTTTTGAGGCTTCGAAATCGTAGCCTTCAGTAGGCCAGTGACCTACAACAATAGCACCACGTTCAGTAACAATATCGTTGATCATGCCCATAGCGTCTAAGAAGTATTCAGCATAATCTTCTTGATCACCACAACCGAAAATAGCAACAAGTTTGCCTCCAAAGTCTACTTCTTCAAGCTCAGGGAAAAAATCATCCCAATCACATTGTGCTTCGCCGTAGTACCACGTAGGAATACCAAATAAGATTAAATCAAAATCTGCAATCTCTTCTTTAGAGCTTTTTGCAATATCATGCACAGCCACAAGCTTTTTACCCAATTCTTTTTGGATCATTTTTGCTACGTGTTCTGTGTTACCTGTGTCACTTCCGAAAAAAATGCCTACACTTGCCATGGATTTATAACCTTTTATGTATCAATAGCCAATCTTTCTTGTAAAATCGTTTCAATCAGCGCACTGCGGCTAATATTTTGTGCATCTGCCATATCACTTAACGCTTGATACAACTGCGATGAAACTTTAAATTCAACACGTTTTAAACCACGTGCTTTGTCTCTTTTTATTTGATTACGTTTATTAACCTTTAACTGCATATCCCGCGAAAGAGGATTGGTCTTAGGTCGGCCTGGACGCTTTTCGTATTCAAATAAATCGAGTGTTGTTCTATCTGTTTCTGACTTCGCCATGCCTAACCTACACCTGCGCCTTGCCAAAATACTTGAATAAGTCCTTTAGCAATAAAGCCTGAACAGCCTAAAAAGAGTACAGTCCATACTATATAGCGACCAAACTTAGGTACATTACCACTTTTAAGTACGTCTTTAATTGCCAAGCCGATGAATATCAAAATACCGGCTAAGCCAAAATACAACCCTAGGGTATCAAATTCGTTAATTAACTGACTGACCATCAACGTATAACCTTTAAATTAAACGGCGCGTACTATAGCACAAAAATATTCATATATTTAGTACGTGCAATCAAAAACAAGCGATTAAAATTACTTTAATTTTGAATTAAAAAGTCACTTATTGCCTTATTTACAGCCATAGGTTTTTGCGCATGTAACCAATGACCAGCACCGTGAATGATTTTTGCTTTCGTATTCTTGAAACGCGTGACAATTGCAGTGCGGTACTCGGGTAAAATATAATCTGAATCGTTACCTTTGATAAAAAGAGTATCGCACAAACAAGAATTGTTTTCATTAACGTTTGAGAGTATATTTGAATATTTCTTATCTAGAACAGGTAAGTTGAATCGCCACGTTAATTTTCCTGCTTCATTTTTAGCTAGGCTTTTTAATAAAAACTGACGAACGCCAAGTTCGTCAATATAAGGCTGCATTAAATCATCAGCATGCTTTCTGTCTTCTATATGCTCAGATGCAACTGCGTTAAGCGCCTGCAATATCTTAGTATGCCGCGGTGGGTAGGTAACGGGTGCTATATCAAGCACAATTAATTTTTCAATTAACTCGGGTTGAGTTAATGCAAGCTCCATAGCAACCTTACCACCCATAGAATGACCAATTATATGTGCTTTTTTTATATTCAAGTGTCGAAGTAACTCAACAATGTCTTTTGCCATAGCAGGATAACTCATCTCATCACTGTGAGGGGAGAGGCCATGGTTTCGCAAATCTACATTGGTAACTGTAAAATGCTCACTTAACGGCTTAGCAATTACGTTCAGGTTTTCTAATGAACCAAATAGTCCATGTATTAAAATAACATTTGGACCTTGTCCTAGTTGCTTATAATTTAGCTGCATACGTTGCTCCTAAAAATTTCGCCTTAGTTTGCCGAGCAATAATTAAAAAAGCAAAAAATAGTGTCTAATTAACCATTTTATTAAATGATATTCGAAAATTAGAGAAATTGATTGACTAAAAATTTACCTAACTAGTTATAGATTTTCGAAATGTCTGCGAGTGCTTGTTGTAACTCGCATTTATTATTGGATTGGGTATAATCAGGCGTGAGAAAAAAATGTGACCCGTAATGACAGGAAGACCATGAAACAAATCGACATAGACGACGAGTTATATCAATACATTGCCAGCAACACGCAAAGTATTGGTGAAAGTGCATCCACAATTTTGCGTCGTTTATTAAACATGAGCGGCGAAAAACAATTAACCGCTGACGTAGAAATAACACAAAATCAACAAATAACAACTACATCTGCGCCATCTACTGTGCCAGAATCAATGCAAGCTGTAGCAGAGGCTGAAGTTCCAAAAACTGTCACACCAGTGAAGCAAAAAAATGCTAACGTTTTTAATGTATTAAATAAAGAAGAACTAGCAATGCAAAAAGGCGTGGTGGGTCGCTTCTTATTTATTTTAAGTGCTTTTTATCGCACTCATAAATCTGATTTTTCTGCTGTGTTGGATATTAAAGGCCGTGACCGTGTTTATTTCGCAACGAGCAAAGAAGATTTAGTAAATAGTGGAAGTAGCATGAACCCTAAAAATATCACCGACAGTGAATATTGGGTAATGACTAACTCTAATACAACACGTAAAAAAATGATGCTTCATGAAGTAGCTCTTTGCCTAGGTTACAGTGCAGAGCAAGCTGAAAAAATTCGCGATTACCTGTAAGGAAATATAATGGCTATTCACTCAGGCGCAGGCAAAACTGCTCCACAATCAGCACTTGTTAATGTTCCTAAATTAGTTTCGGCTTATTATTTAAATGAGCCAGACTTAGAGCAAAACCCAGAGCATGGCGTTGCCTTTGGTACATCTGGACACCGCGGCTGCTCTTATGATGTAAAATTTAATGAATCCCATATTTTAGCAATTACACAAGCCATTTGTGATTACCGTAAACAAAACGATATTTTTGGGCCATTATTTTTAGGTAAAGATACCCATGCGCTTAGTGAAGCTGCTTTTAACTCTGCAATTGAAGTGCTTGTCGCTAACGAAGTGCAAGTAATTACTCAGCAAGATGGCGACTTTACTCCAACTCCTGTTATTAGCCATGCAATTGTTTGTCACAATAAACGTAATCCTAATGAGCTTGCAGATGGCATTGTTGTTACGCCTTCACATAACCCTCCTGAAGATGGCGGCTTTAAATATAACCCACCTAACGGCGGGCCTGCTGATACAGACGTAACTAACTGGATTGAAGACAGGGCTAACAAGTTATTACTTGAAGATTTAGTCGAGGTTGAGCTTTTCCCATTCGCTAAAGCTTCTCGCTCAGGGTTTATCCGCTACGAAGATTTAATGACTCCGTATATTAACGATTTAGAGAATATCGTTAACTTAAAAGCAATTAGTGATGCGGGCGTTAAAATAGGCATTGATCCATTAGGTGGTTCAGGTATAAATTTTTGGCCAGTTATTGCGCAAAAATATAATTTAGATCTAACCGTAGTAAACGACAGTGTTGATCCGCGTTTTGCATTTATGCCACTTGATAAAGATGGCAAAATACGTATGGATTGTTCATCGCCTTACTCGATGGCTAATTTAATTAAATTAAAAGACGATTTTGATATAGCGATTGGTAACGACCCTGATTACGACCGTCACGGCATTGTTACACCCGATGGCTTAATGAATCCGAATCATTTTTTAGCTGTTGCTATTGATTACCTATTAAACCACCGCGAGTGGAATAGTAGCGTAGAGATTGGTAAAACGCTTGTTTCGAGTTCGATGATTGATCGTGTTGTTGCGCGTAATGAGCGAAAGGTAAAAGAAGTACCGGTAGGCTTTAAATGGTTTGTTGAAGGCCTAAACAAAGGTAATCTTGCTTTTGGTGGTGAAGAGAGTGCAGGTGCTGCGTTTTTACGTTTTGATGGCAGCGTATGGTGTACTGACAAAGACGGCTTTATTATGGGTTTACTTGCAGCTGAAATACTAGCAGTAACGGGCAAAACACCATCAGCGCTTTATAAAGAGCTAGAACAAGAATTTGGAACGCCACTTTATAAACGTCTAGATGCGCCAGCAAGTAGTGCACAAAAATCGCGTTTAAAAGCTTTAAGTGCTGACGACGTAAAAGCCGAAACGTTAGCTGGAGAGCCGATTTTACAAAAATTAACTCATGCTCCTGGTAACAATGCAGCGATTGGCGGCTTAAAAGTTGTTACAGAAAATGGCTGGTTTGCTGCTCGCCCATCAGGTACTGAAGATATTTATAAAATATACCTAGAATCATTTAAAGGCGAAGCACATTTAGCTCTTTTAGAAAAAGAAGCTAAAAAATTAGTTGATTCAGTTATTAGCTAAACCTGCTTAAACTATCTAAAAACGGCTGAATTATTCAGCCGTTTTTTTGTATCTCTCACACTATAAAGGGCTTTTATTATGTCAGCCACACCCAATTATTTAAATTTATTGCAATCAACCGGTGATTTTCTAACCATTAGCCGAGATAACGAATGGCACTTAGAACCGACCCAGTTTACGCTCAACAATGGAACCCGAGTTAATGTACACGATACTGGGGTTATTGAGTTTCAGCCAGCGGTTACTACCTCAAAAGATATTGTGTTATCAAGTGCCGTACATGGCAACGAAACAGCGCCTATAGAAATTTGTGATGAGCTAATAAAGCAAATTATTTCGCAAAGCCTTGAGCTTAATCAGCGAGTCCTGTTTATATACGGTAACCCTAAATCAATTAATATTGGTTTGCGCTTTGTTGAAGAAAACCTTAATCGTTTATTTAATGGACACCACACTGTTGATGGTGTTGAAATGAATGACGAGCGCGTTCGAGCGGCAAAACTTGAACGCTACGTAACTGACTTTTTTGCCAGAGGCGAAAAGGGCAGTGAGCGCAGTCATTACGATTTGCACACGGCTATTCGTGGTTCAAAAAATGAAAAATTTGCTGTGTATCCATTTTTGCACGGTAAACCATGGAAAAAATCACAGCTACAATTTTTACTAAGTTGTGGTGTAAATACTGTATTAATGATGAAGTCGCCAGCGACAACGTTTAGTTATTTCTCATCCTTTGTTCATGGTGCAGATTCGTTTACAGTTGAGCTTGGGCAAGTAAAACCATTTGGCCAAAACGATATGACACGTTTTGAAAAAACAAAACAAACGTTAACTGCATTAATTAGTCAAAAAGAAGTTGAATACCCACAATTTAATGCAAGCGACTTTGAGCTGTTCGCTGTTCACCGTACAATTAATCGTACTCAAGAGGATTTTAGTTTTCCATTTTCTGATCATGCAGAGAACTTTACTGGCTTTGCAAAAGGAGAACTGCTCGCAACCGATGGTAATACTCCTTATTATGCGGACGTTGAAGGAGAAGCAATCATATTCCCAAATGCAAAAGTAGCCTTAGGGCAACGTGCATTACTCACCGTTGTTCCAATGGCAATAGACAGTAACTTTGTATAATTCAACTCATTAGACCTCTTTGCCCTGCAAGTTAACTAACTGATTACTAATAATTTAAGTAGCTGTATTGTTAACTTGCCACTTATTTAACCAATATTTACTTTTGTTTCGTCACAGATTTGTTGAATAACACTTTACGTTAACGTAAAGTGTTGGCAGCTTTAATTAAATATAGTGCAGATATTGCAAAGTTTATTCAGCAATGATCACCCATAATAATAATGTAAAAGGGGCACTATGTTACTGACAACAACAGAAGGTAGGTTATGAGTAATCCAAATAACGTATCGCTGAATATTAACCATGCGCTAGAATTTATTGACGGCAATGCGCTTAATATTCCAACCCTTAGTATTTTAACTGAGGATGGCGACATTCACCCAAGTGCGACAGCACCCGCTATTTCAAAACATACCGCAATTAAACTTTATGAGACTATGCGTTTTATACGTTTATTAGATGAACGTATGCAAGGTGCTCAGCGCCAAGGCCGAGTAAGCTTTTACATGCAATGTTTAGGTGAAGAAGCTGCCGTTACGGCATCCGCTGCTGCGCTTGACCAAGAAGACATGATAATGGCGCAATACCGTGAGCAAGCTGCACTGCATTACCGTGGTTTTACGCTAGACCAATTTATGAACCAAATGTTTTCAAACGAATTAGATTTAGGCAAAGGTCGTCAAATGCCAATTCATTATGGTTCGAACAAATTAAACTATATGACTATTTCTTCTCCTCTTGGCACACAAATACCACAAGCTACAGGGTATGCATATGGACAAAAAGTAAAGCACATAGATGCGAAAACAGGCGAGCTTGCAAGCACTATTGATAACGTTACTATTTGTTACTTTGGCGAAGGCGCTGCCTCTGAAGGTGACTTTCATGCAGGATTAAACATGGCTGCAGTGCATAAAGCACCCGTGATATTTTTTGCACGTAACAACGGCTATGCGATTTCGACCCCGGCAGATGAGCAATTTAAAGGTGATGGTATTGCTTCACGTGGTGTGGGTTATGGCATTAAAACAATTAGGGTCGATGGCACTGACGCACTTGCTGTGTTTGCGGCAACGCAAAAAGCACGTGAAATTGCCTCAACACAAGGCGAACCTGTTTTAATTGAATCAATAGCTTATCGTTTAGGTGCTCACTCAACCTCAGACGATCCAAGTGGTTATCGTTCAAAAGACGAAGAGGCTAATTACAAAACATGCCCAATAGAAAAATTTAAAAAGTGGCTAGTAAAACAGCAATGGCTCAACGAAGAGGACGATTTTAAAGCAAAAGAGTCTATACGTGAAGATATATTAGCGGCATTAAAGCGTGCAGAAGTAGTACAAAAGCCTGCTCTAGAAGAGCTAGTATCAGATGTTTACGACACGCCAATCCCTTCACTTGTTCGTCAATACAATGAACTAAAAGAACATATACAAAAGCACCCAGATGCTTACCCAGTTACTGCAGGGAGAATTAAGTAATGGCTAAAATGAACATGCTACATGCAATTAATTCTGCTCTTGATATAACCATGAATGAACACCCGCAAGCGTGTATATTTGGCGAAGATGTTGGGTATTTTGGTGGTGTATTTAGAGCGACCTCAGGTTTACAAGAAAAATACGGAAAACACCGTGTATTTAATACGCCTCTAACTGAGCAAGGTATTTTAGGTTTTGCAAATGGTTTAGCGGCATTTGGTGCCCCCGCATTAGCTGAAATTCAATTTGCAGATTATATATTCCCGGCCTTTGACCAAATAGTAAATGAATCAGCAAAATTCAGATACCGTAGTGGTAATGAGTTTAATGTAGGTAACTTAACTGTACGCACACCATATGGTGGTGGTATTGCTGGTGGTTTATATCATTCGCAATCACCAGAAGCTTACTTTGCACATACGCCAGGTTTAAAAATAGTGGTGCCACGTAATCCATATCAAGCTAAAGGCTTACTGCGTGCAAGTATTAAAGATGACAATCCTGTTATATTTTTTGAGCCCAAACGTTTGTACCGCGCATCGACGGGTGAAGTACCTGAAGAAGATTACTCAATAGAGTTAGGTAAAGCTGAAGTCGTGCAAGAAGGCAGTGACATTACAGTACTTGCCTGGGGCGCTCAAATGGAAATTATTGAAGATGCTGCAAAACTAGCAAGCGAGCAAGGCATACATTGTGAGGTTATAGATTTACGTAGTATTTTGCCGTGGGATATAGACACAATTGCTAAATCAGTCACTAAAACTGGCCGTTTAGTGATAAGCCATGAAGCACCTATTACAAATGGATTTGGTGCAGAAATTGCTGCCTCAATTCAACAAGCGTGTTTCCTCCATTTAGAGTCACCTATTTTACGTGTGTGTGGTTTAGATACACCTTACCCACTGGCGCTTGAGAAAGAGTACGTGCCTGATGCGCTCAAAGTATTAGCTGCAATTAAACAATCAATGGATTTTTAGGGGTTCCCATGGCTAAAGATTTTATATTACCCGATATTGGTGAAGGCATTGTTGAGTGCGAAGTGGTTGAATGGCTAGTAAAAGAAGGTGATAGCGTTTGTGAAGATCAACCCATCTGTGACGTGATGACTGATAAAGCCCTAGTACAAATACCTGCTGTGCACGATGGAGTAATTACAAAGCTCTACCATCAAAAAGGCGAAATAGCTAAAGTGCATGCACCTTTGTTTGCAATGGATGTAGCAGGCGAAGCGGCTGACGTTGAAACGCAAGAGCATGACAGTGCACCACAAAACAACAATACAGCTGAACAATTAGAAGATTTTATTTTACCAGATATTGGCGAAGGGATTGTTGAGTGCGAAATAGTCGACTGGTTAGTCGCCGAAGGCGATGAAATTGAAGAAGATCAAGCTGTTTGTGATGTAATGACTGATAAAGCCCTTGTGCAAATACCGGCAAAGTACACCGGTACCGTGCAAAAGCTGTATTACCAGAAAGGCGAAATAGCTAAAGTACATAGCCCACTGTTTCAAATGACTATTGCTGGAAGTGCACCTAAACAAAACATAGATGTAAACCAAGCTGTAGTAAAAGCGCAAACAAATGCAGCAGAGCAAGCAGCACCAGTAAAAGTTAATCAAACAGCAAAAGTGGTTAACACAAAGGCCGTTGCATCACCGGCTGTTAGACGTAAAGCACGTGAGCTTGATGTTGATTTAACACAAGTGCCGGGTAGTGGTAAAAATGGACGTATCTATAAACAAGATATAGAAGAGTTTATTAAAGGTGAAGTACCTAACAGTATTGATACATCACCGCTTAATAGCAGTGCAGTCAACACACAAAGTAAAACGCAGAGCTCTGGCGTACGTGTAGAGCCAATTAAAGGCATAAAAGCGGCGATGGCAAAACAAATGGTTGCCTCTGTTTCAACCATTCCACACTTTACATTTTGTGATGAAATAGATTTAACAGACCTTATTGCCCTAAGAGCTTCAATGAAAGAACAATACAAAGCACAAGGCGTTAAGCTCACTATGATGCCTTTCTTTGTTAAAGCACTGTCGCTTGCGATGAAAGAATTCCCGGTTCTTAATTCTAAGGTAAATGAAGATTGCTCTGAGCTCACTTATTTTGACGACCATAATATTGGTATAGCAGTCGATTCTAAAATTGGCTTATTGGTACCAAATATTAAGTCGTGCCAAAGTAAAAATATTGTTGATGTGGCTAATGAACTTACACGCCTTACTGAGTCCGCTCGCGAAGGGCGAGTACTACCTGAAGACTTAAAAGGCGGTACAATTAGCATTTCGAATATTGGTGCAATTGGCGGCACAATTGCCACACCAATTATTAATAAACCAGAAGTAGCTATTGTTGCGCTAGGTAAGTTGCAACATCTCCCCCGCTTTGATGAAAACGGTCATGTTGTAAGTAAGGCCATTATGCAAGTCAGTTGGTCTGGTGATCACCGTGTTATTGATGGCGGAACAATTGCTCGCTTTAATAACTTATGGAAATCGTACTTAGAAAATCCATCGGCAATGATGATGGCAATGAGTTAAAAATATAATTGTTTAAACCTAGGGCGTGTTGATCTTTGATGGTTGAATTTACAGCAGTATGTTTGGTTTTTAGGCAAGGCAGAGCCTATGAAGTGTGGTTATTCCCCATAAATAGGCGATAACGCAGCATAAATGCCAAACATGCGCTGCCCTTCGGGTTCTGCCTAGGGGCGATAAACTCTTTGTCACTCGGTTTTTACTTAGCCCACTAGGTTACAAACCTCGCGCCGCGATTTAATCGACCCTAGATTGAACAAATTTCAATCCGCAAAGGTCAACACGCCCTAATAAATAACCAGCAATTTGCTGGTTTTTTGTTTTAAAGCAAACCGTTTTTAATTAAGATACAAATGTTACTAATAAGTAATTTAAAGAGCCCGTTAGGGAATATAAAAAATAACACTAAGGAAATATTATGGAACATTATATGAACGCACTGCGTAGCTACGCAGATTTTTCAGGACGTAATCGCCGCAAAGCATTTTGGATGTTTATGCTAATTAATATTATTTTTTCACTATTAACAAGTGTTGTAGATGGTATTACAAACACGATGTTTGTAAGCACAATATATAGCTTGGCTTTATTGATCCCTCAATTAAGCGCTGGCGCACGTCGTTTACACGACACAGGCCGCTCAGGCTGGTGGCAGCTTCTTTGGTTAGTGCCAATTATTGGTTGGATTGTTTTAATTGTGTTCCTTGCACAAGATTCACACGAGGGCGAGAACGATTATGGCCCTAATCCAAAAGAGTTAGCAGCAGAACCTGCTGCTGTATAAAGTAAAGCTTTAAGCTGAAAAAGCTCAGTGTTCGCTGAGCTTTTTTATGCCTAAAATTTAATACGAAATAAAATACAACCCATAGCCAACCCCCAGAGCAGGAAGTGCGGTATATAAAGTGGCTATTATTGCGGCTTTAGGGGCTAAAGCAATTGCAGGGAATAACGCATCTCCGTCGTTTGAAATAGCATTGGCTGTTAAAGCACTAAATGGAATAATGCCCTGTATATAAAGCGTGGTAACTATTATTTGCGGCCCACAACCGGGTAAAAAACCTATGATTACAGCAATCAGCGGTGCTAAATAAGCGTAGTGGGCAAACCATGTTTTTAAATCAAGTCCGGCTACATTCACGAGTATTTCAAATAACATAAACGACGCCACTACCCATGCAGTCACAAAGTGTGTGTCTTGGAGCACTTTAACCACTTTAGATGGTGGATTACATTCATCCTCCTCACTGGTAATTTGTTTATATGTTTCGCCCTTAGACGAGTAAGCCCATACCGTTACGATAAATAGAGCCATGCCCGCACCAAATAAATGTATTCCAGTGTTTGTGTACTCTCCAAATTGGTTAAAGTCCACGTTAAATGCGATTAAAAACGCGATAATTAAACTTGGAAAAATCGCTAACATCCAAACAGGTTTACTGACTCTAATAATGCGGGTAGGCAATATTTTAACTTGGTGCGTTTGTTCTTTTAAAGAAGGGCGTAAAAAGTCGTGTTTATGAACTGTATTTACAAAAGCACCACATATAGTTCCAACAACTAATCCGATAGCCATTATTACAGCTCCCTCAGTAGGGCGTGTAGCTAAAAGTAAAAATGCAGCATCGCCCATTGTTGCTGTCAGTACGGCAACAATAGCACCAAAGCTTGCTTGGCCTTTGGTAAATTGTGTAACCACTATTATAGCGCCCCCGCAGCCGGGTAAGGCACCTAGTAAAGCCGCAAAAAAGACCTCTAAAGC
Source organism: Pseudoalteromonas sp. 2CM32C (assembly GCF_023161925.1). Taxonomy (NCBI): domain Bacteria; kingdom Pseudomonadati; phylum Pseudomonadota; class Gammaproteobacteria; order Alteromonadales; family Pseudoalteromonadaceae; genus Pseudoalteromonas; species Pseudoalteromonas sp. 2CM32C. The sequence goes on along the minus strand of NZ_JALNTI010000007.1, from coordinate 162,684 downwards.
CGGTGACTTGGCACTTAGATAACTAAGCTCCAACTGAGGTAAACGCTCAATAGCGTAGTAATAAATCAGTAACGTAGCAGCAACAAATACACTGACTTGAAAAAACGCGTCGCTTAGTGCGGTAATTGCAATATCACGAAGTGATGGCACAGCAAAGCATACCAACAAAAAAAGAGGGAGTAATAAGCGTTTATTTTGGCTAACAAAGCGTTTTGAAGCGGGCGTAATTAGTCCTATTTGTGTAATTGAGTTCATACAGTGTTACCAAATTAATAAACAGGGTAACACTGTATAATTTTAGTAAATGATAATCAATATCATTTAATTGTGTTTAAATCGATTACTCACATTGAGATTTTCGATATTAAAACCTTGGCTATTTGCGTTGAAATTCTGAATTTGAATTCCAAGTAGGCCATTGCTCTTGCTCAGAAATATCAAAACCTACTTTATAAAATAATTGTAAGTCTTGAACAGCGCCCGATAAATCCCACTCATCGCGGTAACGGTCACAAGGCTGGTGGTAACAACCGCGTAATACTAGGCTCATTCGCTTGCGATAATTGGCTGTTTCTTCATCCGCTGCTTGAGTACCACCACCAGCGTACATTGCAGGTATGCCCATATTGGCAAACGCAAAATGATCCGAACGGTAATAACCACCCGACGATGGTTTAGGATCGCCTGATAAAGTTCTACCTTGATCTTTTGCTGCATTAGCTAAAAACTCATCCATTTGAGATTTACCAATGCCTACCACACTCATATCTTTTACTTTGCCTAATAAATTTAAGCTATCCATATTGATATTAGCAACCGTCTTGTTAGCTGCAATAACAGGGTTTGCGGCGTAATACTTAGAGCCAAGTAACCCTTGCTCTTCAGCGGTTACTGCTAAAAATGTCATTGAGCGGCTAGGGTGCTTTGGCAATTTAGTAAATGCTTCTGCAACTTCTATTAAGCCTGCAGTACCCGTTGCGTTATCGTGAGCACCGTTATAAATTTGGTCACCTTTGCGGCTTGTATCTGTGCCTAAGTGATCCCAATGCGCTGAATATACTACATGTTCGTCTGGCGATTCGCTGCCCGGTAAGGTCGCAATAAAGTTGTAAGACACTGACGTTTTAATTGTATTAGTCACATTAACAGAGGCGGTTAAATCACCCATATCAACATGATAAGCACCTTTTGCGGCATTTTCTTTAATGGTATCGAAATCTAAACCAGCTTTACTGAAAAGCTCTTTTGCCATATCACTAGTAACCCAGCCTTCTACAGCAACACGGTCCATATTGTTGTTTTCTTTTTGAAAACCAAATTGCTCGCCACTCCACGAATTTTCAACAACCGACCAAGGATACGAAGCGGGTGCTGTTTCGTGAATAATTATAGCGCCTGCAGCACCTTGGCGACTTGCCTCTTCATATTTGTAGGTCCAACGACCGTAATACGTCATTGCATCGCCGGTAAATAAAGCAGGATCTTTAGTTGCAAAACCAGGATCGTTCACAAGCATGACCACGGTTTTACCTTTAACATCAATTCCTTCGTAGTCGTTCCAGTTATACTCTGGTGCATTAACGCCGTAGCCTACAAATACTAGCTCAGAGTTTTCAATGCCTTCTTTTTCACTAATGCGGCTACTGCCCATAACCATGTCTTTTTTGTATTGGTAATCTTTGCCACCAATTGATAAAACCATGTTTGAATCAGCTTCTAGTGATACAAGGGGGACTTCTTGTAAAAAGCTATCACCATTGCCAGGCTCAAAACCCAATGCTTTAAATTGGGTTGTTAAATAATCTAATGTTAGCTTTTCGCCAGGTGACGAAGGCGCTCGGCCACCAAATTCGTCAGATGCCAATACTTTTATGTGTTTTGCTAACTCATCGGCTTTAATACTGTTATAGCCATTAGTTACATCTGAAGGAGTTATGCTTGTTGCTGCACAGCCAGCTAAAACAGCGCTGGCAAGAAGTGTGAGAGATAAATTGCGTTTCATATTAACTCGATTATTGTTTTAAGATTAAATAAGTATATTAACTTCTATTAAGTAGGGCTAGCTTTTGCGGTAAACTGTTACAAAATTAAAGGCCTATACAAGTTAGAAATTTATAATAATGAAGCGTTTTACTCCTCCTGAACAATGGCAACCCAATTGCCTAAAAACGGGTGCATTTAATCACCTAAACAGCTTGTTTAAACTTAATGAGCAAACTCAATGGCCTTCACCAAAATGGTTTACTCCATATTTAAATGCAACGAACGAGAATAATTTACCGATACAGTTTGTTGACGATGCACAAATAGACTTTGCGGAGCGCTATTACGAACAAGTAATTTTTGAAACGGGTGAAGTACCCACACGGACAGAAAATTGGCACGATCTATTCGGTGGTTTTATTTGGTGCTTATTTCCTAAAACAAAATCACTTATAAATCATCGGCATGTTCAGGACATTGCCGAATATGGTTTAACTAAGCGCACCAAACACAGAAACGCACTCACACTATTTGATGAATGTGGTGTTGTACTGGCCATTAGTGACAGTAAATGGCAAACCTGGCTGCGCGATCATCAATGGCACAAAGCATTTGCAGAGCACCGCCATGAGTGGGGAGAGTCAATTCAGGCTTTTATGTTTGGGCATGCCAATTACGAAATGTTGACTCGCCCCTATATAGGGCTAACAGGAAAAGCATTATTCATAAATGTGCCCGATGAAATATTTTGTAAAGATTTAGCAATGCAATACCAGTACCTTGATCAAGTACTTTATGAGAAGATTAAAATAGAACATTGCTTAGCCGATAACTCACACCTTTCGCCTTTACCATTATTAGGTGTGCCTGGCTGGCATGAAGATAATAAAAACGACACATTTTACAATAATACGGATTACTTTAGACCCAAACGAAGGATATGCGCATGATAGAAGTTGCCGGGCTTAAAAAACGTTTTAAGCTGACGAAAGACCATAAAAAAAATAAAGTAGATGATATCGACCCACGTGAAGATAAAGACTACTTTCATTCAGTACGAGATGTCAGTTTTCGCTGCGCTGAAGGCGAAGTATTAGGGCTGCTAGGCCCTAATGGCGCAGGTAAAACAACCACCTTAAGAATGATCTCAACAGCATTAAAGCCCGATGAAGGCTCTATTACAATTGATGGCAACGATATTGTTAAAAAACCTCTTTTAGGGCGAAAGTCGATTGGGTTTTTATCAGGCTCTACTGGCTTGTATGGTCGTCTGACCGTTAAAGAAAACATAGAGTACTTTGCAAAACTTCACGGGATGAAAAAAAGCGATATAGCATCACGTTGTGATGAGCTTTTTACATTACTCGATATGCATAAATTTATAGATAAACGCGCTGAAAATTTATCAACTGGTATGAAACAAAAAGCAAATATAGCCCGTGCAGTTGTACATCGCCCAAAAGTAGTTGTGCTCGATGAGCCTACAACAGGCCTTGATATCATGACCACACAAACAGTGATCGAATTTATCAAAGGTTTAAAAGCACAAGGCACACCGGTTATTTTTTCTACCCATCATTTAGATGAAGTTGCATTGTTATGTGACCGTGTAGCGGTAATTAACGAAGGCGTAAGCTGCTTTGATGGCACAGTTGAAGAGTTTAAACAAACCGGAAACAGTGAAGAGTTAAACCAAGCGTTTATGAACATATTAACGGAGAAGCATCATGTTTGAGGTATATAAAAAGGAATTAAAAGAACTCCTTCGCGACAAAAAAACGCTTATGTTTGTTGTGTTATTGCCAGTACTTATTTTCCCAATAATTTTTGCCGTTATGGCTTTTATTAGTTCGCAAGCGGCACTTGAAGCTGACCAAAAAGTTAATACTTACGTAATTATTAATGGTGAATACGCACCAGAATTTACCAACAAAGTGTTTTACCACAAAAGCTTTGAACTTTATAAGGGCAGTAAAACCTTTAATACAATAGAAGAGCTCAAAGCAGGTGTTACTGCCGGCGATATAGATATGGGTATTTACTTGCCAAGTAACGCAGTAGATACACTCGACAGTGGTGAACAAAGCAAATGGGAAGTGGTATTTAACGACGCAAAATCAATAAATTTTTTATTTGATCGGGTCAAAGAACTAGCTCAAGAATACAGCGACGTATTGCAAGCCAAAAAATTAAAAAGCTTTGGGATAGAAGAGTCTTCGCACAAAGCTATCCTTACCCCTATTGAAGTTGTTAAAGTAGATACGGCCGATAAACGTGAAAACTTAGGTGAAAAAATAGGTGGCCTTTTACCATATTTACTTATTCCATTGGTGTTAATGGGCGCTACATATCCTGCAATTGACTTAGGGGCCGGTGAAAAAGAGCGTGGCACACTAGAAACACTCTTACTTACACCCATAACACGCACAGAGCTGGTATTAGGTAAATTTATAACATTACTGACCACCTCTATTGCATCAACCGCTATTACGGTTGTGAGTATGGGGTGTTGGGTTGCTGTTGCACTGGCGTTCGCAGACTTAGACTTTATAAAAACGGCATTTAGTACCTTGGCGGTTACCGATTTGCTGATGATTTTTGTATTATTACTGCCATTGGCTGCCATATTCTCTTCTTTAGCGTTAGCTATATCTATTTATGCGCGTACGTTTAAAGAAGCACAAAACTACCTGGCTCCTTTAAATATGGGGGTGTTTTTCCCTATTATTATTTCAATAATGCCAAATATGGAATTGACTGCTAAAACCGCGTTTATTCCGGTAACCAACGTTGCATTAGCCATTAAAGACATAATTAAAGGCACTGTAGATTACACGTTTGTAGGGCTCATATTTTTAGCAACCGCTCTTATTGCAGGTGCGTTACTAGCATTTTGCGTTAAATGGTTTAACCGAGAAGATGTACTATTTAGATAGTGTGCTACTCATCTTTAAAAAGCATCACTTAAGTGATGCTTTTTTGTTTAAGACCGTCAACAAGGGTTAAAATCTATGACTTGGTTTAAAGTCAGCAATTAGGCTGCCGACTTTTTAGGTTTCGCATCGTCATTACTCATTAGTGGCGATGAAATGTTAGATATGTCGGCGCTGTCTAAAACTGTGTGTGTATCTGACCAGTGAAGCAGTTCTATTTTTCCATCGGCTTGTTCCACTAAGGCGGTGCAGTTTTCTATCCAATCGCCGTCGTTACAATACACTATGCCGTCACACACTTTTATTTTAGGGTGGTGTATATGCCCACAAATAATCCCATCTACGTTTTGTTTTTTTGCCTCATGAATAGCTGCGTCTTCAAATGCATTTATTGCTTCGCGTGCCTTATGCACTCGTGCTTTTATCCACGACGCTAACGACCAATAATTACCCCCAAACAACTTTCTTATTTTATTGCTCCAACGATTTAAAAATAAAAGCAAATCGTAGCCTGCATCGCCTGCAATGCTAATAATTTTGTTATAACGAGTTGCGCTATCAAAGTCATCGCCGTGAACGAGCAAAAAGCGTTTATCGGCTTGAGTTACATGAATATACTGCTGGTGGACCTCTATGCCAAACAGGGTTTGATTTATATAGTTTCTAAAGGTTTCGTCATGGTTTCCTGGTATATAAATTACGCGTGTTCCGTTGGCCGCTTTTTGTTGAATGCAATTAAGTACTTGATAGTGAGAGGGGTGCCAATAAAATTGGCGCTTCATAGACCATAAGTCAATAATGTCGCCAACTAAATATAAAACGTCAGTGTCAACAGTGCTTAGAAAATCGAGTAAATAATCAGCTCTACAATCTTTATAGCCTAGGTGAACATCTGATATCCATATAGCAGGGTATTTAGCCTTTTGTTCAGCACTTTTCATATTGTCCCTCGTTAGTTTTGTTAGCTATAAATTACTTTAGAGAGAAAAAATGACAGTGATACGACATTTTTAGTAAAGCTATATGACACAAAATTTAGGCATAAAAAAACCGCTTAAATAGCGGTTTTTGCATTCACGTTATTGAATAACGAATAAGAGTTTAGGCTTGCATAGCTGCTTTAATGCTTTCAATAGCGGTATCTATGTCAATCATTAGCTTTTCACCTGTGCGACGATTTTTAAGCTCTACTTTATTTTCGTCTAGGTTACGTTCGCCAATTACAAGTGTGAAAGGCACACCTACAAGCTCCATATCATTAAACATGACACCTGGGCGCTCTTTTCTATCGTCAAATAACACATCCACACCTGCATCTTTTAAACCTTGGTAAAGGCTGTTTGCAATATCAGGAATACGATGCGACTTGTGCATGTTCATTGGTACAATAGCAAGGTCGAACGGCGCAATAGACTGTGGCCAAATAATACCGTATTTATCGTTGTTTTGCTCAATAGCAGCAGCCACAATACGCGATACACCTACACCGTAACAACCCATGGTCATTACTTGGTTTTTGCCATCTTCGTTTAATACGCCAGCTTTCATGGCTTCTGAGTATTTTGTGCCAAGTTGGAATATATGTCCTACTTCAACACCACGTTTAATTTGTAATGTGCCTTGGCCGCAAGGGCTAGGATCGCCTTCTACAATGTTACGAATATCAGCAACGTCGTAGTTAGTTACATCACGGTCCCAGTTTATGCCGCTAAAGTGTGCGTCGTCTTTATTAGCACCGGCTACAAAGTCAGCCATTACGTTGGCTGTGCGGTCAACAATAATTGGCATTGTTAATCCTACAGGACCTAGTGAGCCAGGTTTTGCGCCGATTGCAGCAATGATGTCTGCTTCTTTTGCCATTTCAAGCGGTGAATCAACGAGAGGGTGCTTTTCCGCTTTCAATTCGTTTAATTCGTGATCGCCACGAATAACAAGGGCAACTAAACCACGTTGTTCGTTTTCATCTGGGGCACCATAAACGATTAACGTTTTAACACTACTGTGTGGTTTAACACCGTAATGCTTTTTAAGCTCTTCAATTGTTTTAGCATCTGGAGTCGGGAACGCTTTTAATTCTTTTGTAGCATCAGCACGAGGCTCTGTTGGGGCAAGGGCTTCGGCTTTTTCAATATTAGCGGCGTAATCACTACCATCGCTAAATGCGATAGCGTCTTCACCTGATTCGGCTAAAACATGGAATTCATGAGACACGCTACCACCAATAGACCCTGTATCGGCAATTACTGGGCGATAATCTAGGCCTAAACGTTCAAAAATATTACAGTATGCTTTGTGCATTGCTTGATACGTATTATTTAAACATTCTTCACTCAAATGAAATGAATAAGCGTCTTTCATGGTGAATTCACGTGCGCGCATAACACCAAAACGAGGGCGTCTTTCGTCACGTACTTTAGTTTGTACTTGATATAAAGTAAGTGGTAACTGTTTATAGCTATTCACTTCTTTGCGAACAAAATCGGTGATTACTTCTTCATGTGTTGGACCAAGTGCAAATTCACGATTATGACGGTCTGTAAAGCGCATTAGCTCTGGACCAAACTCGCTCCAACGGCCTGACTCTTCCCATAAATCAGCAGGCTGTATCACAGGCATCAGCATTTCTATTGCGCCTGCTTTGTCCATTTCTTCACGAACAATGTTTTCAACTTTACGCAAAACGCGTAAACCAGAGGGTAACCAAGTGTATAAACCCGAAGCGACGCGACGGATCATACCGGCTCTAAGCATTAACTGATGCGATACAATTTCAGCATCTGAAGGCGTTTCTTTAAGTGTTGCGAGTATATATTGGCTGGTACGCATTATTTTTCCGAAATAGAGTAATATGTTCTTTTAATAGAGCTTAAGTTTACCAGCGGTTGCTTTTACACAAAAGCGCTAAGTGAGTTATTTAGCTTTTTTCTATACTTGTTACTAGGTTGTGCTCGCCATTAACTTGCCAGCGTATATTGTAATCATACAATGTCATTCCATAGCTCTGCTCGCCGTCTTTTTGTTTTTTGTAAGCAGGGCGTGGATCTTGTTTTAAAACATTACTAATAAAGTTTAATAAATCAGGGTATTGAGTTTGTTGCTCAATGAATAAAGTCACCTCGGGGGTAAACTCTACACTCATTTGTGTTTCTGGGCGTGTATCTGCAAAACCAGCACTTGCGTCAAGCATAGCATCTGAGTAAGGCAAGTAGGGTTTTATGTCAATGATGGGCGTGCCATCAAGCAGGTCGATTCCGGCAAGTAATAAACTGAGTTGGCCATTTTTATATTCTATACCCTCAAGCTTTACTGCACTCATACCAATGGCATTTGGTCTAAAAGTAGCACGAGTAGCAAATACACCTTTGCGTTCATTACCGCCTAAGCGAGGAGGGCGTACCATGGGCGAGTAGCCTTTATCTGCGGTTTCATGAAAGCGAAACAATAACCAAATGTGGGTAAATTCATCAATACCGCGTACAAATTCTTCGCGGTTAAAATCAGGCGCAAAAATAAGTTTTGCTTTGGCTTCAGGTACTAAACGAGGTTGTCTTGGTATGGCAAACTTTTGTTTATAAGGGGATTGTATGTGGCCAACGGCCGAAATGCTGTAGTCGCTCATGTCACTCAAGTACAAATAGAATAGGCTGACATTCTACCTTTATTTGCAGGCCATGGCATCACAGCATAGCAATTTATTTAATTAGACTGATAGGTTTAAAATTGCTTTTAGACTGAGTGGTTTATATAAAGCAGAAAAAGGTAAGCCTAAGCTTACCTTTGTTAAACAACCTGTTATAGTTTAAAACATGTATTGCAGTGACACTGATGCTACATCCATATCAGGATCAATATCGTCGTCTAGTTTGTAACGCTCGTACTCTAAACGCATTTGCACATTGCTAGAAAAAGCAAATTCTAAACCAGCACCATAAAATGCATCACCGCCGTCTTGTGAAGTAGAAACGCTTCCAACAGGGAGTTCTTGTTTTATATCTGCATCCCATTCTAACCAACCACCTTTGGCATAAACCGAAAAGCTCTCAGTTAATGGGATACCTAAACGCGCGGCCAATGACACACCGTCAATTTCAGCTTTGCTATCAATATCGCTAACTTCATCAAAGTTTTGATAAGCCAGCTCTACACTTAAATATTCATTAAATTGCGTACCTACATACCCTTTGAGCATTTGTGCGTCATCATCAAAATCAGTATCGTTTTCACTGTCTTCAAACTCAAAAGAGTACTGTCCGTAACCTATACCGGTATAAATACGTGGAGAATCAAAATCGGAAATATCTGCCTGCGCCGCAGAATTAAAACCAAGTGTTGCTAGCGCTAGTGCTGAAAGTGAAAGTGATTTAATCATTAAATAGCTCCTTTAAAAAATAAAATGGTTTGATTTTTCAAACTTCAATTACTTATTTGCAGTGAACATGCCAATGATTAAATTGATTACTAAAACAGCTGAACTAGTATTTTTGGATTAGTTATTTGGGTTGTTTAGGTTTTTTATTAAACAAATCGCTAACTGCTAAGATTTAGCGATTTTAAATAAATTGTATTTTTTACAAAGCATTAGGTGATTTTTACAGTACAAAAATTAGCTAATGTCTAATTACACTTGATGAAGTAAGTTTTCGGTTTCAATCGCAATTTCTTTCATTTTAATTGCGTAGTTTTCTAATTTTATATCTTCATTGGAGACTGCTTTAAACTCTGGCACTGCAACGGGGTAACCTGTTTCATCCATGGCAACAAAGCTTATTACACAGTGATTTGTTTCAACCATGTTCTGTGTTTTAGGGTCGCCACACCGAACTTGTATAAATATTTGCATACTTGTTTTACCGGTATGTGCAATTTTAGCTTCCACTTCTACTATTTGACCAACCAGAATAGGGCGTCTAAATTTAACACCTGCCACCGATACGGTTACACAATAATGACCACTCCAGCCAGCAGCACAGGCATAGCCAGCTTGGTCAATCCACTTCATAACCACACCACCATGTACCTTCCCACCAAAATTAACGTCGGTAGGTTCTGCTAAAAAACGAAAAACAACATTTGACGACGGCATAAGCTTTACTCTTTTTATTAATTATACAGTCAGCATAGCGCAAAAAAGGGGCCGAAGCCCCTGCAATTTAGGATATGTTTATAATTTATATGTAAAAGATATTACATATTGGGGTAATTAGGGCCGCCAGCGCCCTCTGGGGTAACCCACGTGATGTTTTGGCTCGGATCTTTAATGTCACAGGTTTTACAGTGAACACAGTTTTGTGCATTTATTACAAACTCGTTGTTACCTTCTATTTCTTGCACCTCATAAACACCTGCTGGGCAATAGCGCTGCGCAGGTTCATCAAATTTCACAAGATTAACTTTTATTGGTATTGCTGTGTTTTTAAGTTTTAGGTGACAAGGTTGAGACTCTTCATGGTTAGTGTTTGATAAAAACACACTTGAAAGTTTATCAAAACTAAGTGAACCATCAGGCTTAGGGTAAGCTATTTTTTCAGCAATGTTAGCATCAACCAGCGTAGAGTAATCTGGTACATCATCTTTAAAGGTAAATGGTAAAGCACCGTTGAATACATTTTGATCGAGCGTGTTATATGCACCCCCTAAAAATTTACCTAGCTTATGCATCACCGGACCAAAATTACGAGACTGATAAAGCTCTTTATAAGCCCAAGATTGTTCAAACTGCGTGTGGTAATTTACTAAATCAGTATTAGCTTGTTCATTTTCTAATGCTTCAAAAATGACTTCAGCGGCTATCATGCCCGATTTCATTGCTGTGTGATTTCCCTTAATTTTTGCAAAATTTAATGTGCCTGCATCACAGCCTACTAATAATCCGCCAGGAAAATGCATTTTAGGTAAAGAGTGTAATCCACCTTTTGCAATAGCACGCGCGCCATAAGCAATACGCTCACCGCCTTCAAGTACGTGTTTAAAAACAGGATGATGTTTCATTCGCTGGAATTCATCAAACGGGCTTAAATGCGGGTTTGTGTAATTTAAATCAACAATTAAGCCAACAACGACCTGATTATTTTCGCTATGATACATAAATGCACCGCCGCTCGTATCGCCACTTAACGGCCAACCTGTGCCATGAACTACTTTACCTTGTTGATGCTTAGACTCATCTACTTGCCATATTTCTTTAAAACCTAAGCCATAATGTTGAGGCGATGAGTCAGCATCAAGTGCAAACTGGTTTAAAAGTTGTTTGCCTAAATGGCCTCGGCAACCCTCAGCAAAAATAGTATATTTAGCTCTTAGCTCCATGCCTGGCATGTAGCCATCTTTTTCATTACCATCTTTATCAACGCCCATGTCACCCGTAACAATACCTTTTACCGTGTCGTCTTCAATAATAAGTGAATGTGCGCTAAAGCCTGGAAATATTTCTACGCCTAAACTTTCAGCTTGCTCTGCAAGCCAGCGGCATACGTTACCCATTGAAACAATGTAGTTACCATTATTATGAAATGTTTTAGGCGTAGCAAAGTGGGGGATTGATGTTGCTTTTTCTTCGTTATTAAACCAATAAATTTCATCATTTGTAACTTTCGTAGTTACTGGCGCACCTTGCTCTTGCCAATTTGGTAGTAATTCATCTAATGCTTTTGTTTCAAATACAGCGCCCGATAGAACATGCGCGCCAACTTCTGAGCCTTTTTCTACAACACAAATCATGCACTCTTGTTGTTTTTCTTGTGCAAGTTGTGCGAGTTTTATTGCACTAGCAAGTCCCGCAGGTCCAGCGCCTACAACAACTACATCAAATTCCATGGTTTCACGTTCGACCATAATAACCTCTTTATTTATGACGGACTCACTCAATACTGCCTCAGTATTTGAATAAGGTATTCAGCCTATTTATTACAATGCCAATTTTTCGTTACAGGCTGTGAATAGTTAAAGGTTATTTTAGGTTGACGTTTACGTCAACAGGAAGTAGTCTGATTTCATAAAATAAATAGGTTGACGTACACGTTAGGTTGTAGGTTTAAATAATTATGGAGTTCCTATGAAAGTTCTTGTACCAATAAAACGCGTTATAGATTACAACGTAAAAGCGCGTGTCAAAAGTGACAACAGCGATGTAGATTTAACGAACGTTAAAATGGCGATGAACCCATTTTGTGAAATTGCAATTGAAGAAGCTATTCGCTTAAAAGAAGCCGGTACAGCCACTGAAGTTGTAGCTGTTACTATTGGCGCTAAAACATCGCAAGAACAATTACGCACAGCGCTTGCACTGGGTGCAGATAAAGCAATCCACATCGAAACCGATGAAAAATTAGAGTCATTACACATTGCAAAATTACTCGCAAAAATTGTAGAGCAAGAAGCGCCAGAACTTGTTATTTTAGGAAAGCAGTCGATTGATTCAGACAATAACCAAACGGGTCAAATGCTTGCAGCATTAACTAATCGTGGGCAAGGTACGTTTGCGTCTAAAGTGGTCATCGCTGATGGAAAAGTAAATGTTACGCGTGAAGTAGACGGCGGTTTGCAAACGGTCGCACTTTCATTGCCAGCCATTATCACTACAGATTTACGTTTGAACGAACCACGTTATGCATCACTACCCAATATAATGAAAGCAAAACGCAAGCCGCTTGATGTAATAGCTGCAGACTCTTTAGGTGTAGATTTAACACCTCGTATTCAGCTTGTTAGCGTAGAAGAACCGGCTAAGCGTAGTGGTGGCATTATTGTAGAAGACGTTGCACAACTTGTAGAAAAATTAAAAACAGAGGCAAAGGTGATTTAAATGAAAACACTTGTAATTGCAGAGCACGACAACGGTGCCTTAAAACCAGAAACCTCAAAAACAATTAATGCGGCTATTCAAATGGGTTTTCCTGTTGATGTATTAGTGGCCGGTGAAAACATCGCCAGTATGAGCGAGTCTATTTCAAGTATAGAAGGCGTTGCGAGTGTGCTTGTTGCAGATAATGCAGCTTATGCACACCAACTAGCAGAAAGCATGACCGATTTAGTTATGTCGTTAACTAACAACTACAGTCATATTGTGGCAAGTGCAACTACCACAGGCAAAAACTTTATGCCACGTGTTGCGGCCCTTTTAGACGTAGCGCAAATATCGGAAATTATTGATGTAATAGATGCCGATACGTTTAAACGCCCAATTTATGCCGGTAACGCTATTGCGACTGTTAAATCACTTGATGCTAAAAAGGTGATTACCGTACGCGCAAGTAGTTTTGATTTGCAAGGCGATCAAGCCGCTGTAAGTATTAATACTTTAGATACAGTATCGGACTCACAGTTAAGTACGTTTGTAAGCGTTGAGCAAACTGAGTCAGAGCGCCCAGAACTTACCGCTGCTGAGGTGGTTATATCTGGCGGTCGTGGTATGCAAAATGGCGAAAATTTTGCGTTATTAAATGGCATTGCCGATAAACTAGGTGCCGCTATTGGTGCATCGCGCGCTGCGGTAGACGCAGGCTTTGTACCTAATGATATGCAAGTAGGTCAAACAGGTAAAATTGTAGCGCCTAACTTATACATCGCAGTGGGTATTAGCGGTGCCATTCAACATTTAGCGGGTATGAAAGACTCAAAAGTGATTGTTGCAATTAACAAAGACCCCGATGCACCTATTTTTCAGGTTGCAGACTATGGACTCGTTGCCGATTTATTTGATGTGTTACCGCAATTAGAAAACGCACTATAACCATTTATTAAACCTTATTCTGGTTGAAAGCCGTGGTGCCTGATGGGTGCTGCGGCTTTTTTTATACGCTAAGTTTTAGCCACAAAAAAACCAGCCAATTGGCTGGTTTTTGATATGTAAACAATTTACTAAGTAATTGTTTAGTAAGTTGCGCTGCCTTTCGTACGAGGGAAGGCGATTACGTCACGTACATTGCCCATACCTGTTACATAAGCAACTAAGCGTTCAAAACCTAAACCAAAGCCTGAATGTGGCACACTACCGTATTTACGTAGGTCGCGGTACCAGCTGTAATCTTCTTTGTTTAAGCCCATTTCTTCAAGGCGTGCATCAAGCACATCAAGGCGCTCTTCACGTTGAGAACCACCAATGATTTCACCAATACCCGGTGCAACTACGTCCATAGCAGCAACGGTTTTGCCGTCTTCGTTTTGGCGCATGTAAAATGCTTTAATATCACGTGGGTAGTTTTTAATTACTACCGGTGCTTTAAAGTGTTCTTCTGCTAGGTAACGTTCGTGCTCAGACTGTAAATCTACACCCCATTCAACATCAAACTCAAATTTCTTACCGCAGTTTTTAAGAATTTCTACTGCGTCTGTGTAATCAACTTGTGCAAAATCTTTTTCAACAAATTCTTCTAAACGGCTAATCGCAGTTTTTTCGATACGTTGAGCAAAAAACTCCATGTCGTCACGGCGCTCTTCAAGTACCGCTTTAAATACGTACTTAAGCATATTTTCAGCAAGCTTTGCAATGTCTTCTAAATCTGCAAATGCTACTTCAGGTTCAACCATCCAAAACTCGGCCAAGTGGCGTGAAGTATTTGAGTTTTCTGCACGGAAAGTAGGGCCAAACGTATAAATTTTTGACATTGCAGACGCGTAAGTTTCACCGTTTAACTGGCCAGATACAGTTAAGAATGCTTCTTTTCCAAAAAAGTCTTCACTGTAATCAACATCGCCTTTATCTGTACGCGGTAGGTTTTGCATATCAAGTGTAGATACACGGAACATTTCGCCAGCGCCTTCACAGTCACTTGCTGTGATAATAGGTGTGCTGATCCAGTAGTAACCTTGCTCGTGATAAAAACGGTGAATGGCTTGTGCTAAACAGTTACGTACACGTGTTACTGCGCCAATCATGTTAGTACGTGGGCGAAGGTGAGCGTGTTCACGTAAGTATTCAATGCTGTGGCGTTTTGCCGACATTGGGTATGAATCTGGGTTTTCTACCCAACCTAATACAGTGACCGTATTCGCTTGAATTTCAAACGATTGGCCTTTGCCCGCAGATTGAACTAAAACACCAGTAACCGATACAGAACAACCGGCTGTTAAGCTAGTAACTTCATCATAATTATTTAGTGAATTAGGAACTACCGCTTGAATAGGATCAAAACACGAACCGTCATGAACGGCTAAAAATGATATTCCTGCTTTTGAATCGCGGCGAGTACGGATCCAGCCTTTAATTGTTACTTGGCTGTCTACCGCAACATTGCCTTTTAATAGCTCTGAAATCGCTAAATGGCTCATCTTCACTCCAATGATATAAGTTGCCTAACTTTATTTATTTAAATATGTACAGTATATAAACCATAATTTATTGATAGATGGTGCTGTACTAGAACCCTGTATCTTACCTAGTAAAGTAAAATAAAAAAACTATTGCGGGCAACTCTTTATAAGTTTTTATCAATGCGGTTTATTTTTAGTCGATTTTTAGGCACAAATGACTAAGTTTGTAATTTGCTGCTCTGAAGTTTAGCGATTTTGTGGCATTATATATTCTTTGATTTCTCAATACTGACCATTACTTTAGAAATGGATGCTATGAAACAAGTTTTTATTTTACGTGGACTACCTGGAAGCGGTAAGTCGTATTATGCACAAAATTTAGCAGACGAATTAGCGACTGCAGATGAAAGCCAATACTTAATTTGCTCAACAGACGATTATTTTTTAAATGAGCAGGGCGAATATCATTTTGATAAATTTAAATTACCGCAATACCATAATTTAAATTTAGCGCGTTTTATACAAGCGCTCGCACAAGATATTCCGCTCGTGATTGTAGACAACACCAATATAAAAAAATGGGAGTTTGTTGCATACACTCAAGCAGCTGTTGCATTAGGTTACCAAGTTAAAGAAGTGATAGTGGGTGAAGTAAAAGATAAATCCATGCAGCACTTATACGCTAAACGCAATTCGCATAACGTGCCGCTTAAAACCATAAGTAAAATGGCGTATATGTTTGAATGGTAGTGTTATAGTTTAGACAGTAAGTCTAAATTATTTTGAGTTATAGCATCTAAATGAGCAGTGATTTTGTCACTGCTCCAATCCCACCATGCAATAGATAGCAGTGCATCAATCGTTTTATCGTCAAACCGCTGTTTGATTATTTTTGCTGGATTACCACCAACGACAGCATAAGCAGGCACATCGTTGGTCACTACCGATTTACTAGCAATGATAGCGCCACTTCCTATTTTTACCCCTGGCATAATAGTGGCGTTATAGCCTATCCACACATCATTGCCAATTTCTGTATTTCCTTTAAATGGTAAGTCACCTGGTTGAGGTGCAGACTTTTCCCATCCGTTACCAAATATAAAAAATGGGTAGGTAGAAAAACCAGTACTTTTATGATTAGCCCCATTCATTATAAAAGTTACATCTTTTGCTATGGCACAAAACTTCCCAATAATAAGTTTGTCGCCAATAAAATCGAAATGATAAAGTACGTTTTTTTCGAAGTGTTCAGGCCCATCAGGGTCGTCGTAATACGTATAATCACCGACTTCTATATTAGGCGACGTAATAAAATTTTTTAAATAACCTACTTGAGGAAACCCTTGCATTGGAGATGGGTTATTTGGATTTGGTCCGTTCATAGTTTCCTCTAAAGTAAAATATTTAATGCGCTAGTTTTTAAAAGCAGCCAACGGATGAGAGGTACTTAGCGAAACATGTACGTTGTCACCAGGGTGTACAACCAGTTCATGACTCACGCGGCTAGTGACTACTGTACCACAGGCAAGTTTTATAGCGCATAATCGACTACCGCCTTCAAAGCGGACCCAAATAACCTCACCATTATTACCTATACTGCTTTGTACTAATAAAACATCGTCGGGGCGAAGCAATACATCAACATTGCCTTGAGCGCAGTCAACACCATGCGCGGGCACATTGCCAATATCGGTAAGTGCTTGGCCGTTATTTAATGTGCCTTTTATAAAGCTAGCTTCACCTAAAAAACGCGCAACAAAGCGGTTTTCTGGGGTGCTAAAGCATTTTTCGGGAGTGTCAATTTGTTGTATTTGCCCACCTTTTAAAACACCAACACGATCCCCAACCGATAGTGCCTCTTCTTGGTCGTGGGTAACCCAAATAGCAGGTACACCTGCATTTTTTAGTGCGTTTCGGATATCCCAACGCAGCATGTCTTTTAACGCCGCATCTAGATTCGACAGCGGCTCATCAAGTAATACAAAGTCAGGTTGGTGAGCAAGAGTACGTGCTAATGCAACACGTTGCTTTTGACCGCCAGACAGGGTCGCAGGTTTCTTAGTTCTAAACTCTTCAAGACCAAGTAGGTTAATCCATTGATCTGCCACGCTGTGATCTTTTAATTTAAAACAAATATTTTGCTCAACCGTTAAATGCGGAAATAACGCAAAGTCTTGAAAAACCATACCTACACTGCGCTTCTCAGGAGGCACTGATTTATTACGGGTTGCACGCCATTTATCTGCGTTTATTTCACCTTCAGAAATAGGTATTAAGCCTGCGAGTGCTTGTAATATTGTACTTTTACCGCAACCGGTGGGGCCAACAAGCATTAGGATTTCGTTTTCACCAAGCGTTAAATTCAAATCGCTCACAACGCGATTACTGCCATAATCTATAGACAACTGACTTACAGATAGCATTTACTTCAAATCCTTAATGTTCAAACTGATTACGTTTTTCGCCAGACATCATAATAGCTAAACCACAAGCAGAGATCACCACTAATAACAGCCCAGGTATAGCGGCACGGCCAAAATAGCCAGCTTCGTAAACACGCCATAAATAAGTAGACAGGGTTTCAAACCCAGTAGGGCCTAGCAATAAAGTGGCTTCAAGTTCACGCATTGACTCTAAAAACACCAATGCACCACCAGCGACGATACCACGCATGGTTAAAGGCAAAGTAATACGTGTGAAGGCTTCGCGCGGGCTTGCACCAAGCACTCGAGCAGATTTTACTAAGCTAGGGTCTAAATGTTCGGTACTAGTACGAATTGAACCAACCGCGAGAGGCAAAAAACGTAGCATGTAGGCAATAATAAGTAACCCCAAAGTTTGATACAAAAATGGTAATTGCAACCCGCCATAAACCAGCGCTGTGCCCATTACAATACCGGGTATGCCAAAGCCAAAGTAAGTAACGCGCTCCATAATTCTGCCTGCTTTGCCACTGAGTGCCGCGTGCGCAACAGGTACTGCTACTATTACGGCAACAATAGCAGCAAGTGCAGACGCATAGGTAGAATGCCACGCAATGGTAAAATCAAAATTACTTAAGCCATCTCGTGCAAGCCATATAAAAAATATTGCCAAGGGTAAGCCAATCGCTAGAAACAGCACAGGGGCGAACAGAGCAAATAACGCACTCAATTGAAGTTTACTTGGGAATAAAATAAGGGGGCGGCCATGACGCTCACTCGCTGTTTTTATTTGCGACTCTATAAGTAATAAAAAGCCTACAATAACCATTAATTGAAGCGACAGCATCGCTGCGCGACCCAGTTCAAACGCATTGTATTCAACATAAATAACACGGGTGAACGTATCAAGTCTCATCATGGCTGGGGTGCCAAAGTCAGATAAAGTATAAAGTGCCACTAATAACGACCCAGCAGCAATGCCATTTACCACGCGGGGTAGAATAACTTTGAATACACTTTGCGTCATCGACATACCCAATGTGCGAGCTGCGTTTACCATGCTGGCGTCTAAACTGAGTAAAGATGAACGGGTAGTCATCATTACAAATGGAAATGTATACAAGGTCATAACTATTGCAGCGCCGGATAGCCCATACATAGACGGTGTTTCAAATCCGAGTAAATTATTTATTTCACCCCCAGGGCCAAATGCAGCATAAAGCGTAAACGCACCAATATAACTAGGTATAGCAAGGGGAGCGGCAAATAATACAAGCCATGCTTTTTTAAATGGTAAGTGTACATAGGCGCTTATAAACGCTAGTGGTACGCCGATTAAAATTGAGCCTAAAACAGTTAAGCCCATTAAAGCCAGTGTATTACCTAATATGGTTAAATTATGGCTATCAAAATAGGAACTTGAGTCACTAGCAAGCACCATTAATATACAAATAGGGGTAAGCGTAATGAGCGCTGCGAGCAGCGCCATTGGGTAAGATGGGGGTAATCGCATTATAAAACGCCGTTGCTGCGCATTAAGTCAATAGTGGGTCGCAAATCTGCAAGCTGTGTTAAATCAATTTTAGGTGGTGAAACACTCGAAAGCGAAGGTAAACCATCAGGCTGAGCAATACCGTTTACAAGGGGGATTTCGTAGGCTTCACGTGCTAAATAGCCTTGAACTTCTTTGCTGAGTAAATAGCGCATAAAGTTAGTTGCAAGCGGGTCACTGTTAAGCGTTAATATACCCGAGGCGTTTACTAAACAGCCTGCATCGTTTTGGGTAAAGGCTAAATCAAGATTTGCATCCGGCTTGCCTGATTTTAAACGTAAAGTGTAATAATGATTAGCAAAGCCAATATCAACTTCACCCCGTTCCACACCCATTACAACGCCTAATTCACCTGCGTATGTTTTTGCACGTTTTTTAACTTTTTTGAGCCATTTAGCCGTTTTATCATCGCCTTGTAAAATACGCATTGCTGTAACAAACGATTGAAAAGACGCATAAGCAGGGGCCCAACCAATACTCAAGTCGCTGTCAGCAATTTCCATAATGCTGGTTGGAATTTGATCTTTAGTTAAACGCGACGTATTAAAAGGCAATGTACGAATACGTCCTGTTACTGGCGCCCAGTCTTTATATTTAAATTGCGGCTGCAGTTGAGCCGATAAATCGTCTGGCAGTGGTTTTGCTAGACCTGCATCGGTCACTAAACCAATTGCACCTGAGTCCACAGCCCAAAATAAATCAGCACGTTTAACACCCGCTTTGGCTTCTGCAACAATTGTGTTGGCAAGTGCAGCTGTTGGTCCACGGCGAATAGCTAAATTAAAATCAGGGTTATTTTTTTGGATAGCTTGTAATACGTTTTCGTATAAACCACCTTCACCTCGGCCTAAATATAAGGTTAAATCACCTTTAAGCTTAGGTAAATCGTCAACCGAGACAGGGTTGGTTACTGTATTAGCAAAAGCTTGCGATAGAGGTAATGGCAATGAGCCAATTACCCCTAATGCTGCTAACCCTTGTATAAAGGTTCTGCGTTCCACTAAAAAACGTCCTTACGGTTTTTTTCTGCTTTTTCAATTAAACGTTTGGCGCGGTCTAATTTTGTTTGCATGCTGGTAACTACATCGCGTACTTCATCAACACTTTTGTTATCTGCGATTGCTTTTGGAAGCGTGACGTTAAAATCTTTTTCAAGTGCCTCGACTAAATTTGCATCTTGCTCGATAAGTTTTCCTTCAACGCCTTCGAATAAATGTAGGTAAGTATCGTGAACAATTTCAGTGGCTTCGTCTTGAAGGCGCTCAGCAAGTTTTGCGATGACGCGGTCTAGTTTGTGCTTTATTTCGTCTATTGTTGCACTTTGTGTCATTTCTTTACTTGCTGTAGCTGTAACAGACTCTAACAAACCTTTTTGTTGAAATTTAGCCGCTAATTTAACAGCACCTAAACCTTGCCATAAAGCATTATTCATTGCGGTTTGTTGTACACGAACCTCAGCGGCTGATTTACCACCGTCAATTGCCATTTTTACACCGTACAAACCCTGCCAAATAGAGGCATAAACAGGCACTAAATTAGTTTCAATTGCACTGTGAAATTTTACCGATTCCCAATATTCAATTAAATCGTCGGTATTTACGGCCTTAGCGCCCTTATTTTCGTATGTGCTAACAAGTGTGTCTACTTTGCCTACCATCCATTCAACTTCTTCGTTATAACTTTTAAGGTTAGCTTGAAGGTGATTTACATGTTCACCAATAGGGCCGTTAGCAAATACAGGTTGCGCAATAAACGCAGACGCTATTAATAAAGAGGCACCTAATGTTTTGGCTGGTTTAAAAAATAAGTTCATGAAAGAAGTCCAAAAAGGTAATTGTAAATGATAGGTATTATCATATCCGTAAATATTACGAAGAGCAATATACTAAAACTGCTAAACACGTTTTTGAAGGCATGAGGACGAATTTAATTAATACAAATGATCTATATCAAGTTAAATCCGCTTTTTGCTTAAAATTAATGAAGCTATTAACTAATTAATACCACTATTAAACTTTAAAAAATCACTATGCTTTAGCGTAATGTTTGCCTTTAATTGCACTATAAATTGCATCGCAAAGCGTTTTAATACTGTTTTCGTCACTTATATACGGTGGCATAAGGTAAATTAGTTTACCGAAAGGGCGGATCCATACTCCTTGTTTTACAAAAAAGGCCTGAATAGTCGCAACATCGATATTGCTAACCTCTTTATTAAGCTCTACAACACCTATCGCGCCGAGCACTCTTACATCAGCTACGTCTTTATGCTCCATACATTTGTGTAATTGCTGAAGTTGATTATTTATTTCTTCTACGCGTTGTTGCCAGTTTTGCTCAAGTAATAAGTCTATGCTGGCACATGCAGCTGCACACGCTAGCGGATTACCCATAAAGGTAGGTCCGTGCATCAAAACTCCGGCTTCACCTTCACTAATGCCTGTGGCAATTTTATCGCTTGTAATCGTTGCCGATAATGTCATTGAGCCACCGGTAAGTGCTTTACCTATACATAAAATATCGGGTTGGATATTAGCGTGTTCAACCGCAAATAACTTACCCGTTCGGCCAAAGCCAGTGGCTATTTCGTCGCAAATTAAAAGTACATTGTATTGATTGCATAGCTGCCTTACGCAGGCTAAATAATCGGGATGATAAAAATTCATACCTCCCGCATTTTGTACTATGGGTTCAATAATAAAAGCAGCTACGTGTTGGTGGTTATTTTTAAAGTACTGTTCAAGCTCAAGCGCTTCACTTTGCTCAAAAGTGCTTGAAAACTTACTGGCAGGGGCTGGTACAAATACGTGCTCAGGTAAAAACCCCTTATATAGGCTATGCATAGAGTTAACAGGATCGCATACGCTCATTGCAGCAAACGTATCGCCATGATAACCCTTATAAGGGGTCATTAATTTTTGTTTTGTTTTAATACCTTGGCTTAACCAGTATTGCAGAGCCATTTTAATAGCTACTTCAACACTTACCGAGCCACTGTCAGCTAAAAATACTTTAGTTAAGCTTGGGGGGGTGATATCTACAAGTTTTTTACACAGCTCAACTGCACTTGAATGTGTGATACCTCCAAACATAATGTGGCTCATGTGATTAATTTGATTAACCATTGCTTTGTTAATAGCAGGGTGGTTGTAACCATGAATAGCGCTCCACCACGATGCCATGCCATCTATAAGTTGCTCGCCTGTTTCGAGATAAATTATATTGTGTTTAGCGTGGGTTACAGGGTAAACGGGAATAGGCTTTGTCATTGATGTGTATGGATGCCAAATGTGTTCACGATCAAAATTTAAATCAATTGAGTGTTTATTGTTCATATGTAAACTTTAACTGGGTGGGCTTCGTTGACAATGGTACGTGAAGTTTTAGACTAATCCAACATCACCGATATGAAAAAAATAAAGAGAGAATTATGGAACTTGCACCTGTTCGCCACAATTGGACCCATAGCGAAGTTAAAGCATTATTTGAAATGCCGTTTAACGATTTACTTTTTAAGGCGGCGTCGGTACACCGTGCTAACTTCAACCCAAATGAAGTGCAAATTTCTACCCTGTTATCAATTAAAACTGGGGCATGCCCAGAAGATTGCAAGTATTGCCCACAGTCAGGGCACTATAAAACCGACCTAGAGCGCGAGCGACTTATTGAAGTAGAAAAAGTAGTAGAGCAAGCGCGTTTAGCTAAACAAAAAGGTGCAACACGTTTTTGTATGGGCGCTGCGTGGTCAGATCCAAAAGACAGAGACATGCCTTACATTTCGAAAATGGTAAAAGAAGTAAAAGAGCTTGGTCTTGAAACCTGCATGACGCTGGGCAAACTCACAAACGAAAAAGCACACGAACTCAGCAGTGCAGGTTTAGATTACTACAACCATAATCTTGATACATCACCTGAATACTACGAGCAAATTATATCAACCCGTACCTTTGAAGACCGATTAAACACCATAGATCATGTTCGCGATGCCGGTATGAAAGTCTGTTCAGGCGGTATAGTCGGTATGGGCGAGCAAGCAGCCGACCGTTATGGGTTACTTATGCAATTGGCTAACTTGCCACAACAGCCAGAAAGTGTACCTATTAATATGCTAGTTAAAGTAAAAGGTACCCCACTTGAAAACGTTGACGATTTAGACCATTTTGAGTTTATACGCACTATTGCTACTGCACGAATAATGATGCCACACAGCTATGTACGTTTGTCTGCAGGGCGTAACGCCATGAACGAGCAAATGCAATCAATGTGTTTTTTTGCAGGTGCTAACTCTATATTTTATGGCGACAAGCTGCTTACCACAGAAAACCCAGAAGCGGATGCCGACATGAACCTCATTAAAAAATTAGGCATGAACCCAGAAACGCGTGAAGATTACTCAGACGAAGCAGTAGCAGCGTCGCTTTCATCGCAAGTTGCAGATAAAGCAACGTCTGAATTATTTTACGAAGCCTAATTAAGCGTTACTCATGCCATTTGAATTTATTAGCACACACCTTAATGAACGGGCAGAGCAATTGCTTTTACGCAAACGCCACGTGGTACAAAGCGCCACAGCACGAACCATTATGGTAAATGATAAAACCTACCTAAATTTTGCCAGTAATGATTACTTGGGCTTTGGTGATTTAACTATTGAGAGTGAAAATATTAATACTTTAGGTAGCCATAGCTCTGCATTAGTAACAGGGTATCAATTACAGCAACAAGCGTTAGAGCAGTACTTATGCACTCAGTTAGGTTATCAAGCTGGGTTGCTTTTTAATTCTGGGTTTAGTGCTAATAGCAGTATAATTAAAGCGTTGTTTCAGGATAAAGCAGCAGCGCAAAACAGCGCTATTTTTCAAGATAAGTTAAACCACGCTAGCTTAATAGATGGGGCACTTCATTCAAATGCGGCTTTAATACGGTTTAACCACAACGATTTAAATCACTTACGATCTCGGCTCGAAAAGTCAAAAGCACAAAATAAGTTAATTATTAGCGAAGGTGTTTTTTCGATGGATGGCGATACGGCCCCTATCAAAGACCTACTGCGCCTTTCAAAACAGCACAATGCATGGCTGATGATAGACGACGCACATGGCTTTGGCGTGTTAGGTAATACAGGGCTGGGTAGTTGCGAAACATTTATTGGCGATATTTTACCCGATATACTCATCATCACATTTGGTAAAGCTGTTGCTAGTAGTGGCGCGTGTGTGTTGGGTTCACGCGCATTTATAGACTACATGCTGCAATATAACCGCGATTACACATACTCAACGGCTATGTCGCCATTATTGGCAGATAATACATTAGTTCGCTTAAAGCACATTAAAAAAGCTAACACGCAACGAGTAATGTTAAATAAAAACATTGCTACTTTTAAACACCTTGCACAACAGCACAACATAGCGGTAATGGAGTCCGATACGGCTATTCAACCTATTGTATTAGGGTGTGCAGAGCAAACATTAAAAGCGGCTAATAAACTCAAGCAACAAGGAATTTGGCTAACCGCTATTCGCCCACCTACGGTTGCGTACAATACTGCACGCTTAAGAGTGACGTTAACGGCAGCGCACACCCTTGATGATATTACTTATCTAGTTAAACATTTAGCAGAGGCACTATTATGATAGCCCATGCACTTGATAGTAAGCCGGTTACAAAGCCCGCAACAATGTGCCATTTAAAAAGGTTTAACCCAGCCCTTAAAAAAGGAGCGCAGGTTAAATTTTCAAAAGCGGCGGGTGATTACAATACGCATGCACATGTTCAAAAAAAAGCAGCGGATGATTTGTTCAAATTAATAACGCCTTCAACATGTAATAAAAATAAAGTGTGTGTTGATTTAGGTGCAGGCCCACTTGTAAACACCGATCAGCTTAAAAGCCTTTACGGTAATGTGCTTTCCATGGATTTAAGTTTTAATATGCTCAATAGTTGTAATAAAGGCGATTACAAAGTATGCGCAGATATGGACAATTTACCATTACAATCAAACAGTGTAGATATTATTTTTAGTAACTTTGCGGTGCAATGGTCAGCTAACTTTAAGGTGCTTTTAAAGTCACTTTATGAGGTATTAAAACCTGGCGGGCAAGCTTTTATTAGCACTGTAGTTGAAGGCTCACTAAACGAAATAAAAACAGCGTTTGCTGCGGTAGATAGCCACAGCCATATTAATACATTTAATTCGGTTGATTATATAAACCAATCGGTCCAAAGTTCTGGTTTTAATGTTACAAGCTCTAAAAGCACAATTTATACAGATAAATACTCGACACCGCTGCAAGCAATTCGCTCAATAAAAGCAATTGGTGCAACCACTCAGAATACAGGAAAAACACGCCCAGGGTTATTAACAAAATCGGCGCTCAAAACGGCGTGTGCAGCGTATCCAGTAATAAACCAAAAAGCCTGTGTTTCTTATCATGTAGTATTGTTATCATTAACTAAAGCGTAAACATCGTTTGTTACAAGGCAAAGCTATGAAAGAATTTTTTATTACTGGTACCGACACCGATGCGGGAAAAACACATGTAACCAGTTTATTGTTAAAACTGCTTGCCCAACATAAAAAAAAGGCAATAGGGTATAAACCACTAGCTGCTGGGTCTGAAATGGCGTTTGACCAACTTGTTAATGCTGATGCACTTATGCTAATGGAAAGTGCAACAGTAAGCGCAAAGTATGACGTGGTAAATCCCTTTACTTTTGCACCACCCATAGCCCCCCACATAGCCGCAGAGCAGGCGGGTGTAACTATTAATGTAAACAAACTTACTGCAGCCTATAAAACGGTAAAACAGCAAGGCGCTGACTACCTGCTTACAGAAGGTGCTGGTGGTTGGGCTTTGCCTATAAATAATACCGAGTATTTATACGATTGGGTAAAAGCTGAGAAACTACCGGTTATATTAGTGGTTGGTATGAAGTTGGGATGTTTAAATCATGCACTTTTAACCGCAGCACACATACAAAGCTTAGGCATTAACTGTATAGGTTGGATAGCCAACCAGGTTGATGAACACATGGATGAATACCAAGCAAACCTTGATAGTTTAAAGGCACGTTTACCGTTTCCCATTCTTGCTATTAGCCCGTACAGCGAACAAACACCAAAATTACAAATCTATAAAACACTTCTTGAAAATTTATCAATAAATCCATAAATAGTACTTGCGCTGTGACATAGTTTGTCACAGAATAACACTATCGCAATGACATAGTGTGTCATTACGGTAGTGTTGCTTACAGCCGATCAAATTTTAGTAAATCGCTCAGCAATAAATGTTATTTTTGGAGAACGCGAATGAAACGTGTATTTTTGTTTTTATTAACTAACCTTGCGGTTATGTTGGTATTAGGTGTGGTGCTTTCAATTATAATGAGCGCGCTAGGCTTAAGTCATCGTAGCCTAGGTGGTATATTACTTATTGCGGCCGTATTTGGTTTTGGTGGGTCGTTTATTTCACTTTATATGTCTAAATGGATTGCTAAAAAATCAACGGGTGCGCAGGTTATTACTCAACCAAGTAACCAAACCGAACAATGGCTTGTAAACACTGTGGCAGTACAAGCTAAAAAAGCTGGCATTGCAATGCCTGAAGTTGCAATTTACGACAGCCCTGAAATGAACGCCTTTGCAACAGGCCCAAGTAAAAACAATTCACTAGTTGCTGTAAGTACAGGGCTAATGCAAAGCATGACCCAAGATCAAGCCGAAGCAGTGCTTGCTCATGAGGTGTCACACATTGCTAGTGGCGATATGGTAACGCTTACGCTTATTCAAGGTGTGGTTAATACCTTTGTTATATTTGCTGCAAAAGTGTTGGCAAATATTGTAGATAATTTTCTTAATGGCGATGAAGAAGAGGGCGGAATAAGCTGGACCTACATTTTGTTCGATATGTTATTCCAAGTCCTGTTTGGTGTGTTGGCAAGTATAGTTGTAGCGCATTACAGCAGACAGCGTGAATTTGCAGCCGACAGCGGTGCCGCTAAATTAGTTGGTGCAGATAAAATGCGTTCTGCCC
This sequence comes from Pseudoalteromonas sp. 2CM32C, assembly GCF_023161925.1. Taxonomy (NCBI): domain Bacteria; kingdom Pseudomonadati; phylum Pseudomonadota; class Gammaproteobacteria; order Alteromonadales; family Pseudoalteromonadaceae; genus Pseudoalteromonas; species Pseudoalteromonas sp. 2CM32C. The sequence continues at coordinate 135,506 of NZ_JALNTI010000007.1, read as the reverse complement.
TAGAAAGGTTAAAGCAAAACCATCCTTCACAATTGCAAGGTTCAATGATGGCATTTGGTATTGCGGGTGGTAAAAGCATGGCTGAGCTGTTTTCATCTCACCCGCCGCTTGAAACACGAATAAGTGCTCTGAGTAAGTAATTTTACAATAAAATACAAAAGCCAGCGTAACAGCTGGCTTTTTAGTATGTGGTAACCGGTTTATCAAGAGTTGAGATTATTTACCAAAAATAATATCGGTTATACCATCTGGTGAGAGTATTTCTATCCAGTAGCCGTCAGGGTCTTTAATAAATGCTAAGCCTTTCATTGAACCATCGTCTGGCTTTTTTACAAATTCAACATCGTATTTTGCAAAGCGCTCACTGGCAGCGTACACATCGGGTACACTAATACCAATATGGCCAAACCCTTTTGGCTCGTCGTTACCGCTGTGGTAGCCCTTAAAACTATCGTCGTTTTCAGTGCCCCAGTTATGAGTGAGCTCTATAAGAGCAGGGCGACCAAATACCCATTTTGCTTTTGTCTTATCATCACCTTCTGGCTGTGTTGGCTCGTAGCCTAAAAAGTACAGCGTAAACTTCATTTCAGGAAAGTCATACTTACCTAATAGCTTCATACCTAATACATTTTGATAAAATGCCAGCGACGGTTTTGGATCTTTTATACGTAACATAGTTTGCTGCATTACATAGCCTTCAGTGGCCTGTGCAATTTGCTCTGGAGATTCGTCATACTGAGACATGCGGTGATCCTTAATGAAATGAATGAAAAATTTAAATGAATTTATAAAAGCAGACTTTGCATTATCATAATCAACAGCCGCAAAAATTAAAACCACCTAGCTAAATTAACAGCCAGTGAGTTAAGTGTTTTATAACCGAGGAATGAAATATTTACCGGTACTGTGTATTTATACAGTTCTTGTGTTTTATCCCATAACATTATTAAAAGTCGTTTTGGTGGATTTTAATAACGGGTGTTTTAAAGCCTACGTAATTACCTGTTTACATTAAAGTTGTTTAGTGGAATTATTAAGCAACGTAATGTAATTTTTGCTGAAAACTAAAAAGGAGTTTAATAATGAAATTATTTAGAATTAAAAATGCGAGTTATATTACTAAGAAGAATATCTCATCCACTTTTATGTTATTTATAGCCTCTGTAATTCCAGTTACTTTTGTAATTCAAAGAGAGCTTTTTATTGGCTCAATGTTAATGATAATTGTCGTGGGTGTTTATTTGTCGCTATTAACTGGTAAAGGTCTGTTTAAGTCTAAAAATAAAAGCACTGGGCTTTAAATTGTAATCACATAACAATCCAATTATTCCGACCTCAATTCTCTGAGCTCGTTTCGTCGGCATATTGGGCCTTTATGTGCCAAGGGAGTATAGAGTTAAATGTCATTTATTGATGTAGGGTTCGCATGGTGGAATAGTAAAAGTAAATTCCATAAACGAGTAATGTTCTTTTGTGCTTTTATCATAATATTTACAATAATAATGGCTTCCGTAATAGTTAACTTTACTGACAGCCGCGCATTCAAGATGGCAGTAAGTAAACTATCCACTAATCCTATTGTTCAGGCTAACTTTGGTCAATCCCCAGATTTTTCATTTGATTACGCAAATGGATTTGAAATTTCCGATAGTGGGGTTAAGGGTGAAGCAAACTTTGCTATCAAAATAATAGGTAATGAAAAATCAGGACTCGCATATGTTGTAATGTACAAATCTGCAGGTATCTGGAAAATCGAAGAACTAAACTTGCTCATGGATAACGAAGAACCAATTGTGCTAATTGGCATAAAACAATCATTAGAGCAGGACAATGTTCCTCACCCGTTTTAGTGCGGTAATTATTAAGGGTCTCATGAAGATAGTTATACTTTTTATTTTTCTTTTTCCCCCTTCTGTTTTTGCAGATGATTGCTCTTTTGAACACCTACGTAATGACTTAATTACTGAAAGTGCAGAGATTGATGCAAAACAAAGTTTTGAGACTAAAGGAGTGTCTTTTATCGCCGTCGCTAATGGTTTAGTTCCTGCTCGCCCTGGGTTTGAGCATATTCAAATGACAGCATGTATTATATTGAAAACTAGATGGGATGTTTTGTGGGTTGGTGCAGACAGCGGTAATTGTTCTGCACAAATTGAGCTGGAAAAACACGCCATTGCTTATTCACGTATTTTTAACGAGGAAATGCTAGAACTCACTAAGCATAGTAAAAACTATAATTGTGCTAATGATTTGCAAAATTTACTTAATTAGAACGAGTACGACTTTTTATATTCTATTAGACACGCACTCTTCAAAACAATTACAGGAAAGCAAATCACGTCATTCTGTTTACAATAAATGTAAGCCAGCCAAAAAAGAGCAAATAAGTCATTTGCTTTAAGCCAAGTATTAATATTAACTAATAAATAGTTACAAATTAAAGTTGGTTTTATTAGCGTAAGTCATTTAGTTTATGGATTAAAATTTTATGTAAGAAGGATTTTTATGAGTAATTCATCTACGAGAGAAAAAGTAGCGTTTACGCTATGTATTAGTTTTGCTTTTTTATTATTAATTAGCGGCATTTACGATTTTTGGATTATCGAATTTAATGCACAAGATTTATTAATTAGTATTGGGGCATTCTTATTGCTACTTAGTTTAGCGTTAATACCGAAAATATTTTTCTTACCTTTTACTGATATTTTTAAATCAAAAGAAACACCATCTATAGGTATTCCCAAAGTACAGCAATGTATTATGTTTTCAGGTACATTGCTATGCGCATTTGGATTTGCATTGAGGTTGTTTTTTTAATAAATGTGAAACCTAAACTTACCGTATAAGTTAAAGGCTTAATGATTATATGAAGTTTACTTCTAGATATAATAGTATTCGCTTTAGCTTATGCTTGATTACTCGTCGTTAATTACTAAATAGAGGGTTTAGCTATAAACATATTACATCTAGATGGCGCGGCTGATTTTAGCGTGGGTGATTGTTGTTTGCTTTATTAGATCAGGTTTCGGTTTTGTATAACCTACCAGTAAATATTGTAATTTTACTTGCCAGTGCCAATGTTATTTATGGAATTTACGCTTTAACCCTTGCTTTTTTAGTCACTAAGCCTGTTTACTCAATCACTGTATTGGCAATAGCTAACGCGGTATGGGTATGTATATGCATTTTTATTGCTTTATATTATGTACAAACAGCAAGTTTAATTGGCGTTGTGTTTATTATATTAGAAGCTGTGTTTGTGTGTATTTTGGCATATTACGAGTTCAAATTTAGGTTTGTATTAATAAACGCACAATTATAAGCATTGAATAGGAATGAAATGGATTTTCCAATATTAAACACCCCACGCATTGTGCTTGACCAAGTAACAGCAGCAGATTCTATGGCCCTGTTTGAGCTTTTTTCAAACCAGTCGGTTATAAAATATTACGATTTAGAAGCTATGACTGAATTAACCCAAGCTAGCAATTTAATCACGTTATTTAATGTTCGTTTTAGTGAAAAATTAGGAATACGCTGGGCTATTCGGTTAAAAAAATCTAATAAACTAATTGGTACCTGTGGGTTTAACTCATGGAATGCCAAAATGCAAAGTGCTGTTATTGGTTATGATTTACAGCCCGATTATTGGGGGAAAGGGTATGTAACAGACGCGGTAAATTGTATTGTAAAAGCAGCTTTTGAAGGTAAATTACCGTGTAGCATACACCGAATACAAGCCGATACTGTTTTAGGTAATGCTGCGTCTGAGGCGGTATTATTAAAAGTAGGTTTTAAAGAAGAGGGTATAAGGCGTCAAAGTGGCTATTGGAAAAACCAATTTCACGATCTTAAATGCTTTGGGTTATTAAAAACAGAGTACATATAAATGTTTAGGGATCTCATAGAAGCTCAGTAAGGAACTCATATTAAGATTTTTTAAAGCTATCGTCATTGCTGCTTATTGTATATTGATGCGTTAGAGACTTTGTTCGAGCTCAAAAACGAGTAGCCTTTTAAAATACAGACAGCCTAAAGGCTAATTTATTTTTAAGTTAAATTTAAAGGAATACAAAGGAAATTTATATGAAAGACATTAAATGTATTTGGTTTTGGTTTACGCTAGTTGTGTGCCCATTATTAATAATTTTAGGTGTAGCGACTTTTGCACAGTTATTAGGGGAGTATGTGTATTCGCCGCAATATAGCTTTTCTTCGTTATCTAGCTTTCAAATTGTGTTTATGGCTGGTGGAATTTGTGCATTTTCTATATTTTTAACCACAATAAAAGAAGCCAAAATACGATTTTTTAAAAAATGAGTTCGTTAACATTGGAAATTGCGGATGTTAAGCAGACCCGGCAAAGTTAATTTGGTTTAATCTTCTTTTAATTACTTGGATTAAACGCCACTTATCATTGAGGTTATTATGTTTAAAATAATAATTGGATGTGCTGTTATATTTTCATTCGTTTGCATGTTACTCGCCTTTGCACCATTTACGCCTGCGATTTTAGGTTCATTTTTTATGTTGTTGTTTGCAGGGGCTATAGGGTACAAAGGCTACCTTCAATCAAGTTTGATATTATTGTTAATTAATACGTTGGCAGTTATTGGCAGCCCGGCTATAAACATTGCTAACAACAATACATTACTGTTTTTACCGATTTTATTTTTAATATCATTTGGTGGTGCTTTTTTGGGGGTAAGAAAGTTAACTTGTAAACACGTTTTATAAATCGAGTTTTGCTCAACGATAATAGTTAAACTATAAAATCAGGTAACTCTTATTTTCTATTTAAAGAGTTTTTAAATAATTAATTTTCGCAAATAAAGACTCAAGAGGAAGTTCGCGCAAATATATAGCCTTACACGTTTTTACTTCCTCTAAAAGCAAAGTGTTTTTTTGCTCTATGTGAATACAGCTTTTTATTAAACTAACTAAAGCGCTTCAAAAATGGCGGCTATGCCTTGCCCGCCGCCAATACACATAGTAACTAGCCCATATTTACCGTCAATGCGTTTTAGTTCGTATAAGCATTTTGTTGATAAAATAGCGCCTGTTGCACCAACTGGGTGACCTAAGGCAATGGCGCCGCCATTCGGGTTCACCTTATGTGCAGGAAAGTTTAACTCGTTTGCTACGCATAAGGCTTGCGCTGCAAAGGCCTCATTAGACTCAATTATATCAATGTCGTCGATTGTTAAGCCCGTTTTTTCAAATACTTGCTGTACAGCGGGAATAGGTCCAGTTCCCATTAATGAGGGTTCAACACCAGCACGAGAATAGCCAATAAGTCGTCCAATAGGTTGAAGCCCTTGTTCGTGGGCTTTTTGTTCAGACATAAGTACAAGCATAGCTGCGCCATCGTTTATACCTGAAGATGTAGCAGCTGTTACTGTGCCATTTTCTTTAAAGTAGGGCTTAAGTGTGGCAAGTTTGTCAGTTGATGTGTCTGCACGAACATGTTCATCTGTATCAAATATTTGGCTCCCTTTACGCGATTTAATTTCGATTGGCACTATTTGAGACTTAAAAAGACCTTTTTCAATTGCTTTAGCTGCTTTATTGTGACTTTGCGCTGCGTAATTATCTTGTTCTTCGCGGCTGATTTTATATTTTTCTGCGACATTTTCTGCGGTGATCCCCATAGGATTGTTATCCCACGGATCTTGTAATGTCGTTGTGAGCTCGTCTAACATTACGCTGTTGCCCATTTTTTGTCCCCAGCGGTTACTTTGAAGTGTATAAGCCGATGTGCTCATACTTTCTGAACCACCAGCAAGGGCTGCGTCCACATCACCCAATTGAATTTGTTGCGCTGCTTGTATTATTGCTTCAAGGCCCGAGCCACATAAGCGATTAAGTGTAACTGCATGGCTGCTGATAGGTAGCCCGGCATTTAAGCCGATAACACGAGATAGGTAGGCATCTTTTGGGCCATTATGTATTACCTTACCAATTACGGATGAACCTATTTGGTTTAAGGGAATATGTGCTCTTTTAATGGCTTCTTTTGCGCAAAGTGTACCAAGCTCTGCAGGGGTAAAGTTTTTAAGGGTTCCGCCAAAACTGCCAATTGCTGTTCTTACGGCACTTAATACAACAACACCGGTGTTAGATTTTGTCATTTTTTCTCTTTATTATTAATCTATTAGCGAAGTAGGGTATGCTAAATAATTAAATTTAGCTTGTATTGGCACTTTAGCATGCTAATGAGGTGGGTAAAAAAGCAAAGTTATAAATAATAAATAGTGGTACCAATTTAAAGCATACAGAAATATAGCTTTGTTTACGTGCAATTTTTATTTAATGGATTCAAGGTCTCTTTTACAGGCGATTTAAATAAACATGAGGGCTGGTATATTTTGTTTTTTAGTCAATTGGATAAATAGGTTTAGAGATAAACAATTTGGAATACGTTGGGCGAGTGGGTTAAAGGTAAAACATCGGCCTATATAAAATATTAGCCGATGTTTATAACCTATAAAATATATACCTTGCTTGTAAGGTATTAGGCCTCAGTCTACTTTGCGGTAAAGGCTCATTAAGCATATTGATAAAAGTAATGTTGCAACCATGCCTGAAGCACCAGCAACGCCTGATGGTAAAAATCCATCACGGCCAAAAATAATTAATATAGCATTGGCAAGCATTGCAACACCGCCTGCAAGGGCTGTAAGGCTACCAATGGCTTTGCCACCTTTAGCAATAAAAGATAGGCCAAATACAAGGGCTGCTAAGCCTAATAATAATTTAGCTGCATAGTAAATCATGAATGATAAAGACACTACACCACCAATTAATGGCTGTGCGCCTTCTACTGCGCCCGCTACTTTTCCAAATGTTGAAAATAAAGTTAGGCCAATACTTACTTGTATTATGTTAAGAACAGCGCTAAATGTGATTGCCGACCAGCCTAGTTGAGAATTTTTTGCTTGCAGCATAGCTGCACCTGAAAATGCAACAAGTACTGTGAACAGCACCGCTTCTAGACCCCATGCATACTGCCTTGAAAAGCTAATTCCGCCACTGTAAAGCGCTGTAAAAATAGCCTGTGTTATCGCTAACGCCAACAATAAAGATGCTGCAATTAGGGTGGTGCGTTTATTCGTAAATTCCATTAAGGACCTCTTATAATTTATATTTGACGCTTTAAATGATGCAAAAGCTTTCGAACTTGCAGGTATAAGACAGGTGAAACTATTTAATTATTTCGTTTAAAATTATAAAAATATTTTGTATCAAATAGTGGCAACTAATTTGGCAATGTTATAACTAGTTAAAGTTAGTAACATTGCAAACTGCCTTAATACTAAACTAACTAGATAAAAGCCTAAAATGAGACCAGTCACTCAAGGCCGATATAGTTTGCGCTGTAGGAGGGGCAATATAGATTAAACATGTAATAGCTATAATCGAAGCCAATGTAATTAATTTATTATCAAATTCAGCCACTTTTAGAGCCGATCCAAATGACCGTTTTATTTCCACATTACTTAAATCTACGCTGTAAATTTCATCGAGCAATAAATGAATGAAGCCGCCGAGTAAAATAAACCCACCTGTTAACCAGGCAAAAGTTGCCGAATAAAGGGTTGATTGGTCATTAAATTGCCATGTTACTTGTGTTGTTAACAACGCGCAAAATAGTATAAATAATAAAGAATGGCAACTGCCTCTATGTACTGTGATCCATTCAAAAATGGGCCTGACAATATATTTCATAAATCCATACACTAACAAAGGCACTACAATTAACTCGACAAAACTAATTTGAATAGTTAGCTCCGTGGTAATGTAATGCATTACTATTAATACTGTACTTAGCGCAAATAAGTTAAAAATAGTATCGAGTGATGTGGAGTTATCAGAGTCTATGTCGGGTAATAAGCCGCCAATGGAGCCTAAAAACCACAGCCAAAGTGCGCCGTTTAAATCAATGTGGCCTGCAGTTAATAAAGTGGCTGAGCTTAAGCCGGTGATGATGACTGCAGTATTAAGATGAGTATTGAAATTTGCCATTGTATCTCTTGATAAAAAAATAGGTTGGCATTCTATCAATTGAAAACTTAATTGTTCAATTTACTTTAAAGGTTTGGATGGAAATATGGGTTTAGGGGGCTGATTTATCACTTTTTACTAGTGTGGTTATTTGTGGTCAATGAGGTAAGTTGTAATTATTTTTATAAAAATCAATAATAAGCGTAGCTATAGTAGCTGAATTCACTAAATAAAAGGTCACTTTTGATGAATCAAAATAGATATAAAGCATCGTTTCCTGCGCCTAACATTGGTAATAACTATTTTGTTTCATCAACTTGGAGCAGTTATGGTTTCTGGGCTTTATTAGCAATGACTCCGCTTGCTCATTACATGATGTACTACAGCGAAGACGGTTTAGCGCATGGGGAAGATTTAAACACTTTAGGGTATGTAATATTTGGCGCTATTGTCTTGTTTGTTTTAAATATTGCAGCCCAATCTATATCTTGGTTAGGCAGGCTTTTGGCAGTGATGTGCTTTAGCATTAGCCTGTTCTTTATATTATTGCTTATCTACCTTAGCGTATATAGCCACTTTCCAATCGCTTATTTAGGTGCTATTTCGTATTTTGGTTTAGCGGCGTATTTTTATAATAAAGATTATTTAAAAGCCACAAAAAAGTTATAGCATTTACTATATAGATGCTCATTCACGCTATCTAATTTTTTATATCGTCGTAAAAGGCGACTTTTCCTCGGCCTGTTTCTTTTACGTGATAAAGGGTTTTATCACCGTTGTGCATTAATTCATGAAGTTCAGTGCCATCAGTAGGTGCTATTGCAATACCTATGCTTGCACCCACTGCGCATGTTCTAGTGTTTGAAATACTAACTTGTTGTTGTAGCTCATCGATCAGAGCTATGGCTTGGTTCTGTGTTGCGGTTTTATCGTAAGTATTAATTTGCTGCGCAATAATGAATTCGTCACCGCCTAGCCGTATACATAGGTCAGTATTGTTATTAAATCGCTTTTTAAAGCGGTTTGCTATCTCTATTAATACTTTATCGCCGGCTTCGTGACCATAGGTATCATTAATGGGTTTAAATTTGTCTAAATCAATCATCATAAGCACAAGATGTTGGCCGTGTTTAGCGCATTCACGCATTGCTTTTTTTAGGCGCTTTTCGCCGGCACGGCGATTAAATAGGTCAGTGAGTGGATCGTGATCGGCTTCAAATTGGGTTTGAAATTCACGTTCTGCTCGTTCGGTCACGTCATGTAAAATTACTTCTACTAATTGTTCTTGCTGGGGACTCCGGTTGTTTTGTCTTTGGTCTGTTAACCTTACAAATAAGCAGTGAAACCAAACCGTTTTGTAGCCTATTTTACACTCAACATCTAATGTTGTTTGAGGTGGATTTATATCACTTCGAATATCTAACAGTAGACTTTGTAATTTTTCAACGTTATTTAATAATTCAGGGAAGTGCAAGGTTGATAACTTTTCTTCACCGGGTAGGGTAAAGTAATGTTTAAACGCAGGGTTAAAGGTAGTGATAGTATTTTTATCATCCAGTAAACAAATGCCAGCACTGGCTTGTTCAAATATAAGTCTAAATTTTGCTTCCAGTTCTTGTGTTTTTTTTCGTAGGGTTTGTTCATTGCTAATAGTTAAATGCAACTCATGCATTAAAGCATTTATATTTTGTGTTAATCGACTTATTTCATCTCGTTTACCCTGTTTAAAGCTTAACATTTTAAGGGTTTCAGGTTTAGATGGATTAATTTTAGCAAAGCTATCAGTAAGGTTTTGAATAGGTTTCGTAAGCCACCTTTGTACAACAAGCGACACAAAAAAAGCAATGACGATAGATTGTATTAGCATTAATATGAATTCTTTTTTTAGTGCGGCTTGTGCTTGTTGCTGTATAAATTTATCGTCGGGGTATATTGATAAAACGCCTATAAAAGTGTCATCTAGAAAAGGGTGAACAAGCTTAACTAATACTGCTTCTTTTTGTTTATTAGTAGTTCCATTTGCAATAAATAACTCCATTTCTCCTTTTGTATTTGATTTACCCTCTATGCTTGCGCCTTTCACAATATCGTTACTTAGCAAGCCGTTAATTATTTCTTGGCTTAATTCCTGATCGTTTAAATAAGCAGCTATAGTCGCTGCTTTTTCAACGGTATGGGCTAACTGCTGAACCAGTAGATAGTTGGTGTTTTTCTTTTCTTTAAGGTCTGAGTAATACGACAGCATTGCCGACACTATTGATACAACAATAGCAACTAAGGCAATAGATAAAGCGACTCGTAAGTAGAGTTTTTGGCTAATAACTTTAATCAAACGTGTATACCACTTTTACTGTATCTGTAACGTGCGACAAGGGGATATAGCCAATTGCATATTGCGATGATGCAATTGTTTTTAATGCATCTTCCAAAGAGGCTGATGGTGTGGGGGGCTTTCCTCTGCCCGAAAATAATAACCTGGCCCAATACGCATTTATTTGCTGCTCATCTTTATTGACCAATTTTAAGTAAAAATCGTTTTTGAATGCTGATTTCGCGGGCAGATCGAGTGGCTTTGATATTTCACCATCAGGGAAAGTTGAATATCGGCCCATATAAATATCTATTACTTCCCGTTTCGATAAGGCATTAATAGCATTGTTTTTGTTTACCACTACAACAAATTCAGTAGACTCGGCATACATGCTAACAACTAGCAGAAACATGGAAAGTATTAAATTAAAGTAAAGGTTACGAGCGATTATCATAACTAAAAAACCATGCTAGCATTTAAGCTGAGTACATGTACTTTGTGACCTTTATCGACATCTGCAGGATTACTTAAGCTCCATAATCCCGCCCCAACTGGTTTTATATCAAAGCGATCTAGTTGAGCTTTTAGAGCTAACCGTTCTGACAGTTGCCATTTTACACCTACGTTTATCGAATGCTGATGTACATAGGGAATCTTAATTGAAGCTTGAGCAGCTAGAGCCAGTTGTTGTATTGGTTTTGATATTTGTTCAGGTGTACCTGGTGAGAAAACAGGGTCAATTACTTTAATTACATTGTGGCGGTTTTTTGCTGCAGAAAAGCTAGTGTAAAATATTGCATTGTTTACTCGGTAACCTGCGCTAATGTAACTGTTGAGAACTGATGGTGCAATTATCCAATCGGACTCTGAAATACCCATTTCAGATTGAATAAGCCAATTATCATAATCGTAAGTAAGCCCAAATGCAGCGTACTTTATACTATTTCCCTCGGTATTAAATTTGTTCGATATTGTTTGTGCTTGTGGCCATATTATTTGTGGTACTGAATCTAGTGAAGATATAAACTCATCCAATGCGGTTAGTTTGTAATCGCCAAAAGCGGACCTTGATAACGAAAAGCGCATTGTCCATGCATCTAAAGAGTATGTTGCACTGAGGGTTGTTAAGTTATCAAAATCAATAAAAAAATCGTCATTATAAGCGTGTATTTTTGCTGTAGAGCCACCATAAGCGAGTTTTAAGCGTAAGAAGCCATCGTTAATGGCTTTACTGTATTCAACGTCTATTCCATCAAAATTACCTGCAATGTTTGCAAACGAGTAATACGAATGAGGCGGGCGCACCCACAAGTAAGCGTATCCAACGTAAGGGTACTCAGAAAGTAAGTAAAGGTCGCTGTTTAACCTACCTGCGCGGATGGCCCAGTTACGTGATGGTCGGTAACGTACAAATGCAAGTTCTAAAAAATTATCAAAGCTTTTGAATGCATGATCTTGTATCACTATTTGAACTACAGAATCCCAGTTATTTGACAAAGATATATTTGCCTGGCCACCTAAAATTGAATCACGCGTAGCTGAAAAACCAGACTTGTTTACATTTGAATAATTAGATGCAAAGCCAATATCTGAGTCGTCAGTGTAACTAAGGGCAAAAGATGCAAATCCGCTAAATTGAACATCAATGTCATTTGCATAGCTTTTATCAGTTGCAGATATTGCCATTAATACGATGATAATGAAGCCTATGATCCGCATGTTATCCGGTATTTATTTAATTAAACATAATAAAAAGATAGCACAATATCTTAAATTACCAACTCGCCAGAATGCTAGGGTTGACGGACTGTGATCACGCTTTTAGTGCCATATTATTTTACACGCTCAGCTGCTTGAAATATTGATTAAAAATACAATGTTATATTGTTGCAATTAAGTATTGTTATAGTATAACATCCTGCGCATTGAATTTTTCTTTAATAGAGTGTGAATGTGACAACACCTACTGCAATTAATCAAACATCACAAATAGAACCTCAACGAGCTGAAAATAATAGCAATTTTTTATTAAATGGTACTCATAAAAATAAAGGTGAAGCCATTATTGAAGTGGACTCGCTAAGTTTTAGTATTAAAAATAACGCCATTTTAAAAAACTTAAATTTTACTGTGGGCTCAGGCGAAATTTATGCACTACTTGGCGGTAACGGTGCGGGTAAGTCAACCACGTTAAAAACGTTACTGGGTTTTAATAAACCAACGCAAGGCTGGGTAAAAGTAGCGGGTAAAGAGGTGAGTAAAGCACTTGACTTTGTTCGCGGCAAAACGGCGTATTTACCCGAGTCTGCAACGTTATACCCGCATTTGACCGCCCGCGAAAACGTAAAATACTTTTTATCACTTGCTGATATTAATAAAACAGATGAGCAAATTAATGCCGCATTTAACCGTGTAGCGCTGCAACAAGCTGCATGGGAGCGTCCTATGCAAACGTATTCTAAAGGCATGAGGCAAAAAACCGCGATTGCACTGGCTATTTTACGTGAAGCACCGATATTTTTACTTGATGAACCTACATCGGGCCTTGACCCTGTTGCCATAGATGAGTTTAACCAGCTAGTGCGCGAGCTTGCATTAACCGGCGCTACTATTTTAATGGTTACGCATGATGTATACGGCGCCTGCCAAGTAGCTAACCGTATTGGGTTACTAAGAGCCGGCGAGCTGGTGGGCGAATTTGACGCGCCAGAAAACTGCCGCATTGACACCGAACAAGTGCACGCAGCCTTTGCGCAAAGAGGCGCGTAATGAGTATAAATAACTTTTCAAAGGTGGTTATAGTTGCCAAAGATGAATGGCGCTATTGGCTTCGCTCAAAACTAGCAATGACCGTTTTAGCCATTGGCTTATTGCTTACGCTTTCATCGGTTGTGGTGACCGCAATTACTATGCTTGAACTTAGCCATGATCGCCATGAACTTCAATCAAATGCCGAGCAAAGTTTTGTTGATCAGCCCGATCGTCACCCACACAGAATGGTGCACTATGGGCACTATGCCTTTAGAACGCCTTCACCACTGAGCACCCTCGACCCAGGTATTGACGCATACACAGGTAACTCAATATTTTTAGAAGGACATAGGCAAAACAGTGCAATGTTCGCCGATCAACGCCAAGGTACAGCGCTTACTAAATTAGGTAGCTTAACGCCTGCTTTTATAGTGCAAACATTAGCGCCGTTACTGCTTATATTAATTGGCTACAGCTCTATTAGTCGTGAGCGTGAATCGCAAACGCTGACGTACTTATTAGCGCAAGGCACGTCGGGTATTACGCTTATTACCGGTAAAGGTTTAGCACTGCTTTCGGTAGTGGGCTTAGTTATTGCGCCACTGGCTGTATCGGCTTTGTTTACGGTATCTGCGGGTGAAAGCTTATTAGCAGTTGCCAGTTTTGTTGTAGGTTACGCTTTATATTTAACTGTGTGGGTATTACTGATTTTACTCGCATCGAGCGTGTTTAGTAAAAACAGTGGTAGTTTTACGGCGCTTGCGTTTGTATGGATTTTACTGTGTATTGTTATGCCGCGCGTAGCAAGTACTTCGGCCTCAACGGCTGTGCCATCTGCCGGTAAAATAGAAACCGATTTTGCTGTTAAAGCCGAGCTTAGAAAACTAGGCGATGGCCATAACACGAACGACCCTGCATTTAAGCAATTTAAACAATCACTCCTTAAAAAGTACAACGTAAATAGCATTGATGAGCTGCCGGTAAACTTTAGAGGTTTAGTAGCCAGTGAATCAGAGGCTAAACAAGCCAACGTACTAAACCAATTTGCTGAGCTACGTATGCAAAGTGAACTTAAGCAAACTCAGGTATCGCGTTATTTTGGTTGGGTATCGCCTATGGTGGCTATTCGCACGCTTTCAATGATTGTGGTGGGCACAAGCATAGAAACGCATCATCGTTTTTTACGTGAAACCGAACAGCTGCGTTTTGATTTTGTGCAAGGGCTTAACAAAATTCATATTGAAGAGCTTGATTACAAAGATGACATGAACCGAAACGCCAATGCTGCAGCCACTAAAAAAGCACGTGTAAGCGCTCAAAACTGGCAAATACTTCAAGACTTTAATTTTAATGTGGACAGTGCAGATGTTCGAGCACAAAGAAGTGTACCTGCGTTTTTACAGTTATTACTGTGGATTGTAGTACTTGTCGGCGGTATTAAATTTTTAGGAAAACGTTTGTTATGAGCTATTTAATTACACAACTTATGCGTGAATGGGGATTTTTACTGCGCCAAAAATACGTAGTGGTATTACTACTGTGTAGCTTTATTTTATCGGGTTTTGCTATTTACAGCGGGTTAAGCGAAGTAAGCTCACAGCAGCAAACAATAGAGCGCTTAAAAGCAGCAGATCAAAGCGACCGCGCTAAAGTACAGAAAAAGCAAAGCGATGCAGGCATGTTGGCTTATTACAGCTTTCATTTAACGTACTCGCAGCCATCTAACCTGGCATTTGCTGCTTTAGGCGAGCGCGATATATTCCCGTGGAAACACCGCATTAATTTATTAGCGCTTGAGGGGCAAATTTACGAAAGCGATGCACAAAATGCTGAGCTGGCTCAAGCCGGTAAAATAGATTTTGTGTTTGTAATTAGTGCGCTAGCGCCACTGGTTATTATTTTGCTGTTTCATGATTTATTTGCAAGCGAGCGTACCAGCGGTAGGCACGATTTATTAGTCACTACAGCTAAGTCTTACTTTGCTTTGTGGGGCGCTCGTATAACCGTAAGGTTTGTAGCAATAACAGTGTGTTTAATGCTGCCATTTTTTGTAGGCGGATTTATAGCTGGGGCAAGCGCGTATGAAGTGGCGTATGTATCGCTGTTGTGTATTGCCTACCTTGCATTTTGGACTGCACTAAGCGTGTGGTGGGGTAAAAATGCAACCAGTGCGCCACGTGTTGCCTCTAGCTTAATTGGTTTGTGGGTGTTGTTTGCTTTTATTATTCCTATTTTAGGCGACCTTGCTATAAACAAGTCAGTGCATTCGCCTAAAGGTGGCGACATTATGCTTACTCAACGCGAGGCTGTAAATGATGCGTGGGATTTACCAAAATCTGCCACTATGCAGCCTTTTATTAGAGAGTACCCAGCGCTTGCACCATATATAGATATGAACAGCGAATTTGAATGGAAGTGGTATTACGCATTTCAACAAATGGGCGATTTAAAAGCGGCAGAGCTTTCAGAGGCCTATCGCGACGCAGCCGCTAAAAAATACGAGTTAGCCGGTTTTGTATCTTGGATTTCGCCACCGTCGTTATTGCAGCGCAGCTTAACCCGTGCTGCCAATACCGATTCAATTGCCGCGTATGCATATGAGCAGCAAATTAGGGATTTTCATAAACAATTACGCGAGTTTTATTACCCGTGGTTATTTTACCAAGGCGACCCAACTAAAGCAGCCCTTGAAAACATGCCACGCTTTGAAAACACCACGCAAAGCGGCAACTAAAAATACAGCGCTAAACGTAGCTGTTTAGCGCGATTAAAATTACTACATAACTATAAAATACTTACATTACTCACAAGGTTCACAATGAAAACCAATACAAAAGGGCTTAAGCTCACCTATTTAAGTACTTGCTTAGTAAGCTTATTTAGCAGCCACGTTATGGCCGCTGAGCAAAACCAGCAAAGTAAAAGCGTAAAGGATGACGCAATTGAAAAAGTAACCGTTGTTGCATCTCGCCAGGCTTATCAAGGTAACTTTAGCCCTTTAGAAACACCGCAGTCAGAGCTTAAAATTGATTTAGAAGCCCTTGAAAACGCAGGCGCAGTAAGCCTTGATCAAGCGCTTGATTTATCAGCCTCGGTTGCGCGCCAAAACAACTTTGGTGGGCTGTGGAATAGTTTTTCGTTACGTGGCTTTGTAGGCGATGAAAACCTGCCAAGTAATTACTTAGTAAATGGCTTTAATGCAGGACGTGGCTTTGGTGGCTCACGTGATTTGTCGGGTATTGAGTCGGTAGAGGTTTTAAAAGGTCCGCGCGCGGCTTTATTTGGCCGTGGTGAACCAGGTGGCACCGTAAACTTAGTTACTAAACGCCCAACGTTTGACACCGCAGGCGAAATTAAGCTCTCTGTAGGTAGTTTTGATACTTACCGCGCCGATGTTGATTACACCACCGCGCTTAACGACGACGTAGCCATTAGACTGGTTGGTTTTTACGAAGACGCCGAAAGCTTTAGAGATACCATAGAAACCACTAAGCAAGGCTTTAGCCCGTCAATAGTGTGGAATATTAATAATAACAGCCAATTAATATACGAACTTGAATATAGCGACCAAGAAGTACCGTTTGATAGAGGTGTATTAGCCATAGATGGCGAGCTTGGCCTTATACCTGAAAGTCGCTTTTTAGGTGAGCCGGGCGATGGCCCAATTAAAGCCGATGTACTAGGGCACCAGTTAGAGTATATTCATGACTTTGATGATAACTGGAGCATTTTATTTGGTGCAAACTACCGTGATACTTCTTTAGAAGGCTTTGCAACCGAAACCGGTTTTGGTGGTGTAGTAAATGGCGAAGTAAACCGCTTTAGACGCTATCGTGATTACGATTCTACTTATCAAGTACTGAGAGCTGAAGTGAGCGGTAACGTTAACGTAGCAGGCTTTGAAAATCGTTTAATAATCGGAATAGATGCCGATAAATTTGAAAATGATCAATTTGCACTGCGTGTACGTGGCGATCAATACATTAATGTATTTAACCCCGTTTACGGCGCGTACGCATTACCAACGCCTACATCAAATACTGACCGCGTAGAAATTCAAGAATCGGTAGGGGTATTCATTCAAGACCAAATAAGCCTAACCGATAAGTTAGATATACGTATTGGTGCACGTTTTGATGATTACGAGCAGCGCTTAAATAACCGCTTAGCTAACACCAAAACTAAACAAACGCAGTCACGCGTGAGCCCGCAGTTTGGTGTGGTTTATAAAGCAAGCGATAATGTATCTGTTTATGGTGCTTACGGTGAAAACTTCCGTCCGCTTTCGGGGGCCGATGCTAATGGCGATGGTTTTGAGCCAAACAAATCTAGCTCTACAGAGGTTGGTGTTAAATTTACATTAAACGATGGCGCCTTATTTGGTACTGTTGCCGTGTTTAAAGTAGAGCAAAACAACATGCTAGTAGTAGACGACCCAACCGCGTTTACTTATGCCGCCATTGGTGAAGCACAAAGTAAAGGGATAGAAATAGACCTAACGGGTGAGCTTAGTGATAGTTTAGAAATTTGGGCGTCGTATGCATACGTTGATGCAACAATCGAAAACTCATTTTTTGATGCTAACTTTGGTTACACAGTAGAAGCGGGCGCGTCACTATTAAACGTGCCAGAGCAACAGCTTAGTTTACAGTTAGTGCAATCTACAGTGCTTTACGGTAAAACCATTAAGTTTGGTGGTGGTTTATTACATGTGGGCAAGCGTAACGGCTTTTTTGGTACCGACTTTGAATTACCAAGCTACACAACAGCGCGTGTTTTTGTAAATTACGATGTGACAGACAAAATTGGCATTGCGGCTGAGGTAAATAACCTGTTTGATGAAACGTATTACACAAACTCGTTTGCCGATGCGTGGGTACAACCTGGTACACCAAGAAACGTTAAGTTTTCTGCATCCTATAAGTTTTAAACGTATCCATTAAAACGATATAAAAAAATAGGCTGCTTATATAGGCAGTCTATTTGTTTTTAAATTAATTATTTTAAGTATCCATCAAAAATTTGCTTGTACTTGCCGGATTCTTTGAGTTTTTGCAGTTGTAAATTAAAGTCATTGCGTACTTTTTTAGACTTAAATAAATATCCATTAGGGCTTTTTCCAAATAAAGGGAACCTATCAATTTTTTGTGTTGTATCAATATCTTTTATATTTGCGCGAAAGTAGTCAAAGCTTTGTTTATCCATTTGTATAACATCTACCTTGTCTAAGTACAAAAATTTAACTTGAAGCGATTGGTCGTGTATTTCGTTATACAATGGATTAGCTTTAGCCATATTTGCATACTCATCTCCTAAGTGAATGGCAGCACTTGGCCATGACAATAGACTATAATTTTTCAAATCGGCTATTTCACTCAATTTAAAGTTGTTTTTACTTAAAGCAAAAGCAAGATTTTCGTATGTATAAGACGCATATGATAAATAACCTTTTAGGATGTTTCCGTTTGCAGTATTTAAATTAATATCTGCTACTACATCGATATTTCCTTTTTTATACTCTTTTACACGCCGAGTGTAAGGATAATATCGAGACTCAATTGTGTAGCCTAAAGGTGTTAAAGCCGCTGTAATAATATCTACTGTTAGACCACTATTTGAATCAGGGAATACGAAAGGGGGAAGTTTTTCACCAAAACCTACTACGAGCGTTTGCTCAGTGATTGATGCATTAACGACGGGTGATAATAACAATGCGGCTATTAAAATGCTGTTTAACGTCATTTCTACTGCAATAAATTAACTATTAATGTTTAAAAGATAGTTATTAACGTGTAAAGCAACAAGTAAAAAGCCCATTAAACTAATTATTAATTAGCTTTAATGGGCTGATTGATATCAGTTTTATACAGGGGTATTTAAAATGGTGCGTACCCATCGGGTGTTGTTACTGGCGTAGTCCAGCGCTTTGTAGCATCTATTACTGGGCGTTGTGCGCCTTGAGCTGGTAAACGCCCGCGGTCGCCAAACAACCACAGTACAAAGTTGGTTCTATCGCCACTCGTTATGGGTTTAGCAGCATGTGCCACACTTCCTCTGTGGATCATCGCGATACCTGGCTTAAAACTAAGTTGAGTTACTTTACCTGTAACTAGGTCGTAAAAATCAAGCTCAGAACCGGTAAACTCCTCACCCGGTAAATTTAAATTAATATTTAACGTTACCGCTGATGCATCAGTATGTGGGCGAATAGACGCATCTGTACTTGGGTCGTAGTAAATAGAAAAACCAAATGTTTGCGTGTCGTAACCTGTAATTTCAGGAAATAATAAACGCGCTATAGGGCGCATATAGGTGTTTAGCATTTCGTTATAAAATGTTTGAAAACTAGGGGCTGCTAAATAGCCTTCTGATCGTTTATCGAGCATAACGCCGCGGCGGTTTAATACAATACCGTACGGTGGGCGCATTGGGATGTTAGAGTCCCATACTTGATCAAGGTAGCCACGTAAAACGGTTAGGCGCTCAGGATCAAAAAATTGAAACTGAAACACATCAGGTGCCACTTCCTCTAAAAGCGCTTTTACTAAATGCTCTTTAGATGGATTTTCCCATGCTTGTTGTATGGCTTCGCGTAAATTTTTATCGAGTAACGAATCGTCTAGCGTAAAGGTAGACGCGTCAACTTCGCTTGCTTCCCATTCTTTCCACGCGTCTGAAATTAGGTCGTCGTTGCTTGCCCAAAACTGCTGTACCGAGTGATCACGGTTTAACATTTCTTGGCGTGTTGGTAAATCTAGAGCACGGGCTAATTGTAATTGTTTGGTTTTCATACGATGTAACTCCAGTTATTTAATACAGGTTTAACAATCTAGGAGTTAAGTTTATTGTAGAGTTAAATATTAATAAACTGGACAATAAAATAAACAGTATTAATAAAAAATTAATAATAGCATCGTTTAATGCCTTTTTAAGCGTTAAAAAGGCTGCATTAAATGCAGCCTTTAATTTTAATGCGTAACTCTGTCGCCCCAAATATCTTCTAGGCGACTGTCTCGTCCGCATCGCCAGCGATAAGTGTTATAACGGATAGGGTTATTTTTGTAGTAATCTTGATGGTAACTTTCTTTTCCTTTGATAGGGTAGAACACCGTTGTATTTAAAATTGGCGTAACAACGGTTTGACTAGGAAACTCTTTAATAACACGTTGTTTGGATTGCTCTGCTAATTTACGTTCTTCTTCATTAGCAACAAATATAGCACTGCGATAACTGGGGCCTTTGTCGCAAAATTGGCCTTTCGGATCAAAAGGGTCAATATTAACCCAATAATGATTGAGTATGTCTTGATAGCTTACAATGCTAGGTTTATAGGTAATTTCAACCGCTTCATAGTGTCCTTTATGATTACCATTATATGTAGGGTTTTTAATTTTACCCCCCGTAAAGCCAGATATTACGTCGGTTACGCCTTCAAGTTTCTCAAAGTCTGATTCCATACACCAAAAGCAACCACCTGCAAGCACTGCTTTTTTTGTCTCTTCTGCGTAAGAGAGTGTGCTAAATAAAACGAGGGTAGACGCTAACGTTAATGAGAGTGTTTTTTTCATAAAAATATCCACCTTTATAATTAATTTAACTATACGTTTAATTAGACCTATCAAGTACAAAAGGTATTTCATATTTTTATCTAACAAATTTGGTTTTGGTCAAAAGTGTCTAATTTATATTTTAATACTATGTATTCCACTAAAAACGCAGTTGAAAAGTTTAACCGTGTTGATTAAGGTTAATTCATTGATGATGTAATTTACCTGGTGTTAGATGAACCAATTAACTGAGGAATCAATTAGCTGCCCGTATTGCGGTGAAGTTATAGAGGTATTACTAGATGCTGCAGATATTGATGAACAATATATAGAAGACTGCCAAGTATGCTGTAAGCCAATTACATTTGTCGTATTTGAACATGATGATGATTTGAACGTAAACGTTTACGATGAAGACGATACGTTTTAAATTGGCGCAAATTATAAAAAAGGCTGCATAACTGCAGCCTTTTTTTATTGATGGAGCGTTAGCTATTTTGTTCTCGAGCTAGCTGGTTAGGGAGTAGCTCTTCAATAATTTCACGTGCT
Source organism: Pseudoalteromonas sp. 2CM32C (assembly GCF_023161925.1). NCBI lineage: Bacteria > Pseudomonadati > Pseudomonadota > Gammaproteobacteria > Alteromonadales > Pseudoalteromonadaceae > Pseudoalteromonas > Pseudoalteromonas sp. 2CM32C. Next base: position 114,344 of record NZ_JALNTI010000007.1, on the reverse strand, counting down.
GGTAATGTGTAACGTGTGCCATCAAACATGACTGAGGTAAACTCATTTATATTAGTAATGCCGGTTAGGGTCCAACCTTCACCACGTTTAGGGCAGTAAACTGTTGTTGTTGGTTGTATCACTTTAAAGTCGTCACTCATGCTTGGCTGCTCTCAATTTAATGCTTGTTAATACGTTATGGTAAGTTAATAATACGCGTTCATAAAGTGCTATTTAATTTTGTATTACAACATGTATAAAAATTTTGCTACACCTCGTGTCACGCTTCGCTTAATATCCCATAAAGATGCTGCCAGTATGCATGCTATTTTAAATAATCCTCTTGTTAGCCAGTTTAATGACTACACAACACCCCTTAGCAAAAGTGATATCAAACAATTAATACAAAATGATATTAGCGGCTATTATGAGGGAGAGGTTATACGCTTTACGATTACCCAGAATACCCTCAATAAAGTAATAGGTAGTTGTGGTCTTTATAAAATTAATAAAGAAGCAAGAACCGCATTTTTGGGTTTTGAATTAGATCCTGAATTTTGGCAACAAGGCTACATGAAAGAAACGCTGAAAACTTTAATCCCAAAGCTTGTTATGCATTACGAGTTAATAATGCTTTACGCAGAGGTTAACAAAGCTAATACAGCTTCGTGCAAGTTGCTTGAGGGACTAGGGTTTACTAATAACGAAAATATTTGGTTTTGTAGTCTTAAAAATAATTAGTAAAAAGAGAGATACATGTCGTTAAAAATTAATAAAAACTATCTAATTAACCTCGTATTAGCAGTCATTACGTTAAGCTTACTTATTTTGAGCGGCCGCTACTACAATCATTATGTATCGGCTTATACAGACATTACACTTGATTCAAAAATTTTAAATGAATCACGTAAGGTATTTATAAGGCTACCCGTTAACTACGATACCAATAAAGTTTATTCGTTAATAATAAAAACCGATGGTAACTTTAACCTAGATACGTGGAATGAAACATTAGCGTCATTCTCAAACAAAGCACAGGCCGAGCAAGCTATATTGGTATCAATCCCTAACTTGTTTTTTACGGCTACTCGAAATCGTGATTTGGTACCTCCTTATGCTCGCCAAGACGTTAATACCCAAGCGCCTGCAACAAACAATATAGAACCCAACGGAGAAGCAGATAAGTTTTTACAGTTTATAGAATTAGAATTATTACCTTATTTGACTAATCGATTTAAATTAAACAATAACCGTATTTTAAGTGGGTTTTCTGCTGGTGGCAGTTTTGTGTTATATACACTTCATACTAAACCGGATTTGTTTAATGGCTATTTTGCGTTTAGTCCTGCCGCCTGGTATGACGATATGACGGTAGTAAACAAAGTTGACTCGTTTTTACAGGCGTCGAATAAAAGGTTTAAAAAGCCAACGTATTTGTTTTTATCGGTAGGAGAGGAAGAGCATCCGCTTATGTTAGAGGCGTATAGTAATTTAGAGCAAGCATTAAAGGCCAGTCCTAACGAGCACTTACAGTGGGAATCTATTATTAATCCCAATGCGGAACATAACGATAATCCACGTCTTAGTGTTGCAGATGCGTTAGGTGGATATCAAAAGTTTTTAAGTGAGAGACCTTAATATGTTGCTAAACCAAGCATTGTAAACAACCTACAAAATATATATACAGATTTGCTTTAAGCAATGGTTTGTAGACCCTCAAAAAGAACACATCATACAATATATGGTAAAAGCTAATCTTAACAAATGATTATATATGAGAAATAATAAGCAAGAGTGAGGTTAGGGCACAGCGCCCTAAGTCACTAGAGCGCAAAAGGGTAACTGCTTTCTACAATTGATATCTAAATCCAAATGCAATGCCGTCATCTTCCGATAGTTCCATTTGAGCTAGCTGATCTTTATCATTGCTTTCAAAGTCACTAAAATCTTTACGTGCTTCTATATACGCAATTGTATCTTCGTCAATTAAATAATGAACACCAATAACAGCAAATTGACGTTTAAATACATCGTTCGGATCGGTATTAAAGTTTGGCTGAATTACGTAATCATCGCCTGCATCAAATACGTTGTAGGCAATAAAAGGGCGAAAATCGTTATCAAAGCGATACGATGCAAATGTTTCTATACCTATTGCGTCTTTAATTAAGCGACCCAGATTATCGGTGTCATGATTTTTGTTTTTATTAATATTAGCTGCAACATAAAGGCCTTTTTGATTTACGTGACCCCACATAATGCCTGCACCGTATATTAGGTCTTCAACATTTTGTGTGGTGCCATCACCGTAAGTTAAATCAAACTCGCCTCGGTTTATACCGACTGTAAGCGTTAACATGTCAGTAGGGGTATAAGTAACCGATGCACCAAAGGTGTAGTTAAATTCTACTTGTTGGGCAGCTGTATCGCCTGCATTCCAAAGCGTTTCGCATTCTTGTTCTGTAATGTCACTAACGTCACAGGTATAAAACTCACTGTTTTTCAGCTGTGCTTGCAGTGTAAAACTTAAGTCATTGTAGCTACTACGATATTGAATAAGTTTATCGCCTCGGCCCGTACCGTTTACTGCGCCATCGTCTTTGTTATAGGTATAAACACCCGCTGCATTACCATCCCATACAAAGCTGTTATTTGTGCCATAAACAACGTCGTACCATGCACCCCATTGCTTACCAATTGTAATTTGGCCATATTTATCATGCGAAAGGCCGGCATAACCTAAACGGTTATATAAAAATTCATCCTGAATTGATTCAAAGCGATTGTTGTAAATAATATCGCTACTACCTACAGGGTTTACACCCCATTCAACCAGTCCTAAGGCTTTCCAGCCTTGCTTAAGGTTTCGGTCAATTTTAAAATTTATACGTGATGTACCGTTCACGACTTCAGTTTGGTTTTGCGTATTTATTACTCTTACGTCTAAAAAACCACCCACACTCATTGAATTGCGCTCGTCCGTGTATATGTTTACTTCAGAGAATACTGAAGGGCTAACCATTATTGCTATTAGCATTGATGTTAGTTTCAATTTCATTGTGTGTTTCCTTGTGTGCTATGTGATCAATCATAAGTGCAGGGCACACTAGCAAACACCTTTGTTTGTCAAAAGTGAAAAAACATCATCGAAATTTTATACATAATAGGTAGACATTCACGCTGAGTTAATTGTGTTTTTAAGTTGTTATGAATGTGTATTTTTATAGTAAATACACAAGTAGTTTGAAAATTTTCAACCTTAAAAACATTTAATTATTGTGATGATTTTTCAAGTTAGCTATTAATTAGGTTTCTAGTGTAATAACTCTAATTCTTATGTTTTTCAATTAAATAGCATAACTTTACTTAATTTTTAAAAATTTATATGAGCATGGCTATTTAGCCTTAAATTTAATATTAACCATAAGGTAAATACGAAAATAAAATAAGAAATCTATAATCTTAATCATTAAGTTTTGGTACTTGGTAAGTTTGATTTGTGATAGAAAAATAGGCCATTTTGGTTTAAACTGCGCGCAATTTAAATACATCCTGTCTCCCTTGGAGGGTAGCGCTATTATTAGTACAGCTAACATCACCATGCAATTTGGTGCTAAACCGTTATTTGAAAATATCTCAGCAAAATTTGGCGAAGGAAACCGTTACGGTTTAATTGGTGCAAATGGTTGTGGTAAATCAACATTTATGAAAATACTCAGTGGTGAACTAGAGCCATCTTCGGGTAACGTAAGCACTGATCCAAATGAGCGTGTTGCTAAACTAAATCAAGACCAGTTTGCTTACGAAGAATACTCTGTAATTGATACTGTGATCATGGGTCACAAAGAGTTATGGGCTATTAAACAAGAACGTGATCGTATTTATTCTTTACCTGAAATGAGTGAAGAAGACGGTATGAAAGTAGCCGATCTTGAAACTGAATTTGCTGAAATGGATGGTTACTCAGCCGAGTCTAAAGCGGGTGAGCTTTTATTAGGTGTTGGTATTGCTACTGAGCAGCACTATGGTCCTATGTCTGAAATTGCACCGGGTTTTAAATTGCGAGTGTTACTTGCACAGGTTCTTTTTTCTGACCCTGATATTATGCTACTTGATGAGCCTACCAATAACTTGGACATTTACACTATCAAGTGGTTAGAAGATGTATTGAATCAGCGCGATTGTACTATGATCATCATCTCGCATGACCGTCACTTCTTAAACTCTGTATGTACACACATGGCCGACATAGATTACGGTGAGCTACGCATTTACCCTGGTAACTACGACGAATACATGTTTGCAGCAACGCAAGCACGTGAACGCCTATTAAGTGAAAATGCCAAGAAGAAAAGTCAAATTGCCGAGCTCCAGCAGTTTGTATCACGCTTCTCGGCTAATGCTTCAAAAGCTAAGCAAGCCACATCGCGTGCTAAGCGTATCGATAAAATTCAGTTAGACGAAGTAAAAGCATCATCTCGTCAAACACCGTTTATTCGTTTTGACCAAGAAAAACAGCTGTTCCGTAACGCGCTAGAAATGACAAGTATCAGCCAAGGTTTTGAAGACAATACTTTATTCTCAGGCCTTGAAGGTTTAGTTGAAGTTGGCGAGCGTATTGCCATAATTGGTGAAAACGGCGTAGGTAAAACAACGTTACTTAACACGTTAGCAGGTAAACTTACACCAAAGGCAGGTGAATTTAAGTGGTCTGAAAACGCTAACATTGGCTACTATGCGCAAGACCACGCTGACGAATTCGAAAAAGACATGAACTTGTTTGAGTGGATGGAGCAATGGCAGCAAGAAGGCGACGACGAGCAAGTTGTTCGTAGTTTCTTAGGACGTATGTTGTTTTCACAGAACGATATTAAAAAGTCAGTTAAAGTAATATCGGGTGGTGAGCAAGGCCGTATGTTGTTTGGCAAAATTATGATGCATAAACCAAACATACTTTTAATGGATGAGCCAACCAACCACATGGATATGGAATCGATTGAAGCACTAAACTTAGCGCTTGAAGCATACGAAGGCACTTTACTTTTTGTATCGCATGACCGCCAGTTTGTCTCTTCTGTTGCAACCCGTATATGGGAAATTAAAGACGGTAAAATAATCGACTTTAGAGGTAATTACTCTGAGTACCTAGCAAGTAAAGAAGCGTAATTACGTTGCAATTTCAGATTTACAAAAAGCCATGTTTAACATGGCTTTTTTTGTTTTTGTTGTGTGTTAATTATTTATAAAAAATTAGCCTTTAATCTTCATTTAATACCATTCGAACCTCGCAAATTAAACGTGTTTGGGTATAATACCCGCCTAAAACCGGACATAAGTCCGCTATTTTAAAATACATTACTGAGGAGTATTTATGACTGTTGGCATTATTATGGGTTCTAAGTCAGATTGGCCAACCATGGAACACGCTGCACTGATGCTAGAGCAGTTTGGTATTAAGTACGAAACCAAAGTTGTATCTGCACACCGCACTCCTCAATTACTTGCTGATTATGCAAGCTCTGCTGCAGAACGTGGCATTAAGGTTATTATTGCCGGCGCAGGTGGCGCAGCCCATTTACCGGGTATGGCAGCGGCTTTTACATCTGTTCCTGTTTTAGGCGTTCCTGTGAAATCAAAGGCATTAAATGGTGTTGATTCTCTATTGTCAATTTGCCAAATGCCAAAAGGGGTAGCAGTAGGTACCTTAGCAATTGGTGAACCAGGCGCTGCAAACGCAGGCTTATTGGCCGCACAAATTTTAGGGTGTCATAACCCCGACATTTTTGAAAAAATCGAAGCGTTTCGTAAAAATCAAACAGACACAATATTAGCCAACCCAAACCCTGCAGAGTAACAATGAATATTTTAATTTTAGGTGCCGGACAACTTGCACGTATGATGAGCCTTGCAGGCGCACCGCTTAATTTGAATGTAGTTGCCTACGATGTGGGAACTAAACAAATTAAGCACCCGCTAACGGGTGAGATTTACACAACTACACTTGAACAAGCTATTAGCGACGCTGATGCAATCACGGCAGAATTTGAGCACATTCCTGATGATGTATTAACGCTATGCTGCAACAGTAATAAGTTTTATCCGGGTAAAGCCGCGATTAAAACGGGTGGCGATAGAGCTCTAGAAAAAGCGTTACTTAACAAAACCGGTGTTGAATGCGCGCCTTATCAGTTAATTACAGAAAAAGTACATTTGGAGTTGGCCGCTAAAAACCTGGGTAAGCCACTTGTTATAAAAACCTGCCAAGCAGGGTACGATGGTAAAGGGCAGTGGCGTTTAAAATCTGATGAGCAAATTGACGAAATTTGGTCTGAAATGGCTGAGTTTATAGCATCGGGAACACTAGATGCGCCGCATACTATTATTGCTGAAAAAATGATCCCGTTTGACCGAGAAGTATCGATTATTGGCGCACGAGATAAGCACGGTAATGTTGCAATTTATCCATTAACAGAAAACGAGCACACCAACGGTGTGTTAACACTGTCGGTTGCGGGTAAAAATAACCAAAATGTTGAAGCTCAAGCAATCGATGCATTTACAAAAATTGCAAACGAACTTAACTATGTAGGTGTATTGGCCATTGAGTTTTTTGATGTAATGGGCACACTATTAGTTAATGAAATTGCACCGCGTGTACATAATTCAGGTCATTGGACTCAGCAAGGTTGCCATTGTTCGCAATTTGAAAATCATATGCGTGCCGTTGCAGGTTTACCACTTGGTAATACTGAGCTTAAACATATTACAGCTATGATCAATGTACTCGGACAAGCAAGTATCCCTGCTGAGGTACTTACATTACCCGACGTGACAAGTCATTGGTACGGTAAAACGGCTAAGCCAGGTCGTAAAATGGGTCATATAAATGTATCGGCTCATAATATGAATGACCTGTCAGATAAGTTAAGCCAATTAACTGATTATTTACCAGAACACGATTACCCGGGAATTTTAAAAACGGCAGAAAAGCTCATTCTAGGTTAGGGTTGGATTTTTGTATGGCTAAAGCTATATGGTCCAGTAGGTGATGATTAGGGAAGCCTTCTTACTGTTTTGCACATGGATGTTATTTAGGGGATTGAGCAGGTCTTGAAGCAGTTACTGTCCGACTAGTTCAAAACTTAGTGAATACAAACAATGAAATAATAAAAGCCGAGTAAACTCGGCTTTTTTTTTGCCTGAAAAAACAAAAACAGGTTACATTATTAAATAATCAAAATTACTTTTCTATAAGTAGGATAATTAAATGAAATTTGATCTAACGTTTGGTGCGTTGCTAACAGCTGCTTCATTGAGTCTCAATGCGACCGCAACCGATACAATTCGTGTTGCAACGTTTAATGTAAGTATGGATGCAACAAATTACACTGCCAAAGGCGAGCCTATTAAAAGTGATGCCTTAGTCAAAGCCCTTACCTCAAACACACAACAGATTAAAAATATTGCAGAAATTATTCAGCGCGTTCGCCCTGATATTATTTTACTTAACGAGTTTGATTTTGTTCCTAAAGAACAAGGTATTGATTACTTTAAAACGCATTACTTAGCAGTAAGCCAAAACAAGCAAAAAGCCATAGATTATCCTTATTCTTATATAGCCCCCGTCAATACTGGCCTTGCGACAGAGTTTGACCTAGATAACGATGGTAAAAAAAGTAAAGTAATGGGTGATGCCCAAGGCTTTGGCTTTTTTGAAGGGCATTATGGTATGGCCATATTATCGAAATACCCAATCGATTTTGACAAAATCAAAACGCTTCAAACTTTTAAATACAAAGATATGCCTAATGCAAAAATGCCGTTAATGCCAAAAACAGGCGAGAATTGGTATAACGCTAAAGAGTGGCAAGCTCTTAGGTTAAGTTCTAAATCGTTTTGGGATGTCCCCGTTGTTATTGATAATAAAGCGGTGCATGTATTGGCGTCTCACCCTACGCCTCCTGTGTTTGACGGCGAAGAAGATAGAAATGGTAAACGTAACCATGACGAAATTAGATTAATTGCCGACTACGTAGCCAATGCAGAGTACCTATATGATGATAATGGCAACAAAGGTGGGCTAGAGGCTCAGTCGCGTTTTGTTATTTTAGGGGATTTAAACGCAGCACCAGAAGGTGATAAAGCGCGTTTAGAAACAACAGATCAATTGCTAAAAAATCCATTAATTAATGCACAGTTTGTACCTAAAAGTGCAGGTGCTAAACAGCAATATGAACTTGCCTATGCACAACACTTTACTGCCAATTGGCAAGCACGAGTAGACTATGTATTGCCATCAACTTACGGTTTAGACATTAAAGAAGGCGGGGTATTTTGGCCAGTTGAATCAAACGAACAATATCGCTTAATTAAAGATAGAAGTGCATCAAGCGATCATCGCCTAGTATGGTTAGATTTAGTGATTAAATAATTAAGGCTTAAGTAAACTGAGCTTTACCCTGTTAAATGGCTATTTATCTTAAAAAATTGCATTAACTTTAGTGCTTCTGCTTAAATACCCGTTAATTATAATAACGGTATAGAAGCACTATGGTTTTTAATTTTTCTTCATCTAAAACGTTAGTAGCATTAGCTGTTGCCTCAAGCGTAATGCTTGCGGGTTGTAGTGCAACTGCAAACACAGCCTCAACAAATAATGCTTTGGAAAACAACAAAGTTGAATCGGTGGTTAATACACCTGCCGATGTTGGTTCAGAAAAAATAACTTTAAAACAAGCAATGGCCGATCCTGATTGGATAGGCAACCAACCACAAAATGCCTTTTGGGCTGCTGATTCGGCAACAATTATTTATGCTCAAAAGCAACAAGGTAGCACATTACGTGACTTATTTAGCCAGTCTGTAACGTCGCAAACCGCAGAACAAATAGCATTAAATAAACTACACACACTGGGTGCTAGAAACGCGGTTTATTCAAACGACAAAGCTTTGCAAGCCTACGTCTTTAAAGGCAATGTGTTCGTAAAAAATATTAAAACTAACACACTGCGCCAAATAACCCATAGCACAGCTAACGAATCTAACCCGCAGTTTTTAAACGATGGTACATTGGCTTATCGCCAAGGTAATATGTTTTTTAAGGTTGATTTAGTAACGGGGTTAACACAAGAAATTGCTAACCTAAAACTTGCTGATAAACCAAAAGGAATTAGCGAGCCAAGTTCGTACATTGCAAAAGAGCAGCATAAGCTTATTGAATACATTGCTCTTGAACACAAAAATAAAAAAGACCAACACGCACGTAACGCGCAAATAAACGAACAAAATACTTCTGTAGCAAATACAAGTTACTATTTAGGCAAAGGTAATAAAGTTGATAACGTAGAACTTTCACCCAATGGAGATGCGTTACTAGTTGTCGTAAAAAAACAATCAAGTTGGCGAAGTGACACCGATATAATGCCACATTATGTGACTGACGACGCCACCATAGCACCTAAAAAAGTTCGCCGTCGCATAGCTGATGCAAAAGAAGAAACATCGCAAGTTATATATATTAATTTAAATGATAAAACACAAAACACACTAGCGTTTGATTCGCTGCCAGGTTTTGATGAAGATGTATTAGCAAGTGTAAAACAAGAAAATTATGCACGATTAGGTAAAACCTACGAATCAAAGAACTCACCACGTGCTATTAATTTGATTACAAATTGGGGATTAGGGCAAAGCCCAATAGTTTGGAATAACGATGGTTCGCAAGTTGCTATTATGCTTGAAGCGTGGGACAACAAAGATCGCTGGATTGCTACCGTAGATTTTGAAAACAATAAACTGGTGTCACAGCATCGTTTACATGACGACGCATGGATCGCTTATGCATTTAATAATTTTGGCTGGTTGAATAACGCAAACACGCTTTATTACCTTTCAGAAGAGTCTGGGTACAGCCAGCTTTATAAAAAACCATTAAACGGTAACGCCGTGGCGTTAACTCAGGGTGAGTTTGAGGTATCAAACCCAACAGTTACAAGCGATGATTCTGCTATTTATTACAAAGCTAATGTTGAACACCCTGGTCTATACGAAATTTTCCGTGTAGATCCACAAACAGCTAAAAGTGAAAAAATTACTGCTCTAAATGGCATGACCGACTATACGTTGAGTCCAGATGAAGAAAAATTACTGCTTGTTCATTCAAAAATTACTATGCCTAGCGAGCTATATATTGCGGATGCTAAAGCAAATGCAACGCCAACACGTTTAACTAATACAGTATCAAGCGCTTTTTTAGCTAAAAAATTAACTGCACCAAAAATAGTTGCAGTGCCGTCTAGCCATACTGATGCGCCAATTTATGCCAAGGTATACTACCCAGCTGATTACGTAGAAGGCGAAGGTGGTAAAACTCGTAAAGCGGTTATTTTTAATCACGGTGCAGGTTACTTACAAAACTCACATATGGGTTGGTCTGTGTACTTTAGAGAGTTTATGTTTCATTCATTATTGGCTGATGAAGGTTACGTGGTAATGGATATGGACTACCGTGCATCTAAAGGGTATGGCCGCGACTGGCGTACAGCTATTTATCGTCAAATGGGCACACCAGAAACGCAAGATTTAGCTGATGGTGTTAAATGGATGGCTGAAAATGCTAACGTCGATACGCAAGCAGTAGGCACCTACGGTGGTTCTTATGGTGGCTTTATGACCTTTATGGCATTATTTACTGCACCAGAGTTGTTTCAGTCAGGTGCAGCACTTCGCCCGGTAACTGATTGGGCACACTACAATACTGCTTATACTGGCAATATTTTAAACCATCCAGATGTAGATCCCATTGCATACGAGCGTAGCTCACCTATTTACTTTGCAGAAGGTTTAAATAAGCCACTGTTGATCAATGCACCAATGGTAGACGATAACGTATTTTTTCAAGATTCAGTACGCTTAGTTCAGCGTTTAATTGAGCTTGAAAAAGAAAACTTTGAAACGGCTATTTTCCCAGTTGAACCACATGGTTTTGTGCAACCGTCAAGTTGGTTAGATGAATACCGCCGCATTTATAAACTATTCAAAGACACTCTTTAAATAAACAATGTAAAACGCCACTTTAGTTAAAGTGGCGTTTTTATTTAACCTTTGGGCCTATTTTTATAATATTTAATAACAAGCTCGATGCCTAACAATGATCCGCCAATAGCACCAATCAAATGAGCATCTATTGCAACGGTCGAATTAATAAGCTCGCCAATATCAGCACTTGGACCACTCAATTGCTCATATGCTATTTTTACCCACACACCGATGAATAATAAATACCCCGATTTAAGGCCTTGTGTAATATCTTTTACTGCGCCCCAAATAATAACACCGTGTAACAGCGCGCTTAAACCTGTATAGATATGTATGTCTGGGCAATAAAAATACACGCCTAAACCACACCAAAGCGCTAAAGTGATTGTATTTATAAAGTACCGGGTAGGGGTAGTATACTCACCATGTAATAACCAAATTAAAAAAATCCCGCTTATATTTAACCCCAAATGAGCCCAATTTGCGTGTACAAATTGGCTAGTAAAAATACGCCAAAGCTCACCTTTGTTAACTAATGTTCGGTTAAATTCTAGTAAATTATTTAAATCAAATGCAGCAAAAATAGTGCTAAAAAGTATCAATAATAAAGGTGGTAAAATATAACGAGGCTGTATAGGTAAATTAAGCATTTTATTGTATTTTTTTAGTATTAATTTTTGCATATTGTGCCCGTTTAACTTTAAGATGCCAATTACCTATTGTAATTAAGTGTTTTTAGTATTTTTTATGCATTTTAAACTTAACTCATTATTTGCTATCGGCTTAGGTGTGCTGTCTTTGCCGGTGCTGTCAAAAGAACCCACAAAAGTAGAAGTTCGCGAACCAGAAGCTACCACATCAATTAGTTCTAAGCAGATTGTTGTAGGTGACAAATACATGGTTGCCGCGGCAAATCCGTATGCATCTCAAGCGGGAAAGCAAATATTAGCAAAAGGCGGCAGTGCAGTTGATGCAGCAATAGCCACTCAACTTGTTTTAACACTTGTTGAGCCTCAGTCATCGGGTATTGGTGGCGGTACATTTATGATGTACTACAACAAAGCAAATAATAAGTTAACCAGCTTTGATGGAAGAGAAACGGCCCCTAAAAATGCGAATGAAAATTTATTTTTAAATAAGCATGGCAAAGCGGTCAAATGGATTGAAGCCGTTGTAGGCGGTCGTTCTGTAGGCGTCCCTGGTGTTCTACATGCCTTTGCAAATGCGCATAAGCACTATGGTTTATTACCTTGGGAACAGCTATTTAAACCGGCTATTGAACTTGCTGAACAAGGGTTTGTTGTATCGCCTCGATTACATGGTTTGTTAGCTCGCCAGCTAAATCCAGGTGTTATGAGTATGCCAGTGATAAATGAATACTTTTACCCAAATGGTAAACTCATTGAGGCCGGTACCGTAAAAAAAAACCAGCCGCTTGCTGATTTATACAAAGCCATTGCTAATGAAGGCATTGATGCGTTTTATAAAGGTGAAAACGCAAAAAAAATGGTAAGTGCGGTACAAAATTCAAAAATTGCACCCGGTAAATTATCTCAGCAAGACCTTGCACAATACAAAAGCAAAGAACGCGATGCTGTTTGTATAAAATACCGTGTTTATAACGTATGTTCTATGGCACCACCAAGTAGTGGCGGTGTGGCTGTTTTACAAATACTAGGGTTACTAGAGCATACAAATATTTCTGCCTTAAAGCCTAACAGCGAACAAGCAATTCACTACTTCAGCCAAGCGTCGCGTATTGCCTTTGCCGATAGAAATGTATACATGGGTGACCCAGATTTTACTGAGGTACCAACTCAAGCGCTATTAAACAAAAGCTACATTAAATCACGCGCAACACTCATAACCGAAAAAGATCAGCATGCAGTTGCCGGCGACCCCGTTAACTACTTAAGTTATGCACAAGATGATTCGTATGAACTCCCTTCAACATCGCATGTCTCTATTGTTGATAGCTTTGGTAATGCAGTATCAATGACCAGCTCAATAGAAATGGCATTTGGCTCTACAGTTATGGTTAATGGTTATATTTTAAATAATCAGTTAACCGATTTCTCACTTTCTCCTCGTAAAAACGGTAAGTTAGTTGCTAATCGTGTAGAGCCAGGAAAACGCCCGCGCAGTTCTATGTCACCGGTTATGGTTTTTAATGAAGATGGTAGCTTACGTTTAGTTGTAGGATCTCCTGGTGGTAGCCGCATTATTGACTACGTCGCTCAAGTAGTTGTTGGCGTTTTAGACTGGAATTTATCGGTGCAAGAAGCTATTAACCTGCCGCGTACTACTAATCGTAATGATTACACCAGCCTTGAAAAAGGCACCGTTATTGAATCACTTGCACCAGCACTCACTTCACGTGGTCATAAAGTGCGTGTGTTAGACCTAAATTCAGGTTTACATGGTGTTGAAGTGAAAAATAATAAGCTGTATGGCGCAGCCGATCCGCGTCGTGAAGGTGTTGCGTTGTCTGATTTAACTAACAATAACGCCACTTTCAAATTTTAAATTATGTATAATACAAACACGACCTATGTGCGTGTTTGTATTCTCAATGGTCTGACAAGTACTATGTTCATTGCATTTAAATTCTGAGCATTGATAATGACAGATCATAACTTAAGACTCCATTAAAGCCTGGAAATATGACAACAAATACTGATCCTAATTACTTATATATTCATCACTCTGGCCCTGGCCTTATTGAAACGCCATTACTAAACAAGGGTAGTGCGTTTAGTAAAAAAGAGCGCGAAAATTTTAACCTTGCAGGTTTACTTCCTCCACGCTTTGAAACCATCGAAGAGCAAGTTGAACGTTGTTATCAGCAATACTCAAGTTTTACCGACAATTTAAATAAGCACATTTATTTACGTGCCATTCAAGATAACAACGAAACGCTTTATTACCGCTTAGTGCGCGATCATCTTGAAGAAATGATGCCAATTATTTACACCCCTACGGTGGGTGATGCCTGTGAAAAGTTTTCGGATATTTACCGCAGCGCACGTGGCTTGTTTATTTCGTACGAAGACCGTTACCAAATTGACGACATTTTACGTAATGCCACAAAGGGTAAAGTAAAAGTCATTGTTGTGACCGATGGTGAACGTATATTAGGACTAGGCGACCAAGGTATTGGTGGCATGGGTATTCCTATTGGTAAATTGTCATTGTACACCGCGTGTGGTGGCATAAGCCCAGCATATACATTGCCAGTTATGCTTGACGTAGGGACAAACAACGAAAAGCTTTTAAATGATCCTATGTATATGGGCGCGCGCCATAAACGTATAGCCCAAGACGAGTACGATGAGTTTTTAGATCTATTTATTAAAGCGGTCAAACGCCGTTGGCCAAATGTATTGCTTCAATTTGAAGACTTTGCACAACCTAATGCTATGCCGCTTCTTAAGCGCTATCGTGAAGAAATTTGTAGCTTTAACGATGACATTCAAGGCACTGCATCAGTAACAGTTGGCTCTTTATTAGCTGCGTGTCGTGTTAAAGGCTCAACTCTTAGCCAACAAAAGGTTGTATTTGTTGGTGCAGGCTCTGCGGGTTGTGGTATTGCTGAGCAAATTATTAGCCAAATGGTATTTGAAGGTATCTCTGAAGAGCAAGCACGTAGCCAAGTATTTATGGTTGACCGTTTTGGTCTGTTAACTAATGGCATGGAAGGGCTACGCGACTTCCAACAAGCTTTAGCGCAACCAACAGACGCGCTAAATGATTGGACTTACAGTGGTGAATACGCGTCATTGTTAGATGTAATGCATTGTGCAAAACCAGACATACTTATTGGTGTATCGGGTCAGCCAGGTTTGTTTACAGAGCAAGTTATTCGTGCAATGCATTCAACGTGTGAACAACCTATAATTTTCCCGTTAAGTAACCCGTCTAAACAGGTAGAAGCACACCCAGAAGACGTCATTAAATGGACTGATGGTAAAGCATTAGTTGCAACAGGTAGCCCGTTTGATCCCGTTGAATATAATGGTGAAACTTTCCCAATTCCACAGTGTAACAACAGTTATATTTTCCCTGGTATTGGTTTAGGCGTTATTGCAGCTAAGGCTACACGCATAACAGATGCCATGCTTAGCGTGTCGAGTGAAATGCTTGCTGAGTCTTCACCGCGAGCAAACAGCGGTAAAGGCAGTTTATTACCAGCATTAACAGAAATTGAAACGCTTAGTAAACGCATTGCATTTGCTATTGCTAAAAAAGCGATAGAAGAGGGGGGTGCATTGGAAATTTCTGACGATGCTCTGTGGGCAGCCATTGATAAAAATTATTGGTTACCAAAATACCGTAACTACAAACGTTGCAGCGTTTAAGTGGTATAAGTAATTTTATGTAACCCTGCGTTACAACACATAACAAAAAACAGGCGCTAGCCTGTTTTTTTATGCTTGTTCATTTATTGTTAACCCATTAGGCTCTTTAATAGAGCTAATGCAAATCCGCGATCATACTTAATTAAGCAAATTAGTATAAAACAAAAAGGATTCTATGATGAACACACTAAAACTTTTTCTTGGAAGTGCAATAGCATTAAGCACACTTAGTTTGAATGCCGTTGCCAGCCCAACACCCGATGCGCCACACATTTATGTGAAAGGGCAAGCGACACTTACCACCATGCCTGATTATGTACAAATGAGTGTGGGTATCAGTGAAGTAAATAAAGACCTAATAGCTGCAAAAAACAAAGCCGATATCACTATGGCAAAAGCCATCAAATTAGTAAAAACGTTAGGCGTTAAAGACACTGACATTAACGCAGGGCAAATTAATATACACCGTAATACCCAATACAATCGCCAAACTGGACATCAAGAATTTATCGGTTTCAAAATTACCCGAACACTAACGGTCAAACTTACTGATATAAGTAAATACCCTACGTTATTACAAAGTTTGGTTAATAACGGCATAAACCAAATTAACAATACCCAATTTTTAGCTAGCAACTATAACGAGCTTCATAAAAAAGCTCAAAAAATGGCAATACAAGATGCTAAAAAAGCGGCTAAAGAATTAAGCGATGACTTTGATGTGTCGTTAAAAGGACTATATAACGCATCGTTGAGCCCACTTAATGTTCAAACTCAGCCCTATATGCGTGCAAAAGAAATGGTAATGGCGGATAGTGCACCCGGTAATTATGTCCCGGATGCGTATCACAGTGGAGAAATTAAGGTAACAGCATCTAGTTACGCTATATATTATATTGAGTAGGAATTATTTTGGTGGTGCTCAAAACGTGCCACCAATTGACTACCTTGTTGCTCATTGATGCGTGTTATAGAATTTAGCATATTACAAATTTCGCGCCTGTCGTATTCATTAGTTACATTCATGTTTATGTCATCAACAATAGCGAATAAATAATTAAATAAGCTTTCGCGTGCTTTTTCATTATCGTGCGCCACAAATAAAATATTTTTAAATGCTTCTAATACATTTGTCATTACGTAGGCGTCACCTTTTGCATAATGACGAAGCGGCGAAAAGTTATCATGCAGTAACTCATCAAAACTGGTTTCATGTAAATATAAAAGCGGTTTTTTTTCACTGTGCTTAAACGAATAATTTATATCGTTAAGAGATAGGCGCTCAATCAGTAAAATACTCAGCATATCAATTGATTTAACAGCGGTACCTGGATCGTTAATGCCAGGGCTCATTGCTTTTACTGCTATTTCAGATATTTGTGTTAAACCATAGCGGTAGTGGTCGCTAATGTACTCTTCTATATAAAAAATAAAGCAATCTAATATTTTTTCTAAGAGCTCTTCATCGTGGGTTATATCGACATTACATTTTAAAAATGGATAACCTTTTACTGTAAAATATCCTTGGTTAACAGAAATATATAAGTTTATATCGTGCTCTTTTAAAATTGCACACAGTTTATCTGTTTGCACACCCTTATAATAACCCTCTGTTTTACTGCTTATGGAGTGCCATGTTGAAAAATCTGGAAATTCACTAACAGGGGCCTCTTTTTGTCTTTTGATGATCGCCTTAATTTCTTTTTTAGTCTGGCTAAACAAACCATTGAGGACATTATCAACTTGGATAGCGCGTGAAATAGAATGAATAAAAAATACAAATAACCCTAATGAAATCAAACCAAAAATTAAAGAAAATAAAACACCTATAGACGGAATTGCAGTACTGCCGCCTTCTAACTTATTAATATTTATAAGCATGATAATAGAGTAAATGATACTGCCTAAGTAAAAGCCGAGCACCATTTGATGAGACTTTCTAGTAATTAAACCGGGCACAACGCGAGGCGATAGACTCGCACTAGCAGAGTTTAAAACCACCATAACCATAGAAAAACTAAATACAGTCAATGAGATAATACTACCTGCAAGCGTACTTAAAATTGTTCGCGCATTTTCTGCGCTATCAACCAAAACCACTGAGATAAAAGACTTCAACTGCTCAACAGGGGCTAAATATTCAACCGACATTGTAATGATGGCAAAAAACAAAAAACCAATAGAAAGCACAGAAGGGTAAAAGCCAATGCTGTTTATCATTTCACGATAACTATCGGCCACTTTGCGAGGAACAAACATATAATCCCTATTATTGCGTATAAAATATGGATATCACCTTATCATAGTTGAACTTTAAACTTGTGATAAAGCCGTTAATTTATATGTTATTATCTGCACAGCTAAACGCTGCGCATACTTAATGCGTTTAAAACAAAAACCAATAGGAACACACTGTGATTATTTCAACATACGCTGCATTGCTCGCTTTTTTTTATATTTATTTAAGCTTTAATGTCATAAAAGTTCGCAGAGCAGAGCAAATATCTTTAGGTGATAACGGTAATTCAGTTTTACAACGTGCAATTAGAGCACATGCAAACTTTATGGAATATGTACCTTTTGCCGTTATTTTATTATTTTTAGCTGAATACCAAGGTCTAGCCAGTCATTATTGTCACCTTTTAGGTTCATCTTTGTTAATTTGTCGATTTTTTCATAACCTAGGTATAGTAGAAAAAAACTTAAAGTACCGCCAAATAGGGACTGTAGCTACTTTTTTGGTTATGATAATAAGCGCGTTTGTTTTATTACTCACTCGTAACAGCTAATTTAAGTACAGTACATGACTAAAATATTTGTAATAGGCTTACCGAGAACTGGCACAACTAGTGTGTGCCACGCACTACTAGAATTAGGATTATCCACCGCACACACAGCATACACAAAAGCTAGTTTTGACAATGCACAAGCTATTGCCGACACCCCTATATTTACTGATTATAAAATGCTTGATAAGCATTACCCAGGATCTAAGTTTGTATATTTGGAAAGAGAAATTGATGTTTGGTTGCCATCTATTAGGCAATTACTCACACGTATGCATACTAATTTAACACGTACAGATGGCGGTTTTAATATTCATATAAAACGTTGTTACTTTGATGTTTTTTCTAATTTATCTCTCGAAAACATTAGTGATGATAGTTACTTAGCAGACTGTTACAAGCGCCACCTAAATGCTGTACAGTATTATTTTGAAAAAAGAAAAGCTGACTTTTTATCGATTGATATTGCAAAGGCGGGGAGTTATCAAAAAGTATGTGATTTTTTGAACATACAAAGTGATAAAACTGATTTTGATAAAATGAATATGGGCGGAAAAGTCACCGCATGGAACGATATTAAACACCCATTAAAAATAGAGTCGACAGCAAAAGGGCGCATAGATAAACATTTACCTTACACCTCCCAACTGTAATTATCTAAATTAATCCTTAAGAGCATTGCTTTACTAAAACCTATTGCGAGATTTTTATTTTCAAATACGTTAAAATTCCCGCATTATTTTTTAAGTAGTATTTATTATGTTTGAATTAAAATACCAAACGCCATTTGAATGGACCGAGGCTGTACTTGCCGACTTTAATACCTTTTTGCAAGATCATGCGGCTGCTGAAAAAAAAGCATCAGGCATGGCTATTTCAATGCTTTCGCATTACCCAGACAAGCGTAAACTTGTAAAAGCAATGACCGATTTAGCACTTGAAGAGCTTATTCATTTTAAACAAGTACTCAAGCTATTAACTGAACGCGACACAACATTGGGTGATGACCAAAAAGATCCGTACATAAAGCAAATTCGTGCTTTATTTAGGCACGGACGTGATGGCTTTTTAATGGATAGGTTATTAGTTGGTGGTGTAATTGAAGCTCGTGGACACGAACGTTTTTCATTAGTTGCGCAAGCATTACCTGAAGGGAAAGAAAAAGAGTTTTATGTAGCCATTGCTAAATCAGAAGAAAAGCACAAAAACTTATTTGTAGAGCTAGCCTACGAATACTTTGACAAAGAAGAAGTAGACGTGCGTTTAGAAGAGTTATTAGTTGCTGAAGCTGAAATTTGTAAAAGTATTCCATTTACAGCGGCACTTCATTAATCTTATTTTATTAAATTATAAAACGCAGGCATTTGCCTGCGTTTTTTATGCCTAGGATTTATTTAAAATGCATAAATAACTATTGGTAGGGTGTTTATTACCTTTTTATTAAGCGATTAACTAGAACGAATAAATTAACAATTAAACACAATACTTAAGTGCTAAATATACATATATGCAATTAACTTATTGAATATATTTATAAAATTAAATATATCTGTAACATAAACTTGTTAGGTTTTTATCCTCATTTATACAGGATAAAACAACAATGAAATCATTTATAAATATATCACTAACCTTAACAAGCTTATTACTAGCTTCAACTGCCAATGCTGCCAATTGCTTAGAAGGTTGTCCAACAGGATTAAACAACGGTAAAACAATTGAACGTAGTATTTATACTTTAAAAAATAACCGTTACACAAAATTTGCAGACTGGGTAGCATACCAAGTAACGCCCAATACAATGAGCGGACCATCAAGATCAAGGAGTTGGAAATCAGACCCTGATTTATATTCCCATTATACGCTTGAGCCGAGTGATTATACCGATGCATATGCAACAATTAATACTGACCGGGGGCATCAGGTTCCATTGGCATCTTTTAGTAATACAGCTGATTGGCGTTTAACAAATTTGCTTTCTAATATTACACCACAATCTTCAGCATTAAACCAAGGGCCATGGGTTAGGCTTGAAACAGCGGTAAGAAATCATGTTGATGATGGAAATAACTTATACGTAGTTACTGGTCCAATGTACGAATATTACTTTGCAGATTTACCACGAGCAAATGAAAACCATACTATACCAAGTGGTTATTTTAAAATTGTAATGAAGCAATCTGGTAACACCATTAAAGCATCAGCATTTATTATGCAGCAAAGTGCTGGCCGCAGAGATAATTTTTGTAATACCCAAGTAAGTATTGATGAAGTTGAAAGTAGAACTGGCATTAATGTTTTACCTAATTTAACGAGTAATCAGGCACAAACAATAGAATCATCCGTATTTGGTTTAGCAAGTGAGTTAGGCTGTAATTAAAATATCTACATGATTAGCGGTATAAGTTTATGCCGTTAATCATGAATTAAAATAAATAATAGTGAAATAGAGCGTTTTATACGTTAAATAGATAAGCACTTTGCCTTACTAAGTAATTAAAATTCTGTATTTAACATAATATAAATTATAGGTAGTTGTATGTTATTTAATAAGAGCGCATGAATGCACTCTTATAATGTCCAATACTAGACGGTATCGGACATTAGGTCGTTTTGTTCGCTATAAAAATTTTGTAATACACAATGCAATTTTCAAATAACTCAATCAATGCTGAGTAAACGTTCTGCAGTATATTCGTTAGTGATTAAACCACTAATCATATTTGATCTTACAGCGCCTAGTATAGCCAACACTTTTTCTTCACCTGCAGCTATTGCATAAATTTGTTTGTTTTCATTTGTTACTAATGGCGTACTCGCAACGCGTTGGTTTACAGTGCAATCTAGCAATTTACCATTTTTATCGTAAACCCAGCTGATCATTTCGCCAACGGCGCCTAAGTTTTGAAGCTCTTTTAATTCATCAGCGTCAACAAAACCATCTATGTGTAATGGTGACTTTTCACCTAAACTACCAATGCCAACAAAAGTTACGTCTGCATTTTTAGCAAGCTTCAGGTTAGCAGTTATATTATGTTGTGCATGTAGTTGGTTTTTTTCTTCAATACTGCGAGGTAAAACTGGCAATGGCATCGGATAATGTTTTGCATTAGTGTGTTCAGCCATTCTAACTACAACATCGTAAGGCGAAGCCGAACCATCTAACGCCATGTTACCTAACATAGCCACTATTTTATGTTGTGGGCAATCAAGTATTGGTAGTTCATCAACAATAGCACGCAAAACTCTCCCTGTTCCCATTGCTAATATTTTTGGCGTCTCTGATTTTAAATGGCGCTGTATCTCAGCGGCACCAGCTTGTGCAAGTCCAACTGTAGATGATGGTTCAGATGGATCGCTTGGCACCACTTCACATGATGCTAAACCAAATCGGCTTTTTAATTTTTCTGCTAAATCCATACATTTGGCAATGGGGTGATCGAGTCTTACTTTTATTAGGCCTTGGCTAACTGATAAAGCAACCATTCGCTGCGCTGACTGACGAGATACATTAAGCTTTTTCGCTATTTCGTCTTGAGTTTGGCCGGCGACATAATATAACCACCCCGCTCTTGCTGCATCATCAAGTTTTCTTATTTCTGTGTTCGATAATTTTGCCACTTAAACCTCTGTAATTAAGGAGTAACTTGTGTTTGATATTATTAATGGCTTCAAACTTATGCTTTAAGGCAAATATATCATTTATTTATATAATGCCGAAGCCAATAATGAGCTAATAACCAATACCTTAAAATTAATTATGACTAAATAAGGTATTGGCTCTTTTGCTTTCAAACTTAGTTGCTAGCTTTAATCGTTACCCCGTTTTTATCAAACCTGTGTACCTTATTTTCTTGCGCAGTTAAAAATACAGAGTCACCGTATTGGAGCGAGCAATCACCATCAGCTTTTACTGTCACTGTGCTGCCATTTGTAAGTGTTACATGTAAAAAACTCTCAGACCCTAAGTGCTCAATTACCCCTACTTTACCTGACCACGTGCCTGTATCTTGCGATATTATAAAGTGCTCTGGACGAACACCTAAGCTTGACGCTCCATTAGTGTCACCATTTGGAATATCAATAAAGTTCATTTTTGGTGAACCAATAAAACCTGCCACAAATTTATTTACTGGGTGTTGATAAAGTTCCAATGGAGTACCTACTTGCTCGATAATACCGCCATTAAATACAGCAATTCTGTCGGCCATTGTCATTGCTTCAACTTGGTCGTGAGTTACATAGATCATTGTAGTGGCTAAACTTTTATGCAGCTCTGAAATTTCAAGACGCATATTTACACGCAATGAAGCATCTAAATTTGATAGTGGCTCATCGAATAAAAATGCAGAGGGTTGTCTAACAATTGCGCGCCCTATTGCTACTCGTTGACGTTGACCACCTGATAGCTGTCCTGGTTTTCGATCTAGATAATCAGTTAAATTAAGAATTTTAGCGGCGTTAGCGATTTTAGTTTCTATTTCTGCAGCGCTTACTTTAGCGCGCTTAAGTGGAAAAGCAATGTTATTGCGAACGCTCATATGTGGGTACAACGCATAAGATTGGAACACCATTGCCAAACCTCTTTTAGCAGGTGGTGTATGTGTTGCATCTTGCCCGTCTATTTCAATATTTCCGCTTGTTGTGTCTTCAAGCCCTGCAATCATGCGTAGTAATGTTGATTTACCACAGCCAGATGGCCCAACGAAAACAATAAATTCACCGTCTTTAATTTCTAAATCTAACGGTTTAATAACGTTTACGTCGTCAAAGTTTTTAGTGACTTGTTTTAGTGTGATGCTGCCCATGTGTGTTCTCCTACTTTACTGCGCCAAAGCTTAAGCCGCGCACTAATTGTTTTTGACTAAACCAACCAAGAATTAAAATTGGCACAATGGCCATGGCAGATGCTGCCGATAATTTGGCGTAAAATAACCCTTCAGGGCTTGAATAACTGGCTATAAATGCAGTTAACGGTGCAGCATTTGCTGCGGTTAATATTAGAGTCCAAAATGCTTCGTTCCAGGCTAAAATTACATTTAACAATAATGTTGAAGCAATGCCAGGTAAGGCTATAGGCAGTAATACATGAAATATTTCTTCGCCAATCGTTGCACCATCCATGCGTGAAGCTTCTAATATTTCACCCGGTATTTCTCTGAAGTAGGTATAAAGCATCCAGATCATAATTGGTAAATTTATAAGGGTCATCACGATAACTAAACCTAGTTTTGTATCTAGTAAACCGAAGTCGCGAAATAATAAGTAAATAGGTATTAGCACCCCTACCGGCGGTAGCATTTTGGTAGAAAGCATCCACATTAGTAAATTTTTTGTTTTTTTACTTTGAACAAAAGCCATTGACCATGCAGCCGGAACAGCGATTAATAAACCTAATAAACTTGACCCTAATGAAATAACAACCGAATTCCAAAAATGCGTAAAGTATGGTGAGCGTGATAATACATCTGAGTAATTTATTAGCGTCCACTCGAATGCAAACAAAGTGGGTGTAGCTGATATAGCCTCAGATTCTGTTTTAAAGCTTGTGATCAACGTCCATAAAATAGGGAAGAAAATCATTGAACTGACTGTCCATGCCGCTATGGTATAAATAAGTGTTGAACGTGTGTTATTTTTAAAACTCATTTTACCCCTCCAAGTTTTTGCCAATTAAGCGCATTAAAAATATTGCTACTATATTTGCAATGATCACGGCAACTATGCCACCTGCCGAACCACCACCTACATCAAATTGCAGTAATGATTGGGTATAAATTAAATAAGTAATATTTGTTGATGAATAACCTGGCCCACCGCTTGTTGTAACCAATATTTCAGCAAATATAGAGAGTAAAAAGATAGTTTCAATTAATATCACCGCAGTCACAGCGCGAGATAAATGAGGTAAAACAATATAGAAAAACTTACTAAATGGGCCTGCGCCATCTAAATCAGCGGCTTCTAATTGTTCGCGGTCTAGTGATTGAATAGCTGTAAGCAAAATCAGTGCTGCAAATGGTAACCACTGCCAAGACACAATTATAATGATTGAAAATAACGGCATTTGAGCAAAAAAGTCTATTGGCTCAAAACCTAACCAAATTGCAAGGTGAGCAAACAAACCATTTACAGGGTTCATAAGCATGTTTTTCCACACTAAGGCTGAAACCGTTGGCATAACAAAAAATGGCGCAAGTACCATTATACGAACGTAATTACGTCCCCATATTGCTTGGTCTAATAAAATAGCCAAACCTATACCACCACAAATGGTAATGAGTAACACGCCAGTAACTAAATAAAGCGTGTTAAAAAAAGATTCAAAAAACGCCGGATCAGTTAGAAAAAACTCATAGTTTAAAAAACCTACAAATTCTTTATCTCCAGGAACCAATAAATTGTAATCAATGAATGAAAAATACAATGTCATACACAGCGGAACAATCATCCAAGCGAGTAACAATGTTACGCTAGGAAGAAGCATGAACCGAGCAAGCGTACGCGAGTTAGTTGTTGCCATAACGGTGACCTTAAAAAAGCCAATTCTATTTACTCACTATTAAGTGAAAATCAGAAACCCTTAATAATATGTAAAATCATAAATAGAACTGACATAAAATACAGGGCAAGTTGAGAGCTTGCCCACCTATAATTGATACTACTTAGGGTAACGCGCTTTGCGCATGGCTCTTTCAACTAAACGTTGAGATGAACTTAACGCTTGTTTAACGGTCATTTGCCCAGTTAAAGCGGCTGAAAATTGTTGCCCTACTGCTGTTCCTATCCCTTGAAACTCCGGAATAGCAACAAACTGAATACCAACATAAGGAACAGGTTTTACGGTTGGGTTTTTAGGATCTGCGGTTTCGATTGAATCTAACGTTATTTGAGCAAAAGGCGCTGCTTCCATATACTGAGAGTTACTGTATAAAGATTTACGAGTACCCGGTGGCACTTTTGCCCAGCCTTTTTTATCGGCTACAAGTTGAGTGTATTCTTTAGATGTTGCCCAGCTGATAAATTTCATTGCAGCATCTTGTTTTTTACTGCTTGAAGGAATGGCTAGTGTCCACGACCATAACCAATTACCACGTTTACCTAGTCCGTTGTCAGGTGCGAGTGCAAAACCAACTTGATCGGCTACTTCAGAATCTGTTTTGTTTGTAACAAATGCGCCAGCTACTGTTGCATCAATCCATATACCACACTTACCGGTTTGAAATAATGCTAGATTTTCGTTAAAGCCATTAGCTGACGAACCCGCAGGACCTGATTCATTCATAACATCAACATAGTACTGAAGAGTTTTTTCCCATTCAGGTGTATTAAACTGAGGCTTCCAGTTTTCGTCAAACCAACGTGCACCGAATGAGTTAGCCATTGATGTAATAAGTGCAATATTTTCTCCCCAACCGGCTTTACCACGCAAACACATACCATAAACGCCATCCTCTTTACTGGTCATTGCTTTTGCTGCTTTTCTAATAAAGTCCCAAGACGGTGCTTTCGGCATGGTTAACCCAGCTTTTGCCATTAAATCAGTACGGTACATAACCATTGAGCTTTCGCCATAAAAAGGCGCGGCGTATAGCTTATCGTTAACGGTAAGGCCGCTTCGAATAGCGGGTAGTAAATCATCTAAATCGTAATTTTTGCCAAGGTTATCTAACTCTGTTAACCAGTTCTGTTTGCCCCAAATTGGTACTTCATAAGTACCGATGGTCATAACATCATACTGACCACCTTTTGTGGCCACGTCTGTTGTTACACGTTGGCGTAAAATATTTTCTTCAAGTGTTACCCACTTCAAATCTATATCTGGGTTTTGGCTGGTGAATTCATTGCTTAGTTCTTTCATGGTGATCATGTCACCATTATTAACAGTAGCAATTGTAATTGTTTCTTTTGCGTAAGCGTTGCTCATTGCCATGATGCCACAGGCAAGCATTAATAATTTATTTTTCATTTTAAATACCTTATCTCAAACAATAAAAGGTGCACTTGTACTTAATAAAAGTGAATTAAAATAGCTTTAATTACGTGAATATTAAGTACTAAGTTGCTGAATATAAGTTAAAATTTAACTGAAATCTCAGATGTGAAACCGTCAAAACCAGCGCCTATTTGGCCTGCAGAGTTAACGCCTTCTTCTTGATTTACATATTCCACTTTTAATAACGTTTTATCGTTAAACCAGTAGCCCGCAGCAACTTGAATACGCTCTACTGTATTGTCTGTTTGCTCAATTAAATCAGATGTATTTTCTGCTTCTGAATAACGAGCTGCTACATATAACTGTTTAGGGATAAGGTATTGTTGTGCTTCAAAAACAAAATATTCTACTGATGTATCACCTTTGATCACACTGTTTGAATCGTACGTTGTGCCATTAGCATCGGCTACTCCATCGGTACCAAAGTATGTAATTCCTGCAACTGCATTGCCCGCAGCATCTGCAAATGTGTAATCATCTGATGATTTACCAACCATGAACACTAAACTTGTTTCGTTAGATGGTTGGTATGCTAGATTTAGTTGTATGATTGACTGCTCTAGTCCGGGCATTGCACCTACGTGCGTGTCACGTTCATTTGATGGTGAGGCAGAAAAGTTATAGTTTTCACCATCGCCGAAACGATAGTTTGTTGTAGTTACTCCGTCTAAACTAGCTACACCATTTTCAAAGTTTAACTGGTCGCCTTGATTGGCCTTGAAAAGATTTAAACCCGCTTTGAAACCACCTTCAAATTCTAATGTGCCTTGTAAACGGTAATTGTAACCACGGTCTTCTTGGAATGCTTCGCCAAAGCTTGAGGTTGTTATATGGCCAGCCACATTGTATGAGCGAAGAAAACCGCTGTCGTAAGTTTTTGTGTAACTAAGTTGCGCGCCGTTTTCAGCTGTAGCGTAATCAGTTATTCCGTTACCGATTAATGCATTACCTTGGTTATCAGCTCCATCTTGGAATCCTTTGAATTGAAACGGTGATGCACCAATGTTACCAAGCCTAAGGGTCAGATTCTCATCTTCTTTTGGTGTTCCATAAAGGCCAAATAAATCAAACTCAACACCGGCAAAGTCATTATGAAATGAAAAATCTCGGTCGCCGCCACCAAAATCATTTGGTTCTTCAGCTATATCAATATCAGCTGTAATAAATTCGTTAATATGAAATTTAAGCTGTAAATTTGCTCTTACACGGCCAAATCCAGATTCTTGTACTTCATCTTCAGGACGAAACGCCCCCTCTTTTGCTTGAATAGACTGGAAATTTTGCATTAATAAAAAGTCGACATCAACGCGGTCTAAGTAGTCAGAAACATCAGCTTGAGCTGACATAGAGGTAGCCATTGCTACGGTTAATAGTGAGATTGCGAATTTTGTATTTTTATTTTTTAACATAATAAGCTCTTCGTGTTGTGTAGTGTTTAGTGTGAGTGTGTAGAAAAGCATTATGAGCATTGGATGTGTCTTTATATTAAAATCCACCAATGAGCATAAGCTCAACTGCTGAGCATAATCACAGAATGATTTTAATAGGTCAACGATTTTTTATTACAAAACATTTACAAAATTAGAATTGTTAATTTAAAAGTCATAATATCAATGACTTGTAAATTTATTAGATGTGGTTGAAAAAACCAGTGTGCGGGTGTATATAAAATTGATAACTTTTAAATTAATTAAAAAGAAGTAGAATTGAGTGTTGTTTTGATATTTTTTAAGCAGAATGCAAAATCAACAAAAGTATGGTTGTATTGCGATTTTTTAAGCAACGTTCTTGAGGTTATTAAGGTCATAGCTTAATATTAATGTACTTAAGAAGTATTAAAAGAAGTAACTTACATATGGAATTTGTTCGCCCTTTAGAGCCTATCCTCATCATTGACGATGTTAAAGAAATCCGTGATTACCTAAACCAAATATTAACCGAATTGGGTTATGAAGATATTTTAGAAAGCACGGATTTTAGCTCTGCCAAGCCAGTTATTGATAAAAAATGCCCTAGTGTGATTTTTTTAGATGTAGACTTACCCGACTCTGATGGGACTGATATTTTAGAATTTATTAATATAACCTACCCAAACGCACATGTAGTTATGTGCTCAGGTCATAACAGCTTAGAAAATGTTCAGAATACTTGGGAGCTTGGAGCTAAAGGGTTTATAGCAAAACCTTTTAATGCAAAAAAAGTTGATACCGTAATGAAACGTCTCGAACACATAGAATAATAAAAGGTTAGCATGCAAAGCTCCGTTAAAGCGATTATTGAAGACTTATCAGATGTTATTTTTGGAAAACAAAAACAGATAAAATTAGCACTAACCTGCTTGTTTAGCGAAGGACACTTACTAATTGAAGACTTGCCTGGCATGGGAAAAACCACTCTTTCTCATGGTTTAGCGGCAGTACTTGGCTTATCTTACCAACGAATTCAATTTACAAGTGACTTACTGCCTGCCGATATACTCGGTACAAATGTATTTAATAGTAACGATCACAGCTTTACGTTTCATAAAGGCCCTATTTTTAGTCAAGTTGTATTAGCTGACGAAATAAACCGTACAGGGCCAAAAACTCAAAGTGCATTACTTGAAGCGATGGAAGAACAACAAATCACTGTTGATGGCAAAAAGTATAGCCTTCCAGATCCATTTTTTGTTATTGCTACGCAAAATCCTTTATACCAATCGGGTACTTATCCGCTACCGGAATCTCAGTTAGATCGATTTTTAATGCGTATAAGCCTTGGTTTTCCTCAAAAAGAAGCTGAAAAACGTTTAATTTTAAATATGCAAAAACGCGACTACAGCCAACTTCCTAAACGGATAGATAAGCAGCAATTAAAACAAATTCAGGCACAAATTAGTGAAGTTACACTTAGCACTCCCGTTGTTGATTACATTATAGAGCTTGTTAATTATACAAGAAGCAGCAATGCGTTTGCGTCTTCATTATCACCTCGAGCAAGTATTGCGTTAGCTAAGGCTGCTAAATCATGGGCTTATATTGATGGACGCGATTATGTAATTCCTGAAGATATACAAGCAGTTTTTACAAGTGTGTGCCAGCACCGCTTAGGTTTGCATAATGAATCGGGTGAAGCTCAAGTGAATGACATTTTAAATGCTGTGCCGGTTCCGGTGTAGCTTTTATGCCATCTAAAAAATCAAAACGCCCCAACATATTTGCATCTTTAAAACGTACTGTTTTTGATAAATTTTTAAAACATAAACACCAAAAAAATTCAATTACGTTAGAGCACAACACAATCTATGTTTTGCCATCATCCCTTGGGTGGTATTTTATTATTGTGGCTATTTTAAACTTTGTAATGGGTATAAATTATCAAAATAATTTAATTTTGATCATGTCGTATCTGATGTTCGTGGTCATTGTATTAGCAGTTTTTATGGGCTACAGCAATGCGAAAGGCTTAACAGTAACTTTTGATAAAGTATTACCTAGTTTTTCTCCACAACAACCCATTTTAAAATTGAACTTACATAGTAATTCAATCTGCCAATCGCTCTCTATTACCTATAACAATGATTTTAAAGCAAGTACACATCATGATGAAATTTCAAATAAATCAATTAGTAGCAGTTTACCGCTTCCGTATGAAACACGAGGTTGCTACAAATTAGAACGAATAAAAATAGCCAGTAACTATCCTTTTGGTTTGGTATCTGTATGGAGCTATTTACAAGTACAAACTAAAACTTATGTTTACCCTGCGCACGAATACGTATTAAGTGATGCACACATTTCCTCAGAAGATGAATATACACAAAATGGAATGACAAAAAAGTCGGGAACTGAAGAATTCGACAATCTATTAATTCATCAACCCGAAATGGGCTTAAGCAGAATATCGTGGAAACACTTCGCTAAAACAAAGCAATTATTAGTTAAAGACTTTGTAGATTTTAAAGCGACTGATGCTTTGTTTGATTTTAATTTAATGAGTGGTGCTACAGAGCAACGTCTTAGCCAGTTGTGTTATTTAGTGTGTGAAGCCACTGAGCACAACACCCCTTTCATGTTAAAACTGCCAAGCACTTTAATCAGTATTAATACTGGCCAAGCCCATAAGCAACACTGTTTAGAATGCTTAAGTTCATTTGCAGGTGAAAAGCAATGATTGAACTTAAAAATGAAAAAGTAATTAACTTCTCTTTATGTTTTATTTACGCCTGTTTAGTTCTATTTTTTATAGCACACCTGCCACTCCCATTTATTAGTGTATTAGCTGGCTTATGCCTATGGAATGCAGTTATTACATCCAAAAATACCGCAAAGCCTAATGCATGGCTTGCAAACATACTTGCCGCTGGTGCTTTGGGTTTAATGATATTTACAATAGGAATGTCCGATACTGTAATGTTGTTTGTTGCCATGCTGTTGTTATCAAGCTTATTTAAACTTTTACAAGCTAAAAATAAAAAGCATTATCAGGTAATTACAACGCTTACTTTTTTTTCATTGTCGTCGGTTTACTTATTTAGCCAAACTATATTTACCACTGCTGTTGTTAGCTTTTTATATGTATTAAATTTTTCAGTAATGGGTTTATTAGAATCTAAACACAACTTAAAAATAAGCGCTAAACAAAGTTCAAAGTTATTATTAATGGCGTTACCACTGGCTGTTTTTTTACTGTTGTTTTTACCAAAAATGCCTGCGTTTTGGCAGTTACCCGGGCCAAAACTTGCTAAAACTGGGCTTTCTGAGCAAGTAGATCCGTTTGATATTGCTAAATTGTCTAACTCAGATGAACTAGTATTTAGAGCTACTTTTAATAATCCCCCGCCTGCAACACCTTACTATTGGCGTGCAATTATTCATGATGAATTTAATGGCAATGCATGGCTTGCGTCTGATTTTTTAAAATACAGTAACCAACAAACAAACCAAAACTTAATATCCGAAAAAAGCATACTTATTGCAAACTATTCAGTCATTGCAGAACCTGCAACGCAAAAATGGCTTTATGGCTTAACTTATTCAACCAGCAATAGTAAAAATGTAAGCGCTAATGCGCTTGGATTATTAAGGAAAAACAGTTACCAAGCAAAAAGCCTGCAATATGATGTGGCAAGTTATCAATTATCAGTAGATTCACTTACTGAATTTGAAAGAAATAGATATACATCTTTAAGTTTAAAGCAAAATATTGAAACTAATAAGTTTGCTTTACAGTTAAAAGAACAAGTCACCAATGAGCAGGCTTTTTATAACGCATTACTAGCGTACTTTGTAGAGCAAAACTTTACCTATACATTAACGCCGACCCCAATGAGTGGCGATAATACACTAGACCAATTTTTATTTGATAATAAACGTGGCTTTTGCGGACATTATGCCAGTGCCGCTGCTTATATTTTTAGGGTTGCGGGCATACCTGCACGTGTAGTCAGTGGTTATTTAGGTGGTGAATATAATAGTGACAATACGACGCTCACTGTTCGCCAATACGACGCCCATGCTTGGGTTGAAGTATATTTACAAAATACTGGCTGGACTATTTTTGATGCCACTGCTGTTGTTGCTCCCGAGCGGTTAAATGGATCGCTTTCCCAAAACCAAGAGCTAAACGAAGAATTTAAAAATAATTTAGATTTCGGCTTAGTTAGCTTAAGCAACTTTGCAGCAATAAACTGGTTAAGGCTTGAACTCGAGCAACTAGATTATCAATGGTCTAGTTGGGTGCTTGGCTTTGATCAAGAAAAACAAAATGATTTTTTAAAATCCATCTTTGGTAATAAAAAAAGTTGGCTGGTGCCTTTAGTTGTATTAATGACAGCTGGGTTAAGTTTTGCAATTTACTTTGTCTATTTAAACTGGCCAAAAGCAAAACCAGTTAAACTCCCTCCTATAGTTAAAGCCTATAATGAAGTTTTTGATTGGGGAAATAAAAACAAAATTACATTGGCCGACTCTCTTAGTCCGTCACAACAACTTGATCATATGGCAAAGCAAAGGCCTAACGCGTCTAAGGAGCTAATAGAATTTAAACAATTATTCGAAAACAGCCGTTATGCTAACAAACCGTTTACCAAAGAGCGCAAAACCAAAGCTAAAGATCTGATAAAATTAATTAAAAGTTCAAAATAGAGAAAACTATGAATGCTGTTGTTGTTGGCGTGATTTTAATGCTTGCGCTCACCTTGGTTCGTGTCAATGTTATTGTAGCTATGACATTGTCTGCTTTAGT
The DNA here is from genome assembly GCF_023161925.1 of Pseudoalteromonas sp. 2CM32C. Taxonomy (NCBI): domain Bacteria; kingdom Pseudomonadati; phylum Pseudomonadota; class Gammaproteobacteria; order Alteromonadales; family Pseudoalteromonadaceae; genus Pseudoalteromonas; species Pseudoalteromonas sp. 2CM32C. The sequence continues at coordinate 81,963 of NZ_JALNTI010000007.1, read as the reverse complement.
TGCTGGGTTAACTGCTGGCTTAGGGATAAAAGAAAGTTTAGATGCATTTAATTCGGGTTTGTCAGCGGGCGCTGAAATCGCCTTAAGTTATGCAATGCTTGGCGCATTTGCAGTTGCAATATCAAAGTCTGGTTTAACCCGCATATTAGCAGATAAATTATTAGCTAAAGTAGATGCTAGAGGGCAAGGCAGCCAAACTTTACTTAGTTATTTTATCTTAATGATTATATTAGCGTGCGCTATCTCATCACAAAACTTGGTGCCGGTGCACATAGCGTTCATCCCAATTTTGATCCCGCCTTTGTTGGTTGTATTTAATAAATTAAAACTCGATCGACGTGCCATCGCGTGCATTTTAACATTTGGTTTAGCCTCGTCCTACATGGTACTCCCCTATGGGTTTGGTGGGATTTACTTATATTCAATTTTACATAAAAATCTTGTAGATAACGGCCTCCAAATTATAAATACCAGTGTACCCGTAGCAATGATTATTCCTGCGTTAGGAATGTTTATTGGCCTACTCATTGCTGTATTTTTTACTTATAAAAAACAACGTACCTATAAATCGATCACAGTTACTAACCAGAGCAACCATGAACCTATAAAAAATTCAAAAAAAGTCATGTTAGTTGGCTCTTTTGCAGTTATTACCTCGTTAATTGCGCAAAATATAAGTGGCTCAATGATACTTGGCGGCTTAGTAGGCGTTATGATTTTTAGCCTATTTGGTATAGTTAAATGGGAAGAAAATGGAGACGTATTTAGTAAAGGCGTTGCCATGATGGCCATGATTGGTTTTATCATGATATCAGCGCAAGGTTTTGCATCAGTTATGCAAGCGACGGGTGATATACAAAGCTTGGTCAACAGCGGTGCAAGTTTGTTTGATGGAAATAAGCCTATAGCAGCGGCGGTAATTTTATTAGTTGGTTTACTTATCACCATGGGAATTGGAAGCTCTTTTTCAACGGTACCAATTATTGCGACCTTATTTGTTCCTTTATGCCTAGAGCTTGGTTTTTCAGTAATGGCAACTGCTGCTTTAGTCGGTACTGCGGGCGCTCTAGGCGATGCGGGCTCCCCTGCTTCAGACTCAACACTTGGGCCAACATCTGGTTTAAACGCAGATGGTCATCACGACCATATTTGGGATTCGGTAGTTCCAACCTTTATACACTTTAATATCCCACTATTAATATTCGGCTGGATTGCAGCAATGGTACTTTGAGTACTCTAAAACCTTCAATTTAAGAGGCTTATTATGTAATAAGCCTCTTATTCCCTGTTTAACCTTCTTTCACATATAATTTTGATGCTAAGATTATCTTTAAAACAAATGCAGTATGATGTGTTCTTTTGCACCTAAAATATAAGCACCAATTCGGGTGCTTATATTTTTATATTAATTTTACTTAAAACCGTTAATCATTTTGGCGCAAACAACAGGTGTTGGCCTATGATTATCATCTACAGCAACAAATGTAAAACTACCGCTTATAGCCGAGTGTTTATCATCTTTATGCATTGTTTCAAGTAATATATCAACATCTACTTTTAAACTTGTGTTACCAACATGCACAACTTTTGCTATTAGTTCAGCAAATGTACCTGCAGGTATTGCTTCTTTAAAATCTACTCTGTCAGACGAAATAGTTACCAAGGGCTTACGGCAAAAACGCGTTGCAGCAATAAATGCAACCTCGTCCATCCATGCTAATGCATCGCCACCAAATAGTGTATTGTGATGATTGGTACGCCCTGGGAATACCGTTTTTGTAACTGATGTAGTTGAATCTTTTATACGCTGAGCAATAATTGCATCGCGATTTACGTCTGTCATAGTCTCTACTTTTTGTTGGCTAACGTATCTTGCATTAATAAGCCTGGATCAAGGCGTTCGCCTTTCCAGTTAAAGCGCCAATCTAGATGCGGGCCTGTAACTCGGCCGGTTGCACCAATTTCAGCAACTTTATTACCTTGTTTAACTTTATCACCCACGTTTACATCTAACTTACTTAAATGAATGTAAGTAGAGGTAATACCATGGCCATGATCTAAAATAAGTGTTCCGCCAGAATAATATAAATCGGGTTCTGCAAAAACAACAGTGCCACCAATTGGCGCATACACTGGCGAACCAGTTTTGTTAGCTATATCTAAACCAAAATGCGCGCGACGTGGTTCACCATTAAAGTAACGCTGGCTGCCATACACACCCGAAATTCGCCCTTGTGCAGGTTTTAATACTGGGTCTAAAAAGTAAGTAAGGTCTGAATTAACAGCACGGGCATTTCTTACCGCAACCGCTTCTCTGCTTATACGTTCACTTACAGATTTAGGCGGAGAAACGTATTTTTTTGCAACACCCGTTATTTTGTCAATGTTGTAATCACGCTTGGTAATAATAAGATTCTGGGTATGCTTTTTGCCATTCGTATCAACCCAGCTAAGTGTATGATTTGCTTTTGCGTCACGGCCAAAACCAAATACAAAATCACCATTTTTTGAAAGCTTTAACGGTGTGTCGTTTAAACTAACAGACTGCGCATCGCTAAGCTTTCCTGTTACTAAGCCGCCTTGAGTAAGGTGCCCTTTTAGCTCAACAGCAAACGAATTTACACTAAATGTTACTAAAACCAACGCAGATAAAAGTGACTTAAGCATAACTAATTGCTCCTTTGCCAACCCCTTCATACGCGGTTATTTTAACATTTTGTTCAGGGTGCTTGGCTTTAACTTGCCCTGCAATATACCCCGCAATACATTCAACGGTTGTGTCTATCGGTAAAATATCACAGCGAGTTTCACTAATGGCCATTTCGAAATAGCCATGAGCTGATGTATAAGCAAAACAAACATCATTATCTCTTGCGCTAATATACTTTAAGTTTTGCGGTTCTATTTGGTCTTCACTTGTTGCTAGGTATATATCTTCCCACTGCATTGCCCATTCTTTTTGTAAGCGTGGCATGGAAATACCGTCTAGGCTTATACCTATTTGAGAACGATGACCATGAATAATGCGCTGGCAATTACCATCATGTTTTTTAAGACCATGACTATAATGATAATAAAAGCTTTGGCTATGTTCTGGTTTTAACGATAACTCTATTTTTTCTATATTTGAAGGCAACTTAGGTAAAATAGTATCAACTAAAAATGCAGTTACCGACTCCACATTAATTTCATCGGAATCAATCATACAATAGGCTTGATGCGGTGCACTCATTGCCAAGTGGTGGTTGTCGCCAAAAGTGCAATCTAGTGTTTTGTGCTCATCAAATTCAGTCACTGAACCATTTATGCTATTAGGAATAGCTAAACGGTGATCAATACATTCATCAATAATACCTTTAATTTGTTTTTTAACTAATCCAAAGTCTAACACCATAGACTCGTCGTTAAGTTTACCGTGCAAAGTTAAATCAACAATCCAGCTCTCGCCAACGGCGCCGCGTTTGTTACATAAGTAAGAAAAATCTATCACAGTAAGTGAGTTAACAAAAAGGATCATAAACTTCCTTTAGACTAGTTATAAGACAGCGTTAATTATAATGATTTTTGATTGTAATTGCGCGGTTTTATAAAGCAAAAACCTAACGCATTGTTTGATTGATGATTTAATACTCAATATAGTAGGTATTTAACTGCTCCGAGTTGTTTAGCGTACAAGTGTACGCTAAAGTACGGGCAATTTATAAGCGAAGATAAAGAGTTATGGAACCTAAAAACAGCTATACAAAAGAAGAATTGATCCTATGTGGTCAAGGTGAAATGTTTGGTGAAGGCAACTGTCGTTTACCTAGCGATAACATGTTAATGATGGACCGCATTACCTCTATAAATGCTGATGGTGGAAGCCACGGTAAAGGTGAAATAATTGCTGAGCTTGATATTGACCCGACCCTTTGGTTTTTTGATTGTCACTTTAAAGGTGACCCTGTTATGCCAGGGTGTTTAGGCCTTGATGCAATGTGGCAACTAGTGGGTTTTTATCTTGGTTGGTCAGGTGGTCCTGGTCTTGGGCGCGCTTTAGGTGTAGGTGAAGTTAAATTTACAGGCCAAATACTTCCAACGTCTAAAAAAGTAACCTACCGCCTTGAAATGAAACGCGTAATTAAACGTAAACTCTTCATGGGTGTTGCAGATGGCACTGTTGAAGTAGATGGCCGCGTAATATATGAAGCCAAAGATTTAAAAGTAGGTTTATTTCAAGACACCACGTCTTTTTAATAGATTTACAATATAAATACAAAAAGGCCTTCAATTTGGAGGCCTTTTTGCTTAAATTTGGGTAATAATTAGGTTTTATACATATTTCGATTTTCAATTGCCTCTCGCCATCCACCTAACCACTCTGACTTTGGATCTATCTGTTGATAAGGGCATAGCTCTTTAGAACGACCTGCTAAACCTGCTTTGAAACCTTGAGAATGAGCTCTTTCTAAACGATCTCTTTTCTGTCTCTTCATCGGTATTATCCTCACCTTTTTTAATTATATATTTTGTAGCATAAGTGAAATCTACAATTAATGAATAGTTAATAAAAATGTAAAGTTCAAATAAGAAAAACAATTAAATTGTTTGACATTAACTAAGCTGCTGATGCAAAAATGAATTAACATTTAAAGAATCAAGCTGGTCATACCACCACAATATACAACCTAGGCATCTATCTAAAACCATTAATTACTAAGTTGCACAATTTGTGTATCAACCATAATTATTGACTAATAAAAATAACTGAAGTTCAAACAAAAATGTAATGCATAAAATATTTTTAAACAGATGAATTTAGTACTTGCACATTAAAAGCCGATCGGTCTAATATGTAGCTATGAACAAAAATAATACAGTATCTCCACGACGTGGCCGTCCTCCTAAAATAGCCAGAGATAACGCCGATACTAAAGCGTTACTTATACGTACGGGTTTAGAAACGTTAACAGAGTTTGGCTTTAGTGCCACTGGACTCGATACAATATTAAAAAAAGCCTCAGTACCCAAAGGCTCTTTTTACCATTACTTTAAAAGCAAAGAAGCCTATGGCATTGCGTTGGTTGACGCCTACGACAGTTACTTTATTGCAAAGCTAAACCATTACCTTGATCAACAAAATATTCCCCCACTGGAACGCATAGTAAACTTTACACAAAGTGCTATTAAAGGCATGGGTAAGTACGATTACAAACGCGGTTGCTTAGTCGGTAATTTAAACCAAGAATTAAATCACTTGAGCGACGAATTTAAGAATCGCTTATTGCAAAGCTACACAGCTTGGCAAAAACAAATTGAAAACTGTTTAAATCAAGCTAAACAGCAAGGCACTATTTCTAAAACTGTAAATACACAATTAATGAGCGAGTACTTTTGGATTGGTTGGGAAGGCGCAGTAATGCGAGCAAAACTTACCAAGTCAAGTACACCCCTTACGCTATACACTGAAATGTTTTTGCGTGCATTACTTACATAATGCATTTTTATTAACCAATTAAAAGACGATCGGTCTAAAAGGATATGATATGAATAACCCAATTAAAGCCATTGTTATTAATAAAGAAGACAATAACTACAGCGCTTCTTTAGCGCAGCTTAACGAAAATGATTTACCTGACGAAAATACCACAATAAATGTGTTGTACAGCACATTAAACTATAAAGACGGTCTAGCCATTACAGGTAAAGGCCCGGTAGTGAGAACCTTTCCGATGGTGCCCGGTATAGATTTAGTAGGCACTGTAACAACCTCCACCAGCGATGAATTTAAAAATGGCGATCATGTTATTTTAAACGGTTTTGGTGTTGGCGAAAAACATTGGGGCGGCCTTGCACAAAAAGCAGCGCTAAATAGTGACTGGTTAATTCCCCTACCCGCTGCTATTAGTCCAAAACAAGCAATGCAAATTGGGACTGCCGGTTATACCGCTATGTTGAGCGTTATAGCACTCGAAAAACAAGGAGTTAAACCTGACGATGGTGAAATTTTAGTTACAGGTGCAAACGGTGGTGTTGGCAGTTTTGCTATTTATTTATTAAGTCAGCTCTGCTATAACGTAACCGCCGCCACAGGACGAGTAGATCAAAGCGAATACTTAAAAGAACTTGGTGCATCTCAAATAATTAACAGAGATGAGTTATCAAACCCGGGGAAGCCGCTTCAAAAAGAACGTTTTGCTGCAGCTATAGATTCTGTTGGCAGCCATACGCTTGCAAATATTTGTGCGTCGCTTAAATACGGTGGTGTAGTCACTGCATGTGGTTTAGCCCAGGGCATGGATTTACCCGCATCAGTCGCGCCCTTTATTTTACGAGGTGTTTCACTTATTGGAATCGATAGTGTTATGCGAACAAAAGCAGACAGAATTGAAGCATGGGAAAGGTTAGCTACATTAGTAAAAGCTGACTATTTAGATAAAATTTCAACAGAAATTACACTCGAGCAAGTAATTGAAAACGCCGAGCAACTCATGGAAGGTAAAATTCGTGGCCGCGTTGTAGTTAATTGCCAAGGTTAGGCTATTTACACTATTAAAGCCTCGTTATTAAATTTATAATACACTTTGTATTTTAATTACGAGGCAACACCTATGAGCAACCAAGAACTTTTCAGTAATAATCCACTGCAAGGCGTAAAATTAGAACAAGTGGTTGAAGAGCTGGTTGAGCAATACGGGTGGGAACTCCTGCATGCTTACTTGCAGCTTAATTGTTTTAAAAATAATCCAGATATTAAATCTGCTGTAAAATTTTTACGTAAAACCCAATGGGCACAAGAAAAGGTAGAAAATTTTTACCTATACCGCCTTAAAAACTTGCCTAAACCAGATGATGTTCAGTACGAGTTACCGCCGCGTGATCGTGTTATACCGGCCGAACATAAACCAGGTGAACCTTGTGAACTAAGCTTTAGTGACGCAAAACGCATTCAAGCTAAAAAAGCCACTAAACAACGTGCTCGAGAACGCAAACAACGGTCTAATCCAAGTAACCCTTGGGGTAATTAAGAGTGAGTTTAAAAAGCCAATTTTTATTGGCTTTTTTATGCCTTGTTGTAGCAAGTTCTTAGCGTTGCAGCACTATAGAATAAGTTAGCTTATTTAAACCTATGTTGCCTTTATGCCTAAGAACTAGTACCCGCGCTTTTTCCAAAAATCTACTTCTGTTTGTTGCGCTTCTAATGAAACATTAAATGTTTTATCTGCAATTATTTTATTATTAAGCGTTAAAGTCATTCTCCATGTGCCTAGCTTATTACCAATAGGCTCCCACAATGTATCGCCAAGATAAAAGTGCCAATCGTTATCTTTAACGTATTCAACGCCTTCAAAGGGCGGCATAACATCCCCCTCTTCGTTAGGTATGTCTGGGTGGTAAATACAAAAATGTAGTTTTTCACCTTTGGCTTTTTTTATATTTACTATCAGCCCAAATTCTACGTCTATTTCAGCAATCACATCGGTAGTAAATTGCTCAATTTGGGGAAGGGCCTTGCTGCTACTATCCCATGTTGAATAAATACCATAACTCTGTAGCGTAACGCTGGGTTTTAACTTTGCCATTTATCCAACCTGTACTTACTTATATACCCAAATTTTATAATAAACCGTTTGTTTAGTCTTATATAAAAGTTTAATTGCATAATTTTCATTTATATTTGCACATTGCTTGCACAATTACAGAATAATATTTTGATCTCTTTATCAGTGAGTTCAAAGTTATGAGTACATCCCTAGTAAATAGTATTTCTAAAAATTCAGTTGCACAATTTAAACTAATTGTGTGCTTTACTGCAATCTCATCACTTGTTGCATGCGGTGGTTCTGAGCAAAGCACTTCAATAAGCGACGTAATAACTGATAGCACAACAGTTGACGGTTCAAATGCTGATGCAAAGAGTTCTACACAAAATGTTTTATGTGAGTACGCTTACAATGAATACAACAACGCTGACTCTGTACAAACAACTAGCTCAGCTGACTGGACATGCACAGGCACAACGCGTGACATCATTGCTAATGGAATTCCTGACCACGACGTAGGCACTTTTCCTAATCCGGCTAACCCCAATACCATCGCAGAACAATCAGTAAATGAAAGCTTTACATTAACACCAGTTCAATCATCATCCGCTACAATGATGGGCGGCCCTCGCGGTATAACAGGCCTTGTTTTAAATGGCGTTAAAATCGATGCCGGCACAGGTGGTAGCTGTGATGACTCAGGTGAAAATTGCGACCTAGGTGATAATAGCGGCAACTGGAATATAGAAGCTTTAAGCCAAACTACATTTAGTTTTGGCACAGATGCAAACAATGCCCATGTGCAACCAGATGGGACGTATCATTACCATGGAATGCCCGAAGGGTTTATAACAATGCAAGGCGGTAATGAAACAACCATGACACTAATCGGCTGGGCTGCAGACGGCTTTCCTATTTATGCACGTTATGGCTACTCAGATTCAACCAATGCCACTTCTGAACTCGTTGCAATGACAGGCAGTTACCAACACGTTACCACAGTCAATACAAACAGACCTTCTACCGACATTTACCCTTTAGGAACATTTGCACAAGACTGGGAATACGTTGCAGGTTCAGGTGATTTAGATGAATGCAATGGCCGTATTGGCGTAACACCGGAATTTCCAGATGGTATTTATCACTACTATGCAACTGACACTTACCCGTTTTTTCAGCGTTGTGTAAAAGGAGAGCTTTAAGTTATGCGCCTTTCAAAATTAATACATAACATTGGGGGAATTATTATCGCTTTTTGTATATCTCAAAAAACACATGCTCACTTAATAGTTGCACAACATGGCACCCTTAATGTTGTTGAAGAGCACGTGTTTGTTGTGCTCTCGCTTCCTGCGTCGTCATTGTTAGGCGTTGACGAAAACAACGATGGGACACTTTCACTCACTGAATTTAATAAATATCGTAATCACATTAGTAAACAGGTTAAAAAGCACGTGTATTTGTCTGATCAGCAATATCGCTTTTCGATTGAAGGGCTGTTATTACACCCAGAAATGGCGCACAGCGGTAACAATACATTTGTTGATCAAATTACCATTACCGGCAGATTCACACCTCTAATGACAAACAATATAAAATTCAATATTAATTTATTTGCCAATAACCGTAGTAAACAAACTTATAAAATTACCGCTACCAACAAACAGCAACAGCTTATACATCAATTTGAGCTAGAGCCATTGTCTCCGCATAGTGAGTTATTTTAATGTATTAGGCTGCTTTACCAAGCCATATAAAACCCATTACAAATGCTGACACGTTATACGCGTTTTGGGTTTTTAGGAAAGAATTGCTCAGCTTGTTGTGCACACAAATCAAACTCTCGTGTATTTTTATAGGGTAGCTTCATAAAGCCCGCAACGCCCACATCGGTAATGTTTACAGCATATTGCATTAGTTTATTTAACAAACGTTTAAATTCGGCCTCTTTTGTCGAGTCGAGTAGCCTGTAGTAGTGGTGAATTTTCATTCTGTCTGGCAAGGCTTCAAAAATAATACAACCAGTATGGTGTATTTGGTTTAGCTCAAATACACATTTAATTACCTTTTTAGGAAGCTGTAATTGCTCATCGGGATCTTTACCATCTTCAAAGTATGAATGTGGCCGGGTTATTTCGTTAGCTTTAACACTCACAACTTCATAATCTAGCTCAGGAAGATTATCAAACTTAAATGCACCGGTGCCATCTCGCTCTAATTGAATGGTTTTACGTGCATCAAATAAACAACATTTAAATAGCCCTTTTTGGTTAATTGCTTGGGCTAACATCACTGTATTGTTTATTGAATCTGTAAATGCTTTGCCTAATGACTCATCGTGCATTATTAATGACGACTCAATAAACAACGATTCATCTTTCCAATGAAAACTAAGCCCGCCCACGGCTGGGTATTTCGCAAGCCGGCTTATGGAGGCCAAAAATGCTTTTTCGGTGTCGCCAGTATCAAATAAAAATTCTTTGTAGTATCGGTCTAACTGGGCATCATTTACATCAAGTAACTGTTGGTTGTGGTCGGCTTGGCGTAAAAACTGTTTACGCGAGCTATAAACTACGGTATCTGGCGCTTCATCGGTACCGTACCAAAACGGGATGGCGGCTTTTTGCTGTGTTAATTTAAGATCGGGTAAATACGCTTTTGCCATTGTTGGTATATTACGTATAAAATAATCGCCTGCAGCATCACGTACTGTTTTACTTTTACTGAGCATGCCATCTATAACGTTAGCGAGCTCTTTAGGTAGTCCTAAAGAAATTGCAGGAATAGCCTGCGCACCAAATCGGCAAGACTGTGCAGACGCTAATGCATATAAAGTTGCTGCAACACCTTGCTCATCAAACCGCGGGGATGATTGCTCACCCGACATTTGCGCTTCGCCTATAAAGTACACATCTCCCATACGTGCATTGGTCGTGCTTAAATCTCCCGACATTAAATCCATAAAGTTACTGGCTACGGGCTCACCGTTACTGTGTAATTGGGCATATACTGAACTCCCCCAATCAACTAAAGATAAAGCGTCTGTTTGCGCATCCCACACCAAATTTGAAGGTTTTATATCTCCATGCACAATTGGTTGAGCACTTAAGCCATTTTTGTGGTTACTTAAATCAAGTAACACATTACGTAATTTAACGGCTAATGCCATTATTTTAGCCGCGCTAAATCGCCCCTCTTTAAGCGACACTTTTTCAAGGTCTTCTCCCATGGCGCGCGCCATCATTAAAATGCCCTGCTTTTTAATGCGCTCAAACGCATAAAATTTAGGCACCAGCGGATTATTAATTTGTGAAAGCATATACGCTTCGTCTTCAAGACGGTCACGTACACTTTGAGCAAGCGTAATCCGTGAAAACTTAAACACCCAAGGCAAGCCTTTGTCGTCTTCACCTGCAAATACAAACCCAAATGCACCTGAGCCAATCATTTCTACATTTTTATAACCAAGCAAAGTAAGTTGTTTAATACAAATATTAAGCCACTGGCGATGTTTTTTAGCATCACGATGCGACAGCAAATATACGGATTGCTCTTCGTTAATGTAAAAATTTCGAATTTCTTTGGCTTTCAATACAGGCTCTCTAATTATGTGGTTACTGGTAAGTTTTAACACTCTGATTATTAGTTTTATATAACGACATTACAATAGCACCAATATAGTTTTCAAACTTAAGCCCTATTTGAATAATAAAACACTCAATGTTGCATCCAAAAGGTTTACTTAGTCGTTTTAATTTAAACAGCACTGAATAGTAAACATAATAGATAGGACTTTAAGGATGAAAACATTAGCAATTTTAACTATCGGCACATTATATAGCGGTTATGTACATGCCAATATAGAAAAGCTCACTGTATATGGGCACCGTGATGGTTTAATTGGCGAATCAATCAGTGCCTCTAGCGGCATTATTGGCCAAGGTGAAATTGAGCATCGCCCAATGCTAAGAAGCGCTGAAATGTTAGAGCTCATTCCGGGGATGGCGGTTACTCAACACAGTGGCTCAGGTAAAGCAAACCAATACTTTATTAGAGGATTTAACTTAGACCATGGGACCGACTTTGCCACCAGTATCGATGGTATGCCTATCAACATGCGTAGCCACGGACATGGCCAAGGTTACACCGATCTAAACTTTATAATTCCCGAATCTATTTCTACCATTAACTATCAAAAGGGGTCATATAGCGCAAGCCAAGGTGATTTTTCAAGTGCTGGTAGTGCACAGTTTAAACTGGTTGATAATGTTAAGCACCAGCAAATAGAACTAAGTATTGGTGAAGATAACTATAAACGCGCGGTAGTACTTGGCTCAACTAACCTTAAAAAAGGCAAACTTATTGCGGCTGCTGAGTGGCAAGGCTACGACGGCCCTTGGGATGACATAAACGAAGACGTGAATAAAAAAAATGCCGTACTACGCTATGTTGGTAAAGCATTTAATGGTGACCTATCAATAAGCGCAATGGCATACGACAACACATGGAACTCAGCCGATCAAATTCCACAGCGTGCTGTTTCGCAAAATTTAATAACACAATTAGGCTCGCTCGACACCACTCTTGGCGGCAGCTCTAGTCGTTATAGTTTATCGGGTAATTGGCAATGGGAGCATTTGAGAGCCAGCGCTTATGTAATAAATTACGATTTAAACCTATATTCTAATTTCAGTTATTTTTTAAATGACCCAATTAATGACGATCAGTTTAATCAGCAAGATAGCCGCAATATTTATGGCACCACTTTAAGTTATCAGTTTGAAACTAAAACATCAGGCATAAACATGCAACACACTGCAGGGCTTGAGCTTAAACACGACGATATAGATAACGTTGGGCTTTATAACACTAAAGCCAGAGAGCAGCTAAGCACTGTAAGGCAAGATGCACTCAAGCAAACGAGTTATTCAAGCTTTTGGGAGTCTAAACTTTTATTTACCCCAAAACTAGAAGCAACAGCAGGTGTAAGGTACGACTATTTTGATACAAATGTAACCAGTATTACCGCCGTAAACTCAGGTAAAGCAAGTGATGATTTAATCAGTTTTAAAGCAAGCTTAAATTATCGCTTTACTCAATTGCTAGCCGCTTATGCAAATTGGGGGCAATCTTTTCACTCTAACGATGCACGCGGCTCCACAATAAATATCGACCCAGTAACAGGTGATCAAGCCGAACGAGTCGATCTATTAGTAAAAAGTGAAGGCGCTGAAATTGGATTACGATTTGCTGATGAAAAAAAATATAATATGTCAGCTGCGCTTTGGTGGTTAAAACTCGACTCAGAACTATTGTTTGTCGGAGATGCTGGTAATACAGAGCCAAGTGATGCGTCTAAGCGGTATGGGTTAGAAATGAGTGCCTATTACTGGATTAACGAGCAATTTAATATTGATTTAGAAGCCTCGTTTACACATTCTCGCTTAGATATAAATGACAATAACAATTACATAGAAGGCGCTGTACCCGTTGTAGCAAGTACAGGTTTAAATTGGCACTTAAGTAAACAATGGCAATCATCGATCAGGGTACGCCATATCGGTAAACGCACATTAACAGACGACGGTGATAAGCGCTCAAACCCGCTAACGGTAGTTAATAGCTCTGTGAGCTATAAACAAACCCATTGGAAAGTAGACTTTGAATTACTTAACTTGTTTAACAGTACCGACCACGATATAGATTACTATTATGCATCGCGTTTAGCCGGTGAGCCCGCTCAAGGCGTTGAAGATAATCATTTTCATCCTATTGAGCCCAGAACTGCACGCCTAACACTTAGTTTATTGTTTTAGTATTTATTAACGCAACAGCTATACTGTATATAAAAACAGTATAGCTGTAAATGGGTACTTATTTGCTCCATTACGCCTAACCGCTTTCTCTTCTCTTTGATGACCCAAACAGTACAAATATATATAATTTAAATTACAATAACTTAATTTGTAGTCGTTTTAGGCGCATTTCGCTGCGCGGGGTTTGTTTTAAAGCTTGCAATCATATTATGAGGGTTTTTACATTCAGCCTGTATTTTAGCAGCCTCAGCCCACCATATTAATTGATTAAATGTACGAGAAAAATAGTTAAACCACGAGGTCTGATCATCATCAGTAGCAAACTCTCCAAGCTCGTTAAACACATCCTGTGCCTTTGGAACATGAATCATCGACGATACTGGTAAACACCCTAGTTCTGATAAAAAAGTGCGCATACTAATGGCAGCACGAACCCCACCCCACTGCCCAGCAGAATAAGAAACAATCGCACTAGGTTTATACGAAAACAGTGAACTACCAAAATGATTGAGAAGATCAGCTAATGCAGGGCTCATAGAGTGATTATATTCAGGGCTGATCATTATGTAGCCATCAGCAGATTTAATTTTATCGGCCAAATTTTTAAGTTTAGTGGGGGCATTGTGCTGTGTATATGCAAAGTGAGGTTTAAATATAGGATCGTTTGGGTAATCTAACGCATCAATTATTTCAAATTCATGTTCACTAAAGTGTGACTGCAAACACAATAAACATGCTTTACTAACTCTACTTCCAAGACGTACTGGTTTAGGGGGGGAGCTCTCACGTACAGTGCCTAAAAACAATAAAAACTTCATAATATAACTCCATGTAAACATTTTGTTTTACATTAAGACTAGTATCACCGACATGCAAATAAATTTATAACGTATTTTTTATGCCGTTATACGTCGCTCTTAATTGCCGTTTCAGCTTATCGCACTTAACTAAGCACTCAAAAATAGGTAAAAAACAGTTTTAAATTAATCTTAGGTGAACGATGAAACACATAATTAAAGCTTCTCTCTTAACGCTGGCAATAAGCGCTAGTTTAAATACACACGCAGCACAGTTTTCGTTTTCTTCTAAAGTAGACAACGATGCACACACATTAATTGTGTTTTATAGCCAAGATGGAAAAAACAACCAATTTAAAAACCTAGACAAACAATTTAATGGACAGCTGCAACGTATAATTGATGTTGAAAACTTTGAAGGTAAATACGCCAAAACAACACAGCTGATTGCCCCACTTAATAGTAACTACAAACGTATATTAGTTGTCGGAACTGGTAAACAAAACGAGTTAAATAAAGCACGCATTGTTAAATTAGGCGGAAACGTGCACGCGCAATTAGTTAAATATAAAGCAGATACCGCCAATGTATTATTTGACGATGTAACGGGTGTTGATGCAAACCATTTACTTGCTGCAAACTTTGCGCATGGCGCAAACCTGCGTGACCATCGCTTTGAAAAATACAAACAAACACCTAGCACGCAAACAGTGACTTACTCGTTTGATGTCGATAGCACAAAAAAGACGAAAGCGACGTATAAACAGCTAGAAAGTATTCAGGCCGGTGTATTTTTAGCACGCGACCTTACCTCTGAAGTAGCCACGGAAATGACGCCAGTTGATTTTGCAAATGCAGCAAAAGAGCTTGAATCGTTAGGCGTGACCATTACAGTTTTAAAGCCTGAACAACTTAAAGAGCTTGGTATGGGCGCATTAGAAGCCGTTGGCCGCGGTAGCGATCAGGGTGCTCGCTTAGTCGTTGCCCATTATAAAGGCTCTAACGACGACCCCATTGCATTAGTAGGTAAAGGTATAACATTCGACTCGGGCGGTTATAGTATTAAAACAGGTGCATCTATCGCGCGTATGAAATCAGACATGGCAGGCGCTGCAGCTGTACTCGGTACGGTTAAAGCAATGGCTATGGCCAAAGCCGACAAAAACGTTGTAGCTGTAATGGGCATGGCGGCAAATATGGTTTCGCAATTTGCAGTAGCGCCTGGCGATGTTGTTCGAACAGCTGAAGGCTTAAGTGTTGAAATACTCAACACCGACGCCGAAGGCCGTTTAGTTTTAAGTGATGCAATGTGGTATGCACGTAAGCACTTTAACCCTAGCATAATGATTGATGTAGCTACACTTACTGGTTCAAAAATTCGTGCCGTTGGTAACGAGTATGCGGCTGTTTTCTCTAAAGACGACACACTCGTAAATCAGCTAACACTTGCTGGCGAGCAGGTAAACGAAAACCTATGGCGCTTACCATTAGGTTATAAAGATATGCTTAAATCAGACATTGCCGACATAACAAACGTAGGGTCTGGCGGGCCTGGCGCAACCACTGCAGCAACTTTTTTAGAGCATTTTGCGGGTGAAACCCGTTGGGTTCATATTGATATAGCAGGTAACGCGTTAGTTAAAAAAGGAAAAGGTGAACTATCACCTGGCGGCACAGGCTATGGTGTACGCTTGTTAAGCGAATGGCTATTAGCTAACTAATTATATTTTACGCCAAAAGCCCACGCTTTTGGCGTTTACTCCACTAATTAAATATAAAGCGACTCGCTGTTACACCAATAATAATGCCTGCCACTAGTACAGCAACCATATAAAACACCCCTTTACTCTCACCACTATGGCTTACTTCTTGAGGTAGCTGTGCATTGGTGTCTATTTTAGATTCTGTTTGTGGCGTATCATTATGTTTATCCAAGCAAGCCTGTTTGGGATCATCAATCGTTGGATCTAGATTTATTATTTCATTATGAATCGGTGTTTCAGTGACTGAGCTCTGAATATCATGGGTGTTAATTTGGTCTACGTCGCTGGTGTTATTTTGAAATGCAGGTTTATCACTCAAAGGGGCTTGTATTAACTCCTCGGTTAGTTCGTCATATTCAAACTGCATCACCACTTGGTTTGAACTAACCTGTTCACCTTCATTTATATTTATCTTGGTGACAACTCCGTTAGCCATGGCAACAATTTCAAGAACAATTTTATCAGTTTCCACATCAAGTAATGTGTCATCTTTTTTTACGTGTTGCCCCTCAGTCACATATATTTTTGTAGCCAAAGCAGACATTGTTGGTTCGGGTAAATGAGGTATTAAAACATCACTGTTCATCGTTCTTCCTTGCTTAATAAATGTAATACGTTTACTAATACAGCCTATCAAGCCCTTTGATAGTTAACAATAATTTTTTAATACGTACAGTCCCTATTAATTTATTTATGCCTTATCAAATTTTTTGTGCCGCTTATATTAAGGCGTCACCGTAAATTGAGTTAAACCAATTAACTGGCCTGATTCAGTCATAACCTTAACTTGCCACTTTCCTGCCGCGTTTTGTGGAAAATTTACTTTGTGTGTCCATGCTCTATAACCACTTTTACGCCCACCGCTGATATTAAGCGCTATTTTATCTACCTGTTTTTTATTGTGTGTCCATACATGAAATATCTTTTCGTTTAACCCTCGCGGTGCTTTTACCGCTGTCCATGTATAAAGCCCTTTTGCGTGTAACGAGCGTTCATTTAACGAGTTAATATTTCCTATCGGTTTTTTACTTTGCTCATTTACCTCATGCGCTAATGTAATGCTTGTTAGGTGCAGCGCGGCAGGTGGAACAAAGCTTTTTAATTGCCATATGCCTGCACTCAAACTGAATAAAATTATTGCTAAAATAGGTAAACGCCACCACGGCGCATTAGGCATTAAATTAGTAAGACTAGGTAATGTTAATACTACGGCTATAACTAATGCAGCAGCTAAACTTTGACTGGTTGTTAAGCTGAACAAAATAGGCAATGTAACAAGTAAAACTACAAACAAAGCAAAGTTATGAAACACCGTAAATAGCGTTCTATTTTTAGCTAATTTTTTGTAATAGAAGGGATCAATAACCGATGCAACCGCACACAAAATAATAAGTGATGTAAATACTGCTTGAGGATGGTCCCACTGGGTAACAACTAAAAAAAATGGCAGCGCAAAAAACAAACTCTCTTGCTGAATCATTTGTAGAGCAAAGCGTGTTACATTAGGTGAAACACTCACACCAAATCGTTCTTCAACTTTATCACGAAGCCAATTATCTACAATTAACCACAACCAGCTTATAAGTAAAACTAAAGCAACAACTTGCGCAAACGACTCCTTTCTATCAACAAGCACGTAGCTTGCAATACCAGAGCAAAACGCTAAAACAGCCAGTAAGCCCGGTCGTTTTTGCATTGCATTAATAAATTGAGTAATCAACGATTTTATTTTGTTCATTTGTTCGCTTTGTAAGTACCAAAAGCACTTTATTATTATGAAGTTAGTTATAACAGACTAACTAAACAAAAATGAACAGAACATAGATAGCCCAATAATATTTTTAATATTGAGAAACTAAATAAGAGCGCAGGACATTTTTTGGTAAATTGTTTATGAGGCTCAATTACAAATTATGCAAATAAAAATCTATAGTACACTCACAAAACCAACACAGTTTATAAGGACGGTACCAATAACAAATATTCAGGATTAATATAAAGCGTTTTAACTAAAGCCTTTGAGCAACTGAACGGTAAATGTTGTTTAAACAAAGGCCCAACTAGATCAAACCACGTTATTGATTTGTGGTAGAGCTTTTTTTAAATTGAGATAAACCCCAAAATAGTATGCCAGTGCCAGCACATGAAAGAAAAAAGAATAACCCCAAACCTAAGGGGGAACCCCAATTTAAAATATGATATAAAAATTCCATAACCTTGCCTTCAAAAAATGAATTTAGCAAACAGTAACCCAATAATTATAAAAATACTAACTAAAGCTTTTAAAGCTAAAAGAGCAACATTTGGTTCTTTGCTGCTAACGCACTCCAATAGTTTAATTTAAAAACGCAACGTTTAGGGATGCACCAGCTAAATATCAGCCACCAAACATTAAAGGCAAAATTATAGGTCGGCTCCGTTCATTTTATTATTTATAGTATTTCGGCAAACGCATTCGCGATACCGTATTATCAGCCAAAACATAATGGTGAAATAAAGCCGCAGCCGCATGTAAACCTATTACGTAATACCCCACTTCCCCTGCGGTTTCATGTATCTCTTTAATACTTTTAGCAAGTTCAAAGTTTTGAGCGGTCAAAGCAGGCAACTCTAAACCAAAAAACGGGATGGGTTTACCTGCTAAACTCAAAATTAGCCAACCAGCTATAGGCATAGCAAACATAAACACATACAGCGCAATATGAACAAATGTAGCTAATTTATTTTTCCACTTTGCAGGCTCAGGTTGTATTGCAGGTGCTGCACCACCCACTAAACGCGCAACTAACCTCACACTAGCTAAAGCTAGCACCGATAAACCCAACATAAAGTGCCACATTTTAAAGGCTTCACGGGTTTCGGTACCCTTTTCAAATAATTCACGAAGTTCAATACTGCCGTACACAGTGACAATTAAAATAAACATCAACCAGTGCAAGGCTATAGAGAGTGTATTGTAATGAGTATCTGTATTTTTAAAATTCATAATACCTCCTAATAAACGCATTAAAGTTAAAAGCCACTTATGCGTATGAGTACATGTTTACAGGCTAACCTTTAATCACTCACGGCTTAATGATCTAAAACATAAAATGAGTTACTAAGTCAGTTCAATGGTTTAATGATTCTGGAATTTAAGTATTAGTTACAATAACTGAGCAAGCTTAAAATAAACTTAAATACTAGGCATAAAAAAACAGCAACCTAAAGTTACTGTTTTAAAAAATCAACGTGTGTTTAAAAGTAATAAACCGCTAAAATTGAATGAATTTCTAGGTCTTCAGTCTTTGTATACTAACCAGTGCTTGTACAGTTCGCTCTTTAATGTCTGAAGTCAAGATTTGACCCCTTCGTTCTTTTTTTTTAGCGCATGAAATACGCGTGGGCTACCATAGGTTTGATGATTGACATTAAAGACGTGTTTTATCTCAGCAACAAATTAGCATCTGACAGTGCTCTAGCTGACACTTTACGCTCACGCCAAGCATAAAACCCACTACGCGACACATTAAGCCAAAAACACAAGTATTTGACGCCTAAGGTTTGTCCGAACTTTTGGATGAATCCAAATCGTTCTGATGTACTTCCGCAAGATACCGTTGCCACTTTTTTAGCAGGTCATTCTCCTGCTTAAGACGCTCATTTTCTTTCTTAAGCAGGAGAATGTTATCCAGCTCTTTTTTTGTTGGGAGTTTACTCATTGTTTTGTTGTTGCTTTGATAGCGCGGCGCGTTTTTAAACTTACCTTCTCGATACTCTTTTCGCCAACGACTAAGCATTAACGGATGAATATCCAGCGCCTCGGCAACGTCCTTTGACATGACATCGTCTCGTAAGCTTAGTTCGACTGCTTTGATTTTGAAATTAACGGGGTAAAACCATGTCTTTCTAGGTTGGGTATATCTAGGCATGTTAGCCTCCTCAAAGTGATGAGGAGGTGTCCACTAAAACGGGTGAGGAGCATAGTCCCGCTTGAACTGCTTGTATGGATAATAAACCCATAAATTAATTAATACTTTAACCTAG
Organism: Pseudoalteromonas sp. 2CM32C; assembly: GCF_023161925.1. NCBI lineage: Bacteria > Pseudomonadati > Pseudomonadota > Gammaproteobacteria > Alteromonadales > Pseudoalteromonadaceae > Pseudoalteromonas > Pseudoalteromonas sp. 2CM32C. The sequence continues at coordinate 62,038 of NZ_JALNTI010000007.1, read as the reverse complement.
TTCGGGTAATGTGAGGCCCAAGCTTTGGCTGCAACCAAAGCCTTTTATACAGTAGTTCGATTGAGCGTAGGCTCCTCTATTGAGAGACCGGTAACAAGTTAGAACGCTGTATAAACTTGTTATGTTTACAATTCGGCTTTTGAACACCAAAACTCTGAATAACTGCCGTTAACCCAGCACTCAACCCGAATTGTGCCAAAATCTCGTTGTGTGTTTAACTCTTCAGAAATGATTACCTTTTCTGATTGAAGCAAATTTGAGACTAGATCGAGATCATCTAAGCCCTCAATTTCGATACTTTTACACGCATCATTGTACTCAACTTGAAACCATAGTTTTAAGTCACCATCGGCACTAACTTTACTCGTTGTTAGGTCACTAACAAACCAAGGCCGTTCAAATTCAAATAATACCCGATAGTTATTCATGTTCTCTGGAAACATAACGCCTTACTAAGCGGCGAAAAATAGTTGGCTAAAATTGCGAGGAACGAGCGCTAGCCAACTGTTTAGCGTCCGTTTGAGTAACTCGTTATACCTAAATTTCACCAAACAATTTATCTATTGATTCGCCCTCAAATGTAGCCCCTTTAACACTTAGGGTTTGTATAAGCATGGAATTCATTATCGTTGTATATTTAAAAGCCTGTTCAATGCTAATTATTTTCCCAGTCTTTGAACCAAGTTGGATGATTCTATTCATTACTGCATCTAAATAGTCATGGATATTTTCAATTAACATTTCAGTATAACTAGGAGTATTACCACTATGAACTATAAGGTTTCTAGCTCTGTAAATACGCCTGATCTGCCAACCTACTCTTAACTTATGTGAAGTAAGACCATCAAGCATATTTTTAGGACTTGAGTAAACGTAACATAGATAATTAAACCTATCCGAAAGAAGATGAAAATCTTTAAATGCAGCTATCAAGACTTTACGTTGTGGCTCATATGATTTTAATGCTAATAGCTTTGCAACTTTTATTGACGAGTTTTCTCCAGAAATACCTTTTAAAATATTTCTCGTTTCTTTTTTATTCCAGTTATATAGATCGCTTGTAAATCTGCTTACTAGCCTTTGATAGTACATAAGGTTCAAAAAAGGCGTGACACTATTAATAATATGCTCAATGTTTGAGGTTTTGTCGTCGTTGCTTGCCGGAATTATTGATTCTAATGCTATCCATAAATTTAGCATTTGGTTTTCTTTTGAATCACTATTCAAAGCTAATGAGTGCAATTCTGCTGATCGAGTGAATACATTAAAAGAATTTGGTTCCAATCCAAACTCAGATAGAAAGTCATTAGCATTCTTAGAAGCTCTTATTAATTTTTGATCTTCACATTTGTGCATTGCATTCGTTTTATTTCTCGACCTTTCAACTGAGTTATCAGTGTGATTAATTATCAAACAATCAGATAACCAGTTTATTTGTTCTTTATGATGAAATAGACTAAAAATCGTACTAAGTATTTCCAATAATTCTTCTGCTTTATTTTTAGCTGAAACTACATCTCTAGCTTTAATTTCTTTCAAGCAGGCGAAGGTTTGCCCCGAACTCTTATTAAAATTATGTTTTGATAGGTTAGCTTTTATACCATTAAGGTCATCCAATAATTCAATCTTGAATGAATCAAATGATTTTTTGTAATGCTTGACTGTGTCAGAGAATTTAAAAATTATTGTGAATTCATGTGGCTTTCCAGAAAAAATATTCAAAAAGTCTTCAACTGCCGCATTACCAGCAATTCTATTTTTATCATAATGAAAAAACTTCTGTGTTACTTCACTTATATATTCAAAGCTATAACCAAGGTTTACTAACGTTGTTGCGTAACTTCTAGTAAGTGTTCTGATTGACCTGAAATCAGTTTTATCACTATTTATTACTTGCGTAAGTAACTCTTCATTTTTCTTTTTGTACTTCTTTAAATAGATTTGCCTTAAAATTAGCTCAACAATGATTTTCTTTTCTGTGTCAGCTTCTTTAGGGTTTTTAAGAACAGAGTTAATTTGCTTTAAGTTAATACTTAATAACTCTTTTGTAACAGGATCTCGTTCTAGGTTCTCACACAGTTCATCAAGTACATGTTGTAAATTTGGCCTTTTTATATTGCCTTTTTCTATTTCCTCAATTACTTCAAGTGCTTCCTCACACAGTAGGCTAGAATTCATAGCCGAAGGCTTATATGTATCTAAAGAAAAATCAAAGAACAACTCATCTAGGAGTTGCGCAAAAAACAATAGATTTACTGAAGTTTCTGGAGCATCCCATTTATCTAACTTTCTATATCTCATCCTGACTCACAACTTCCCTTTAGGTATAACAGCTTTATCAGAGGACACTTTCCTCTTTTTATGAGCAATGCATGTCCCCTCAATTGTTTTTTCATATTAATAACAAATCCTGTAACACATTGCCAGCTTTAAACTTTAAGTCAGGCTGCTCTTTTAATTATATGCAGAAAAGAGGAAAACGTCCTCATTTCTTGACTTAGGAGGAAAAACGCCAATACTGTATGTAAATACAGTTAATTGAGATTTAAAATGAAAACTAAATCCCCTTTTCTTAATAGTATTATCAACTATATGTATAGCCATCACTATGCTAAAAAATCTATTGAAACTTATGTATTTTGGATTACTGCCTATATCCATTTTCATAATAAGCGGCACCCTACCAGTATGGGCAATAATGAAGTAGAAATATTTTTAAATCACTTAACAGTCACTAAAAAAGTGGCAGCGAGAACACAATCAACCGCTTTAAATGCACTTGCTTTTTTATATAAACATATTATTAAGAATGAGCTTTCATTAGATTTAAATTTCGTTAAAAGTAACCGCCAACAGAAACTGCCTGTCGTACTTACACAGACTGAGGTATCGCTATTTTTTAGAAATATAAATAAACGACATTATTTGATAGCAAGCCTGCTCTATGGAAGTGGTTTACGGCTGATGGAAGCAGTAAAAATAAGAGTTCATGATATTGATTTCGACTATAAAAATATACGCATTTGGAACGGCAAGGGTAATAAAAATCGTATTGTGACACTTGCTGAAGAATTAATACCAATGCTAATAAATCAAATAATTCAAGTTGATGAATATTTACAGTTAGATTTAAAAAATGATGCGTGCGCCGGTGTATGGATGCATCATCGACTTAGTAAAAAATACCCAAGCGCTAATAAGTCTTTATAATGGCAGTTTCTGTTCCCATCACATAAATTAAGTACGGACCCTGAAACAGGAGAAATAAGACGTCACCACTTAGATCATTCAGGGGTAAGAAAGGCTGTTAAACTGTCTTCAACAAAAGCACATATTAATAAACACGTTACCCCACATACTTTGCGACACTCATTTGCTACGCATCTACTGCAAAGCGGCGCTGATATTCGTACAGTAGAAACACAGCTAGGTCATAGTGACGTGCGTACAACACAAATAATACCCGCTGTATAGAATTAGTGAGCAATTATAGCGACAGATAAATAGCTCAGTAACAAGGCAAAAACTTAGTTATATAGTTTATCTACATGAGAAGTTTTTAACGCAGTTAATGAGTTATTTAGAGCGCTAAAATGATTAACGTTTTAATACAGCGGGTATCCTACTCATGTACTACAACAAGGTGCCAACGGGGTTGTTAGCCCTTTTTCACGATTATAAATCTCCCCGATTTAAAACAAAAAAGCACAGCCTATAAGCGCCATGCTTTTTAAATTCAAACGTAAAAAACTTAATTTACAAACGAATACCGCCGTCTATTTCAACCACACGGCCGGTAAAAAAGTCGTTTTCGATTATGTATTGTGCAGTATGCGCAATTTCGTCGCTTTCGCCTAAACGCCCTACGGGCGTTACTGCAAGCATACGTTGTTTGGCTTCTGGCTTCATGGCGTCGGTCATGGCGGTGCTTATAACACCTGGTGCAATAGCGCCTACGCGTATACCAAAACGGCCAAGTTCTTTAGCCCATGTAGTGGTTAATGCCACAACACCCGCTTTTGAGGCAGCATAGTTAGTTTGGCCTATGTTACCTGCCCGCGCTACGCTCGACATATTTACTATTACGCCGCCTTTGCCTGATTCAATCATGTGGCTTGCAGCTTCGCGCCCTGCTAAAAATACGCCGGTAAGATTAACATCAATCACTGATTGAAATTGCTCAAGAGACATTTTTTTAACCACTTTTCCGTCTTTAGCTTTTATGAACATGCCGTCACGCAAAATACCAGCGTTGTTAATAAGCACACCAATATGGCCAAAATCATTGTTAATAGTACTAAATACGTGTTCTACTTCACTTTCAACAGTCACATTAGCAGCGTAACCTTTAATTATACCTTTTACGCCTTCAAGCTGGTTTAGTTGCTCGCATGCGTTGTTTAATAAATCTTGTGCCATGTCAATAAGTGCAATATTTGCGCCCATAGCTGCAAACTTTTGCGCCATAGCGAAACCTAAACCTTGCGCCCCACCTGTGATTACTACCGTATTATTTTTAATTTCCACGGTTTACTCCTACTTCGAAAACAATTTAAATATGGCGCTAAAATCATCGCTGCCTGCACCTTGATGCTGAAGCATAGTGTACAAGTTTTTTGCCATTGAACCCATTGGCGTTGATGAATTACTTTGCTGAGCCGCTTCCATGGCAAGACCTAAATCTTTTGCCATTAAGTCAACCATAAAACCTGGCTTATAATTATTGCTAGCCGGTGCTGTCTCCATTACATCTGGACACGGATTATATAACTCTAATGTCCAATTTCGACCTGAGCTTGCAGTCATAATATCGCTCAGAACTTTTGGATCTAACCCGTTATTAATACCCATTTGAATGGCTTCACTTGTGCCTGCCATTAATATGCTAAGCAGCATGTTGTTGCATATTTTTGCAACTTGACCTGCACCAATATCGCCAGCATGAAATATGTTTTTACCCATATCTACTAATACGGTATTTGCTTTTTCGAATGCGGTTTGTTCACCACCTACGATAAACGTAAGCGTTCCTGCCGTTGCCCCGGCTACACCACCTGAAACCGGTGCATCAACAAACCGTATACCTTGCTCGTCAAGTGCATTTCCTACAACACGTGCCGATTCGGCATCAATTGTAGAGCAGTCAATCACTAAGGTGTTTTTGCTTAAAACCTCAATTAGTCCATTGTTACCGTTATTACCTAAATATAGCGATTTAACATGCTTGCCTGCAGGTAACATGCTGATCAGAACGTCGGCATTGGTGGCACATTGCGCTGCATCAACGCCCGCTTTAGCCCCCTGGCTAGCAAGCTCATTTACGACCGACTGGTTTAAATCAAAAACAGTGACTGTGTGCCCCGCTTTTACTAAATTTGCCGCCATAGGGCCGCCCATGTTTCCTAATCCGATAAAACCAATGTTAAGTTTAGTCATCGTCTTTCCTTTATTTTTGTGTTGCCGTGTCTAGGCCATCAAGTGGGTGACGAGTGCCGTAACGATTATCAAAAAAGCTATTAACTACGCTACTTGGCACATCATGGAGTGTTGGGTATTGCCAATTGGGAGCGCCGTCTTTATCGATTAACAGTGCTCTAACGCCTTCTTGGAACTCACCTACTTCACCGGCTCTTACCGACATGCCTAGTTCCATTTTAAAGCAGTCTAAAAGGGTTTTACCTTCACTTGCTTTAAGCTGCTCACTGACCAATGCACAGCTGAGTGGGCACCCATGTTTTAACGATTTTTGCGCACGTTGTAACCACTTGTCGTCGGTGCTTAAGCTTAATAGGTAATCAACTTGCTCTTGCAATGAGGCAAAACTACCTAGTGTTTGAATTGTTTTTAAATTAGCGCTAACGTTTCCTATTGGCATATCGTCAGACTGCGCGTTTAACTCATTTAGTAAATTAGTTAGCACCGTGTGGTTTTCGCTTGCACTCTTACTCCAGCTTGTAGCTAAAATAGTGTTTAGCATGTCGTTGTATTTACCGCTGTCAATAAAGTGATCAGCAAGTGATACAAAACAGGCATCGTCGCAATTAATAGACGCTGACGTTAACCCTAAAAACAAGCCAACACTTTTGGGCATTTTATGCAAAAAATAGCTGCCGCCTACATCGGGGTATAAACCTATTGTTTGTTCTGGCATTGCAATACGTGAGGTTTCGGTAACAACACGGTGGCTTGCGCCAGCCATTAGCCCTAAACCGCCTCCCATTACAATCCCGTTTCCCCAAACAAGAATAGGTTTAACGTAGGTATGTATAAGGTAATCGAGCTTATATTCTTGGGTAAAAAACTCTTCAACTAAGCTTGTTGGTTCACCTTGTGCCATTGCATGATGAAGGCTTACTACATCGCCACCAGCACAAAACGCTTTTTCTCCTGCCCCTTTTAAAATAACCATTGCGATGGCATCGTCGTTTGCCCATGCCTTTAATTGAGGAGTAAGCAATTTGATCATGTTAAAATTAAGCGCATTTAACGACTTAGGTGCGTTTAGTGTAATAAGCCCAATTAAACGGCCGTTGGCTGCGGTTGCCGTCTCAAAAAGTACTGAATCATCCGCTTTATTTAATAAGGTTAAATCACTCATTAGCCATTTACCCATTTTGCTTTGCGCTTTTCTAAAAAGGCATTTACGCCTTCTTTTTGATCATCAGTATCAAATAAACCAACAAATAGTTCGCGCTCTAATGGTAAAATGCTCGCCATGGGTTGGTGGCGCCCTTTTTGAATCAATGTTTTACATGCCGCAACCGAGCTAGGGCTTTGCTCACTTACTTGGTTTGCAAGATTAAGCGCAGCAGCAAAACTCTCACCTTGGCCAACAACCTCTTCGACTAATCCAATGTGCAGTGCTTTATCAGCTTTTAAGCGCTCGCCGCACAAAATCATGCGTTTAGCCCAGCCTTCGCCCACTAACCATGCTAAATTTTGCGTGCCACCTGCACACGGTAATAAACCGACTTTTGCCTCAGGGAGTGCCATTTGCGCTTGTTGTTCAGCAATGCGTATATCACACGCTAATGCAACCTCTAAACCGCCGCCCATCGCATAGCCATTAATGGCAGCAACCGACACGCCTCTAAAATTAGTTAATGCTTCAAACGCTTCGCCAAATACACGCGACATGTCTGCAGCAATGCCTTTGTCACCACTTGCAAATACATTAAGGTCGGCGCCTGCGCTAAAAAACTTATCGCCTTCACCCGTTAGCACTAAGGCATAAATGTTTTTATTGTTATTAAGCGCGTTAACTTTATTTTTTAAATCAATTAAGGTGTCTTTTGTCCAGGTATTCGCTGGCGGGTTAGACATTGTTAAAATAGCAACATGGCCTTCGGTTGTTAACTCAATGCTTGGTTTTGATTCAGACATACCGTGCTCCTTATAATATTTCGCTTGCTGATTCAGCTAAAATTCGACGCGCAATAATCACACGCATTATTTCGTTTGTGCCTTCAAGAATTTGATGAACGCGCACGTCACGTACATGGCGCTCTAGTGGGTATTCTTTTATGTAACCATAACCACCATGTATTTGAAGTGCTTCATTACACACTGTAAAACCAACATCGGTTGCAAAGCGTTTGGCCATAGCACAATAAGTGGTTTTTTCGCTGTCGCCTGTATCTAGTTTAAATGCCGCGAGCCTTACCATTTGGCGCGCTGCTACAAGCTCTGTGTTCATATCAGCAATTTTAAATTGTAACGCTTGAAAAGCAGCCAGCGGTTTACCAAATTGTGAGCGCTCTTTGAGGTATTCACGTGCTGTATTTAAGGCCGCTTGTGCGGTACCTATTGAACAGGTGGCAATATTAATACGCCCGCCATCTAGGCCTTGCATTGCAAACTTAAAACCTTCGCCTTCTGCACCAAGTAAGTTATGTGCAGGAATACGCACATCCTCAAAGCTTATTAGTCGTGTAGGCTGTGCATTCCACCCCATTTTTTCTTCTGCTTTACCGTATTCAACGCCTTTTGCATCGGCCGGTACAACAAACGCAGAAATACCCGCAGCGCCTTCGCCACCAGTACGTGCCATGACCACTAGCACTTCGGTTTCGCCTGCGCCCGATATAAACATTTTAGAACCGTTAATAACGTATTCGTCGCCGTCGCGTACTGCTTTTGTTTTAAGTGAAGCTGCATCTGAACCAGAACCAGGCTCGGTTAAGCAGTATGATGCTAATAACTCACCCATAACTAATTGGTCTACATATTGTTCTTTTATTGCGTCTGTTCCAAAACTTGCAACCATCCAGGTAGCCATATTATGAATAGTGAGCATGGCAGTGGTTGCCGTACAGCCTAGTGCAAGCTGTTCAAAAATAATACTTGAGTCTAAACGTGATAAACCAAGGCCGCCCGCGTCCTCTGGTGTGTATAAACCACAAAAGCCTAACTCACCGGCTGCTTTTATCGTATCTTTAGGAAAAATATGTTCGCGATCCCATTTAGCCGCATGAGGTGCAAGCTCTGACTCGGCAAATTGGCGAGCAGTTTGTGCAAAGGCTTGTTGGTCTTCTGATAAGTTAAAGTCCATGATAGACCTCTTTAGTTGTGTGTTGTCGGTTTTCCCGTATTGGGATTATGAGTGAAGAGCGGCGAAGGCATATTTATGTGTGTGAAAAACCTTCGCGCCCGTCTTTGTTATTATTTTTTGTGTGTGTTTATTAATTATTTTAAGTTAATGCTCATGTTTGGGCCTGACGCTATATCGTCTTCAAACCAACGTGAGGTAATGGTTTTGGTTTCGGTGTAAAAACGAATACCTTGCTTACCATACGTATGAGTATCGCCATAAAAAGAGCCTTTCCACCCCGTAAATGAGAAGAACGGCAGTGGCACAGGAATAGGAACATTAATACCTACTTGGCCTACTTCTATTTCGTGTTGGAATTTACGTGCAACTGCACCGCTTGAAGTAAATAGCGAGGTGCCATTACCGTAAGGGCTTTCGTTAATTAAGGCGATAGCTTCTTCTAATGTGTCTACAAACATACAAGCCAAAACAGGACCAAAAATCTCTTCTTTGTATAAGTCCATTTCTTTTGTAACGTCGGTAAATAAAGTTGGGCCAACCCAGTTACCTTGCTCGTAACCTTCTACACTAAAGTCAGAGCCATCTATTAAACAGGTCGCGCCTTGTTTTTTACCGCTTGCAATAAGCGATAAAATTCGCTCTTTTGCTGCTTTTGACGTTTGTGGGCCGTAGGCTGCGTCTTTGTCATCCCATAAACCTGGGCGTACTTTTTCAAAGCCTGCTTTTATTTCATCTACCCATTCACTTGCTTGACCAACAAATACAGCTACCGAAATACCCATACAACGCTGCCCTGCGGCACCAACAGATGCACCAACAAGGTTATTTACAACATGCGATTTACTCGCATCTGGCATAATTACCATATGGTTTTTTGCACCTACACAGGCTTGAACACGCTTAAGGTTTTGTGTGCCTTTTGAATAAATATAGGCACCTACACCACACGAGCCTACAAACGAAATAGCACGAACGGCTTTATCTTCTAATAACCGGTCTACCTGCGGTTTTGTACCATGTACAATTTGCAGAACGCCTTTAGGTGCACCCGCTTCAATAAATAACTCAGCTAAACGCATTGGCGTTAGTGGATCTTGCTCTGATGGTTTTAATATAAATGTGTTACCACATACTATTGCCAGCGGAAACATCCAAAGTGGGATCATTGCCGGAAAGTTAAACGGCGTAACACCTGCACACACACCCAATGGCTGCATGTAAGAATAGGTATCGATTTTGCGCGCTACGTTCTCCATTGTTTCGCCCATCATCAGCGAAGGTGCATTAGCTGCTTGTTCGACAACTTCAATACCTCGCCATACATCACCTTTAGCATCTTCAAAGGTTTTACCTAGTTCGTGGCAAATAATAGTGGCTAGTTCATCATGGTGTTCTTTTAAAAGCGCCGCATATTTCATCATAATGCGCGCACGCTCAGTAATTGGCACATCTTTCCATGTTTTAAATGTTTCAGAGGCTGAAGCAATTGCCGCATCCATTTCTGCATCAGTGGTACACGGAACCTGAGCTAATACTTCTTGGTTTGCTGGGTTTATAACATCGATTAATTCTTTTGAAGCCGATTGAATAAATTCGCCATCTATTAATAGTGGAACTTGGTGCATGGTTAAATCCTATTGTATTAGTGTGTTAGTTTTAAAAATAACGCAGCTTTATTATTGTTATGTTGCTGCGTATTTTTAATGTGATTGGTACTTAGTAAGCTTCTACTGCCATTGCAACGGCTTCACCGCCACCAATACATAAAGAAGCAACGCCTTTTTTAAGGCCTCGGTTTTTAAGAGCGTGAATAAGCGTAACCAAAATACGTGCGCCACTGGCACCAATTGGGTGGCCAAGTGCACATGCCCCACCGTTAACATTTACTTTGCTTTCATCAAGCTTAAGCTCGTTTATTGCAAGCATTGTTACCATGGCAAAAGCTTCGTTAATTTCCCAAAGGTCTACATCAGTTGTTGTCCAACCGGCTTTTTCGAGCACATTGTTCATTGCACCTACTGGTGCTACCGTAAATTCGCTCGGTTTTTGAGAATGTGTGCTGTGCGCTACAATTTTACAAAGGGGTGTTAAACCGTGTGCTTTTGCTTTTGACTCAGTCATTAAAACGAGGGCTGCGCCACCATCCGAAATAGATGATGAGTTAGCAGCTGTTATAGTGCCGTCTTTTTTAAAGGCAGCACGTAAACTTGGGATTTTTTCTGGGCGTGCATTACCTGGTTGCTCATCAACCGATACCGTTACATCGCCTTTTCGTGTTTGAATTGTGTGCGGTGCTATTTCGTTTTCAAAACTACCGTTTGCAATTGCGGCATTCGCTTTGCTTAATGAGCTGAGTGCAAAATTATCCATTTGCTCACGGCCAATGCCATATTCGTCGGCGGTATCTTGTGCAAAACAACCCATGGCTTTATTGTCGTATGCATCTTCAAGGCCATCACTCATCATGTGATCTTTGATTTCGCCATGGCCCATTCGCATTCCGCCACGCGCTTTTGGAATAAAGTAAGGGGCGTTGGTCATACTTTCCATACCACCAGCAATAGCTGTTTCTATAGAGCCTGCTTTAATTAAATCGTTAGCAAGCATGGCGGCTTTTAAACCTGAACCACATACTTTATTAATGGTGGTAGCACCCGTGCTTAAAGCTAGCCCTGCTTTTAACATGGCTTGACGAGCTGGCGCTTGACCTAAACCAGCAGGGAGTACACAGCCCATAATTACTTCGTCAATTGCATCGGTTTTTAAACCAGTTTGCGCTAATGCACTTTTAATAGCCGTTGCACCTAATTCAGTAGACTGAGCATCGCTTAGCCCGCCCATAAAGCCACCCATAGGCGTACGTTTTGCTGCTACAATTACCACTGATTCTAAAGACATAGCTAACTCCATTGTATTTAAGGGTAAATAGTTGTTAGAATATTTACTCTATTAATTGTGTTTTAAATTATTAATTAATAACCATACACAATACTAACGTTTACGCTAACGTCAACTAAAAACCGTTAAAATTATACTTTCTTATCTGTAAGGTTTCTTTGCCACCTTTGGCTCTTACAATCTAAGTTAAAATTAAGTCATTGTAATTAAATAATTTAAATTACAAATACTGCAAACCACTTCGCTTATATTTATTTCACAACAGCCAGCACTTTACCTTTACGTAAACTTCACTTATATTGGAGTTATTCGAATGAGGTAATTACAATTATGAAACCAGATAATCAAACAAACTTTGCAAGTTCCGCCACTATACCGACCAGTAATGAACAAACTTTTAGCATTAGCGATTTAGCTAAAGAGTTTGACATTACAACTCGCTCTATACGCTTTTATGAAGACCAAGGGCTTTTATCACCTGAGCGTAATGGGCAAACACGTATTTACTCAAAGCGCGACAAAGTGCGCTTAAAGCTCATTTTACGGGGTAAACGCCTAGGCTTTACGCTTGCCGAAACGGGCCGTTTGTTTGAACTGTACGACGCTGATAAATCAAGCGCTAAACAACTAGTCACTATGCTAGATCTGATTTCAGAGAAAAAAGCCGACCTTTCGCAGCAAATGGACGATATTAAAGTTGTCCTAATGGAACTGGTTACTGCGGAACGACGCTGTAGAGACACACTGAATAAAATAGACGAGTAGTTTATTTTTAAAATAAAAACACACTAATAACACACACTCACACAGGAATGAATCATGAGCACTATTTCACTTTATAAAGAGATGAACTTTGGTCTTGGCGAAACCGCCGATATGATCCGCGACCATGTAAATAGTTTTTCAAGCCAAGAAATTGCGCCACTAGCTGAACAAACCGACATTGACAATACATTTCCAAATCAACTTTGGCCGCAAATGGGCGAAATGGGCGTGTTAGGCATGACCGTTCCTGAAGAGTTTGGTGGTGCGGGCTTAGGCTATTTAGAGCATGTTATAGCAATGGAAGAAATTAGCCGTGCAAGTGCGTCTATAGGCTTGAGCTACGGTGCGCATTCAAACCTGTGTGTTAATCAAATCAACCGTAATGGTTCACAAGCACAAAAAGAAAAATACCTACCAAAACTTATCAGCGGTGAACACATTGGTGCGCTTGCTATGAGTGAGCCTAATGCGGGCTCTGACGTGGTATCGATGAAACTTAAAGCTGAGAAAAAAGGCGATAAGTACATTTTGAACGGTAATAAAATGTGGATCACGAATGGCCCGGATGCAGACACACTGGTTATTTACGCTAAAACCGATTTAAACGCCGGTGCTAAAGGGATCACTGCATTTATAGTAGAGAAGACGTTCCCTGGTTTTTCAACCGCACAAAAGCTCGACAAACTTGGCATGCGTGGTTCAAACACCTGTGAGTTAGTATTTGAAAACTGTGAAGTGCCTGAAGAAAACATTTTAGGTAACTTAAACGAAGGCGTAAAAGTACTTATGAGCGGCCTAGATTACGAACGTGTTGTATTGGCTGCAGGCCCCCTTGGCATTATGCAAGCATGTATGGATATTGTTGTGCCTTACATTCATGAGCGTAAACAGTTTGATACCCCTATTGGGCAATTTCAGCTTATTCAGGGCAAGGTTGCCGATATGTACACACAAATGAACGCTGCTCGTTCATATGTTTACACGGTAGCTAAAGCCTGTGACCGCGGTGAAACCACACGTAAAGATGCTGCTGGCGCCATTTTATATGCCGCCGAGCTGGCAACCAAAATGGCACTGGATGCGATTCAAATACTAGGTGGAAACGGCTACATAAACGAATACGCAACGGGTCGATTACTACGTGACGCTAAACTATACGAAATTGGCGCCGGCACGTCTGAAATTCGCCGCATGCTAATTGGTCGCGAACTTTTCACTGAAAGCCGTTAAGGATTAGATTATGACGATTTTAAAATCGAGCGTTAATCCTCACGATCCTACTTTTGTGCAAAATCATAAAAACATGTCGGCGCTAGTGGATGATTTACGCGATAAAGTTGCCACAATAAGTTTAGGTGGTGGGACTGCTTTAAAAGAGCGTCACGAAGGTCGCGGTAAATTATTTGTACGCGATCGTATTAGTACGCTAATTGACGAAGGTTCACCATTTTTAGAAATTTCTCAATTCGCTGCATTTGGCGTCTATGAGCAAGCTATCCCGTGCGCAGGTGTCGTAGCTGGTATTGGCCGTGTAAAAGGCATTGAATGCATGATCATTGCAAACGATGCCACGGTTAAAGGCGGCACCTACTTTCCGCTTACTGTTAAAAAACATTTGCGAGCACAAGACATTGCAGAGCGATGCCATTTACCGTGTATTTATTTGGTTGATTCTGGCGGTGCTAACCTACCTGAGCAAGATGATGTATTTCCCGATAAATTACATTTTGGCCGTATTTTTTACAATCAAGCTCGAATGTCAGGTAAAGGCATTCCTCAAATTGCAGTGGTAATGGGGTTATGTACTGCTGGTGGTGCTTATGTACCGGCTATGGCAGATGAAAGCATAATAGTGAAAGAACAAGGCACCATATTTTTAGCAGGCCCGCCGCTTGTAAAAGCGGCAACAGGTGAAGAAGTAACGGCTGAAGAGCTTGGTGGTGCTGATGTTCATTGTAAAACATCAGGGGTAGCTGATCACTTTGCTGAAAACGACGAGCATGCGCTGTCTATCGCACGCCAATGTATTGAACGCATTAATTACACACGCCCTACTGCACCGTTATTAAAAGATATAAAAGCGCCTCGGTACGATATAAGCGAACTTTACGGCATAGTGGGTACCGACCTTAAAAAGCCATTTGACGTACGAGAAGTCATTGCCCGAACAGTTGATGATTCATCGTTTGATGAATTTAAACGCTACTTTGGTGAAACGTTGGTAACCGGTTTTGCAAGCATTTACGGTAACCCTGTTGGCATAGTGGCTAATAACGGCATTTTATTCAGCGAGTCGGCTCAAAAAGGCGCACACTTTATTCAACTGTGTGCACAACGCAATATCCCACTGGTTTTTTTACAAAATATTACCGGCTTTATGGTAGGTAAAAAATACGAAGCCGAAGGCATTGCAAAACACGGCGCTAAAATGGTGATGGCGGTTTCGTGTGCCGATGTGCCTAAATTTACGGTACTTATTGGCGGCTCTTATGGCGCTGGTAATTACGGTATGTGTGGCCGCGCATTTGAACCAACCATGATGTGGATGTGGCCTAATGCCCGTATTTCAGTCATGGGCGGCGAGCAAGCCGCAGGGGTAATGTCCCAAGTGAAGCAAGACGGCTTAGCGCGAAAAGGCCAGAGTATGACCGATGAGCAAATTAGCGAGTTTAAAAAGCCAATCATTGAGCAATACGAAGAGCAAGGCCACCCATATTATGCCAGCGCGCGTTTGTGGGACGACGGTATTATTGACCCAGCCGACACACGTAACGTATTAGGACTTGCCTTATGTGCTGCTAAAAATGCACCAGCGCAAGATTCTCAATTTGGCGTATTTAGAATGTAACCGGAGCGCAGTAAATGTCAGTAACACTACAAATAACAAAATCTAATGTGGCTGTACTTGTTTTAAGCCGCCCTGAAAAAAGAAACGCATTTAATAGCGAAGTAATTCACGAATTAATTCAATGCATTGAACATGCAAATACGCTTGATATAAAAGCGCTCGTGTTAAAAACAGAAGGCAAACACTTTTCAGCCGGAGCAGACTTAGCCTGGATGAAATCCATGGCTGATAACAATTACGCCGATAATCTTGCCGACTCTATGCAACTTGCAAAACTAATGCAGGTTTTAGCCACCAGCCCTCACCCAACCGTGTGTGCTGTTCAAGGCGCTGCATTTGGTGGTGCGTTAGGCTTAATTGCCTGTTGCGATATTGCACTGTGTAAAGATGATGCTCAGTTTTGCTTAAGTGAGGTTAAACTTGGGCTTATTCCTGCGGTAATTAGCCCGTATGTAATTAAAGCCATAGGTGAGCGCGCTGCTCGTAGATATTTTTTAACTGCCGAGGTGTTTGATGCCCACACAGCCAAACAACTTGGGTTAGTTCATCAAGTAACCGGCAATTTAGACTGTGCGCTTGATAACATGTTGCAAACACTGATTGATAACGGCCCTGTTGCAGTCAAAGCCGCTAAAGCTTTAATTAATGATGTGGCAAACAAGCCTATTAGTGAACAACTTATTGAGCTTACGGCCGAACGTATTGCAAAGATTCGTGTATCTGATGAAGGCCAAGAAGGGCTTAGTGCTTTTTTTGATAAACGCCCACCCGCTTGGCAACTGTAGGATTAATTATGAACACACACACTTTAAAAAAGATACTCATTGCCAACCGAGGTGAAATTGCGTGCCGTATCATGCGCAGTGCAAAGCAAATGGGGTTAACGACTGTAGCCGTTTATTCTGACGCCGATAAGCACGCACAACATGTAAAAATGGCTGATGAGGCTTACCATATTGGGCCTGCGCCGAGTAAAGACTCGTACCTTGTAACCGATAAAATTTTACAAGTAGCAAAAAATAGTGGTGCAGATTGTATTCACCCTGGGTATGGCTTTTTATCTGAAAACAGCGAGTTCGCTAAAGCCTGTGAGGCTAACAACATTGCGTTTATTGGTCCACTTGCAAGCAGCATAGAAGCCATGGGCTCTAAAACCCGCGCTAAAGAAATAATGGCTAAAGCAAATGTACCGTTAGTGCCTGGCTATTATGGTGATAATCAAGACCCTGCCTTTTTACAATCTGAGGCTGAAAAAATTGGCTATCCCGTACTGATTAAAGCGGCTTTTGGGGGCGGTGGTAAAGGTATGCGCGTTGTTGAGCAAGCTAAAGATTTCATGAGTGCTCTCGAAGGCGCACAGCGTGAAGCTATAGCAGGCTTTGGTAATGACTTAGTACTGCTAGAGCGCTATGTTAACCAGCCTCGCCATGTTGAAGTACAGGTGTTTGCAGATAATCACGGTAACTGTGTTTATTTAGGTGATAGAGACTGCTCTTTACAACGTCGTCATCAAAAAGTAATTGAAGAAGCGCCAGCACCAGGTTTAAGTGACACATTACGAAAAGAAATGGGCGAAGCCGCAGTACGTTGTGCTCTGGCTATAAATTACCGCGGTGCAGGTACTGTTGAATTTTTACTGTGTGGCGATGAGTTTTTCTTTATGGAAATGAACACACGCCTACAAGTAGAACACCCAGTAACCGAAATGGTAACCGGTGTAGATTTAGTGAATTGGCAAATTAATATAGCAGCTGGGCACACTTTGCCTTTAACGCAATCTGACATACAACTACAAGGCCACAGCTTTGAAGCGCGAATTTACGCAGAAGATCCAAGCAACGACTTTATTCCTTGTTCAGGCGTAATTGAATCGTTAAATACTCCGCTTAATAGTGAGTTTGTACGAATAGATACCGGCATTGCACAAGGCGATGAAATCAGCCCTTATTACGACCCAATGATTGCAAAGCTTATAGTACATGATGATAACCGCGAGCAAGCATTAGGGCGTTTACGCCAAGCACTTGGGGAATTTCATTTAGCGGGTTTTAGTACTAACATTGGCTTTTTAAATAACTTAGCTAATCACCCTACTTTTAACCAGGGCGCGCCAAGTACACACTTTATTGCAGAGCAAGGCGACTCTTTAGTTGCCGTTGATGGTGCACTTTTACAATCTAGTGAGCTCATAGGTGCATTTGCGTACTTATGCTCTTTGAATAATGAGCAAGCTCAGCAAAGCAATGGTAGCCCATGGCAGCAACTTAGTGGATTCAACTTAAATTCTCCACGCATCATTAAAGTGCCCTTTAAAGATTTGCAGCTGAGTGCGATTAAAACATCTCAAGGGTTCAACATTACCCATAACAACACGGTATTTAATCTTCAAGGGACAGTCATTAAAGGCGTTTGTACTGTATTTATTGATGGCAATAAGCATATTGCGCATGTCTCACACTGTAATGACGCCATTACGGTTATGAATAAAGCACTACAAACTAAGCTTGAACTCATTAATAAACATTACATAAGTTCACATGAAAGTGATGCATTGCCACTAGCAGCACCACTCAATGGCACCGTGGTTAAACATTTGGTTAATGTTGGCAGTACGATTAGCAAAGGCGATCCTGTTGTGATCATTGAAGCTATGAAAATGGAATACACCCTCAATGCGCCACACGATGGCATTTTACAAAGCTATTGTTTTGGTGAAGGTGAATTGGTATCTCACGGTGCCCTACTCGCCATTGTTGAAGATACCACACAACAGGAAGGTGCCTAATGAGTGCCTTTCCTGATTCGGTTCGTATTGTTGAGGTGGGAGCGCGTGACGGCTTACAAAACGAGGGGGTGGTAAATACTCAGGATAAAATTTCACTGATTAATGCCCTTGCACAAGCCGGTTTAAAAGATATAGAAGCAGGTGCGTTTGTATCCCCTAAATGGGTGCCACAAATGGCAGATTCGGCAGATGTGATTAACGCACTTAACTTACCAAATATTAACTTAAGCGCGCTTACACCAAACTTGAAAGGTGCGCACGCGGCCCATGACGCTGGTATTAAAGAGTTTGCAATTTTTACAGCCGCAAGCGAGTCGTTCTGTAAAAAAAACATCAACTGCTCTATTGACGAAAGTATCACACGCTTCAGTGAAGTTATGAACTTTGCAAAAGAGCATAATATCCGTGTTCGTGGTTACGTAAGTTGTGTACTTGGCTGTCCTTACGAAGGAGACATAGACGCTAAGGCTGTGCTTGATGTAACACAAAAGCTATTAGATTTAGGCTGTTACGAAGTAAGCCTTGGAGACACGATTGGCGTAGGTACTGCAAAAAAAGTAACTCAACTCATAGAATTACTTTTATTGCACATAGACAGCAACCGGCTTGCAGTGCATTTTCATGATACCTACGGGCAAGCGCTCACAAATATTTACGCAGCGCTAAGCCTAGGAATATCAACGGTTGACGCAGCAGTTGCCGGCCTTGGTGGGTGCCCTTATGCTAAAGGCGCGTCAGGAAATGTTGCCACTGAAGATGTCGTTTACTTACTTGATGGCCTTGGCATAAACCATGGAATTGATTTACAAAGGCTTGTTGATGCAGGTTGGGCCATTACTAATGCGCTTAACAAAACGCCAATAAGTAAAGTTTCTGTAGCGCTGCACAAAAAACAACAATGACACACTTTCGTGTTAACTACTTTTTAGCCTATATATTACTTAAGTAAGTGTAAAACGAAGGTAAATAGTTAACAAAATTTAGCACACAATGAGGAGAGACTCATGGCCGGTTTTGATAAGGTGGTTTCAAGCTACGAAGCTGCAATGGAAGGGTTGAAAGACGGTGATACCATTATTGCCGGTGGTTTTGGTTTATGTGGAATACCTGAAGGTTTAATAAAGCAAATTAAAAAGATGAACACAAAAGAGTTAACCGTTGTATCTAACAACTGCGGTGTTGATGATTTTGGTTTAGGTATTTTATTGCAAGATAAACAAATAAAAAAAGTAATTGCCTCGTATGTTGGAGAAAACGCCCTATTTGAGCAGCAATTATTAAATGGCGAAATAGATGTTGAGCTTACGCCACAAGGAACACTTGCAGAAAAAATGCGCGCTGGTGGTGCCGGTATTCCCGCATTTTATACCGCTACAGGTTACGGTACGCCCGTTGCAGAGGGTAAAGATGTAAAAGAATTTGATGGTCGCCCTTACATTTTAGAAGAGTCTATCACGGGTGAATTTGCCATTGTGAAAGCGTGGAAGGCTGACCGGTATGGAAACCTGGTATTTAGACACACAGCAATGAACTTTAACCCAATGGCTGCAACAGCAGGAAAAATTACTGTGGCAGAAGTTGAAGAAATCGTCGAGCCGGGTGAACTTGAACCAAGCCAAATCCACACCCCTGGCATTTATGTAAATCGCGTGATTAAAGGTAACTTTGAAAAACGCATTGAACGTGTAACAACACGAGATTAAGCAGGAGCAAAGTAATGGCATTATCACGTGAACAAGTTGCAATGCGCGTTGCGCAAGAACTACAAGATGGTTACTACGTTAATTTGGGCATAGGAATTCCGACACTCGTCGCAAACTATGTACCTGATGATATTGAAGTTATGCTACAGTCAGAAAATGGCCTATTAGGTATGGGGCAATACCCAACTAAAGCTGAGCTTGATGCTGATATGATTAACGCGGGTAAAGAAACCGTGACAGCAGCCACAGGTGCTGCCATATTTAATAGTGCAGATAGTTTTGCCATGATACGGGGTGGTCATGTAGACTTAACAGTTCTTGGTGCTTTTGAAGTTGACCAGAACGGTAACATCGCGTCATGGATGATCCCCAAAAAGCTTATTAAAGGCATGGGCGGCGCAATGGACTTAGTTGCTGGCGCAAAAAATATAATTGTTACAATGACCCATGCCAGTAAGCATGGTGAATCTAAGCTTCTTGAAGCATGTAGTTTACCGCTTACCGGTGTAAATTGCGTAAAGAAAATAGTAACAGATTTAGCCGTTTTAGAAGTTAAAGACGGCGCATTTCATTTAATAGAGCGTGCACCTGGTGTATCTGTAGATGAAATTATTAGCAAAACAGCAGGTAAATTACTTGTTGACGGTGAAGTACCAGAAATGGTTTTATAAGATTATTATATAGTTAACTTTACCCTGTACCGACCTCATTCCCAGTGCCAATGGCGCTGAGTTACCCAAAATCCCTCGTAAGAGGGATTTTTTTTGCTTTCAATACTATTTTTATGGTTAATTAATACACGCTTAATAAATTATTATCTATAATAGATGCATAAATACTGTGTTATTTAGCTAGAGCTATTGCACTAATTTGTTGTTATGATGCACCAAAATTGTGAAGCTGCCCTATCAATAAAATTAAGTTATTGATAGTATTGAATAATAACATTTGGATCGATATTTGCCTGTACAGGTAATCTAAACATTTAAACACTGGAAAACATGCAAACACCTATTCGTGGTCTTCGTTCTTTTTGCTTTGCAGCAAGAAGCCTAAGTTTTAAGCATGCAGCCAATGAGCTGTACTTAACACCGTCGGCGGTAAGCCACCAAATAAAACAACTAGAAGAACAACTTGGTATAGAGCTGTTTCATCGTAAAACACGTTCGATTAGCCTAACTACGGCTGGAAAAAACTTTTTTGATGCGATCTCCCCTATCATTACTATGTTAGAAGGTACCATTAATGAGTTTAGTCAATTACAACAAAACACAAATATCACGATTACTTTACCCGAGTTTTTTGCCAGTGAATTGCTGATGCCAAAATTAAGCGAATGGACCACTCAGCATCCTAATATTAATTTGCAAATGGACACGCTCAAAACACGTAAAGAACTTACCCGCCATAGTGATTTGTCTATTGTGCTTTCGTCAAGTAAGCCAACTGAGGGCGCAGTCACTGAGCTATTTAATTTAGAATACATTCCTGCATGTAATAAAAAATTACTTGAACAGTGGAAAAACAACGATTTACAAGCACTAAACCAAGTACCACTAATTTTACACAAAGCACGCCCTTGGGCATGGCACCAGTGGGCTGAAAAAGTGGGCATAGATGATTTTTCGCCTACGCAAATTATTCAGATAGATAGTATGTTTGGTGTTGCACGTGCCGCACAGCAAGGTATGGGGATTGCACTTATTCCTCTACCTATAAGCCAAAGCTGGTTAGACGAGCAATGGTTATATAAATTGTTTGAACAGCCATTAACGACTAAAGATAAATATTATTTGGTTCAACACGACTCAAATGTAGCCAACCACCCTCTTGATCTGTTTGCTAAATGGGTAGTTGATACTTTTAGAAAAACCCAAGAACAATAATTTTTAGTTCACACTTAGTTAATTTATTTACTGTATAAATCATAAAAAATTCACATTAAATTAATGAAAAAGCCAACTTATTATCAATGAGTTGGCTTTTTTGTTATTTAATTTTATGGTTTAAATTTTTTCACTTATCAGTTTTATTTTTATCGTTTGTTTGAATTTAGGAAACAACATAAAGTTTATTTAACGAAAACATTTAATGACTAATTGAGTTTTTATTTAAATAACTAAGTTTGAAACCAATTTAGTTTTTATGACTCAAATAAATGTATAAAAGAATCTTTATATTGTGTGTGAAGATGTTGTCAGTGTGAAAAACAGTTCAAGTTAGGTGGTGACTTAGTTTGGGCTGTTTTTATTCTCTCCAACGGCCACATAATATTAAAATCTGCTTTTGGCAGTAAACGAGTCTTTATTGTGTGTGAAGATGTTGTCAGTGTGAAAAGCAGTTCAAATTAGGTGGTGACTTAGTTTGGGCTGTTTTTATTCTCTCCAACGGCCACATAATATAAAAATCTGCTTTTGGCAGTAAACGAATCTTTATTGTGTGTGAAGATGTTGTCAGTGTGAAAAGCAGTTCAAATTAGGTGGTGACTTAGTTTGGGCTGTTTTATTTTTCAACAAAAGTGCACCACTTAGTAAATATTTATAAAGCCCTCAATTATGAGGGCTTTTTTGTACTTGTTTCTTTACTAGTCGAAACACCAATTATAGACCGATAGGTTTATATGGGTATTAGCTATTATCTCGAGGGACAAAGTCTAATACGGTTGCGTTTATACAATATCTATTTTTTCCTCTAGGCCCCTCACCCGGAAATAAATGCCCCAGGTGAATACCTGTGCTTTTAGACCTTAATTCTATGCGTTGCATGCCCCAACTATTGTCCTCGTGTTCGGTTACACTGTTTTTAACAGGGTGCGTAAACGACAGCCAACCTGTACCAGAATTAAAACGATCTCGAGTGTCAAATAAAGCCTCACCACTGAGCTTATCGACAAAGGTGCCATCGGGTGTGTTTTTAAATATTTTATATTCTTTACAATATGGGCGATCTGTTTTGGCATTAAATGCAACCTTATAAGCTTCACTGTCTCCTAATTTAAATGCACCTAAAGCTTTGTAAAATGTCTCACGGCTTGCGTAGCCTTGGCGACCATATACTTCTTCACCATTTTCTAAAAATAGAATTGTGGGTGTTGCCCATGTCGCTGATTTAATGATTAACCCGTCTAATTGATCTGCGTATCTAAATGACAAAGGGATGGTGCCTTTGTAGTGATTTGCCACCTCTTTTTTAAACTTCTCGCAGTAAGGGCAATAGTCTCGAGAGTCTATTATCACTATTTGTTTACCCACTAATAATGCAGTGTTGTCTTTCGTTTTAACTGGTACTGGTTCAAAAACCACACCAGTAGAATGATCAGGGCAATAACCATTAGGATTTTTTTGCAAATAATTTTGGTGGTATTCTTCAGCAGCTACAAAGCCCTCAAGTGGCTTGATAACGGTGACTATATTTCCATACCCAGCATTGGTTAATAATTGTTGGTATTGCGCTTTAACCTTTAAAGCTGTGTCTTTTTGCGCATCGTTGCTCGTTAATATAATAGATCGATATTGCGTACCAATGTCATTACCTTGTTTGTTTAACTGAGTAGGGTCGTGACTTTCAAAGTAATTTTTAAGTAACTCTTGCGCAGAAATAATATTGCTGTTGTAAGTCACTTTCACTACTTCAGCGTAATTGTTTTCGTCAAAGCGGCGTGATTGCTTAGTAATGTTTTTGTAAGTAGCCTCAAACCCATTGCCATCTGCATAACCAGATTCTGCATCGATTACTCCATCTAGCGCTTCATAGCGTTTTTCTGCGCCCCAAAAACACCCCGATCCTAATACAAGGCTTTCTACATGCATACTGGCTGCTACATCGCTTTGTTCGACCTTTTCCATCGATAAAGCAAACGCGCCTGCGCTAAATATAATTGCAGCGCCCGATAAATATAATAAATGCTGATAATTCATAATGTACCTCTAAACAAGTCCGTACTAATTAAGACCATTTAAATTTAATTATTATTTCAAACGTCGTGCTTATTTATTACGAGGCTAAACATATAAAGTTTACTTTTAAATCTAATTGACAATAAGATTTAAATTTAAGTGTGTTAACAATTTTGCATAAATGTTCTGTGTTGGTCTCAAGGGTATAAATAATTAATTAAATATGTGATAGGTTTGCTTAATGATGTTCGAATTAGGTTTTACTAATGCAAAATCCTCACGTTTACGCCATATCAAACAATAGCTTATTGCTTGATGCCTCTCACTTAAGCACTAGCGGAACACTCAGTATTCAAAAAAAAATTTGGTCTTTAGCAAATCACTGTAAAAAAGATAATTCATTTATTGATATTGTACCCGGTATGAACTCACTCACTTTATATTTAAAGCAAGATATTGAGTTAGCTAAATGGCTTGAGCAATTACCAGATATTTGGAATAACATTAAACCTAATGAGTTCGTAGCTAAACACCACAAAATCAAAACGCATTATAACGGCGAAGACTTAAACTACGTGGCAAATTTTCATAGTTTAAGCATTGATGACGTCATTAACCTTCACAGTGAGCCCCAGTACGCTGTTTTATTTTTGGGGTTTCAACCTGGTTTTGCATACTTAAATGGACTAAACAAGCAACTTTTTACACCAAGACGCTCAGAACCTCGTCTTAAAGTACCTAAAGGGTCTGTCGCTATTGGTGCTGACCAAACAGCCATTTACCCGGCAGATTCGCCTGGTGGCTGGCATATTATTGGCCGAACTGACATACCATTATTTGATGCAACGCAAAAAAGCCCATGCTTAATACAGCCTGGTGACACGCTTGAATTTATACCTGTATCTGTGGGGATATAAATAATGATTAAAGTTATTAAAAGTGGCCCATTACTGAGCATCCAGGATTTTGGACGTAACGGGTACCGCCATTTAGGCGTTAGCCAGTCTGGCAGCTTAGACCCTTACGCACAAACCATAGCAAACTGCCTTTTAAATAATGATAAAAACGCCGCTGTTCTTGAGGTAACCGTTGGCTTGTGCGAACTTGCGTTTGAATGCAACACTGTTATTGCCTTATTTGGTGCTGATTTAAATGCAACACTTGATGAAAAACCGATTTACCCAGGTTGGACATATAATATTAAACAAAAACAGGTGCTAAAATTTTCAACCGGCAGAGCAGGATTAAGAGCCTACATTGCCGTTAAAGGTGGTATTCAAAGCCCGGTTGTTATGAACTCTAAAGCAACTGACTTAAATGCTGGTTTTGGCGGACTAAATGGCAAATCGCTCATAGCCGGTGACACTATTAAAATAACCCCTTACCAATCAGAATTTACTCAATGCGGTGCACTTATGCCGCCAAAACGTAAAATTGTTCGCGTATACCCAAGCCCACATGCAAAGCTTTTCTCAAAACAGATCATTAATGGGTTTACTCAGTCGTCGTTTAAAGTGAGTCACAATAGTAACCGTATGGGTGTTAGGCTTCAAAGTGATAATTATTCTTTAACCCACTCACACTCATTGCCTTCTCTTGCTGTGAGCCCCGGAAGCATTCAACTTCCACCAAATGGAGAACCCATTGTTTTGTTAAACGATGCGCAAACAACGGGGGGTTACCCCTTATTAGGCACCGTAATTGAAGCAGATTTTCATCAATTTGCGCAATACAGACCACTAGATACAATTGAATTTGAATATGTGACGTTTAAGCAAGCATTACAAGCCAGACAAAAGCTCGACGGTCATTTAAACCAGTTAAAAATTGCACTTAAAAGCAAACGTTAAGCAATAATTAGTTACGTTGAACATTAACTAATTAGCAGTTGCTTATTGCACCACTGTGTTACAAAAACGAGCCGTCTGTAAAGCAAGCTCACTTGGATAACTCACTAATAGTACAGAGTTTGAACAATGGAATTGATGCAAAAATAATCATAGTTACTCCTTGTTCACCAACAAGGTGCGGTCACTTAAACATTGGTGCATAAATTATTCTTAATTAATTGCAAAAGCTATGTGACTTGAGTAAATATTTCTGATAAAACAAGGGTTCGCAGTTCAGCAAAGTGGCTGATCTGCACACATAATAGGAATGAGGAGTTACTATGTGTTCAATCTTTGGGGTATTAGATATTAAATCTGATCCCGCTCAATTGCGAACTCAAGCAATTGAAATGTCAAAATTACTACGACACCGAGGCCCAGATTGGTCTGGTGTTTACGCGTCTGAAAAAGCAATTTTAGTTCACGAACGTCTTGCAATTGTTGGCGTAT
Source organism: Pseudoalteromonas sp. 2CM32C (assembly GCF_023161925.1). Taxonomy (NCBI): domain Bacteria; kingdom Pseudomonadati; phylum Pseudomonadota; class Gammaproteobacteria; order Alteromonadales; family Pseudoalteromonadaceae; genus Pseudoalteromonas; species Pseudoalteromonas sp. 2CM32C. Next base: position 36,253 of record NZ_JALNTI010000007.1, on the reverse strand, counting down.
CTAGTGGTGCGCAACCTTTATACAACCCTGAAAAAACGCATATTTTAGCGGTAAACGGGGAAATATATAATCACAAAGAGTTAGCTGCAAACTTAGACACTGATTTTACCTTTCAGACACAGTCTGACTGTGAAGTAATATTAGCGCTGTATAAACAAAAAGGTCCTGAGTTTTTAGATGACTTGAACGGTATTTTTGCATTTTGCTTATACGATGAAGAGAATGACGCCTACTTAATTGGTCGCGATCACATTGGTATTATACCGCTATACACTGGCCACGATGAGCACGGTAACTTTTATGTTGCATCTGAGCTAAAAGCACTTTCTCCAATTTGTAAACATATTGAAGAATTTCCTCCTGGTCATTACCTTTACAGTAAAGATGGTGAATTAAAGCCGTATTATAAACGCGATTGGCAAACATTCGACGCAGTGAAAGATAACAGTGCAGAATCATCAGATGTGAAAGACGCACTAGAGGCAGCCGTTAAACGCCAACTTATGTGTGATGTACCTTACGGTGTATTACTATCTGGTGGATTAGACTCATCGGTAATTTCTGCTATCACACAGCGTTTTGCAGCTAAACGTATTGAAGATAACGACGAAAGTGATGCTTGGTGGCCTAAGCTTCACTCGTTTTCAGTGGGTCTTGAGGGTTCACCCGATTTAGCGGCAGCTCAAAAGGTAGCAGACATGATTGGGACAGTGCACCACCCTATCATTTTTACTATTCAAGAAGGTATTGATGCGCTTCGTGAAGTTATTTACCACATAGAAACTTATGATGTAACCACTATTCGTGCATCAACCCCTATGTATTTAATGGCTCGTCAAATTAAAGCCATGGGTATTAAAATGGTTCTTTCTGGTGAGGGTGCAGATGAATTATTTGGTGGTTACTTATACTTCCATAAAGCGCCAAATGCACAAGAGTTTCATGAAGAACTAAACCGTAAAGTATCTAAACTTCATATGTTTGACTGCCTGCGCGCTAATAAGTCAATGGCCGCATGGGGTGTTGAAGCCCGCGTACCATTCTTAGACAAAGAATTTGTTGATGTTGCTATGCGCATCAATCCTGAAGCTAAAATGTGTAAAGATGGCAAAATTGAAAAGCATATTTTACGTGAAGGCTTTGGTGGTTACCTACCTGATGAAGTTTTATGGCGCCAAAAAGAACAGTTTTCTGATGGTGTTGGCTACAGTTGGATAGACACATTAAAAGAGTATGTTGAAGAGCAAGTAAGCGATCAAGACCTCGCTAACGCTAAGTTCAAATACCCTATTAATACCCCTGATTCAAAAGAAGCTTATTACTACCGTGCTATTTTTGAGTCGCACTTCCCAGGTGACGCCTCGGCTAAGTGTGTACCACACGGTAAGTCAGTCGCTTGCTCAACACCAGAAGCACTTGCTTGGGATGAATCGTTCCAAAATAATGCCGACCCTTCAGGTCGTGCAGCGGGCGTACACAACGACGCTTACACAGGTAAAAAATAAGCACTAACGTATACACTGCATAAGTTTTATGCAGTGTATAAACTTCCACCACCCCGTTAGGTTCATTTTCTTCTTCAACTTACTAGACTGCTTGGTCTATAAATAATTATTTTAATTATAGTTTAAGTTCTAAGCTTATAGTTTTTATCTACCTACTATTAATTTTTTAAAAAGCTACTTTTATGGCTAACATTACCCTTAAAACACGCTATTTTAACTATTTGTTACTTTTATCGTTTATGTAGCTGCGTATCATCTGTAAGATAGAAAAATAAATAGTTAGTCTTCAAATTATTTTTTATTCTCAGTATATAGACTAATGTATTTAATGGGCGGCTGGATAACCAGTTATTTATAATTACAAAAGAGGTATTGCATGAAGGAAAATCATGACAAATATAGTATTGATAATACAGATTACACTGTAGGACAGGATAACGTCCAAAAGTGGGGGTTTGATATTCATAACCCTGTTTTTGGGATTAGTGCGGGTCTTATTATTTTATTTTTAGTTGCCTTGCTTGTCACCGAGCCACAAACAGCTAAAACTGCGCTCGATACTATTAAATTCGATATTATTAATAACTTTGATGCGCTATTTATGTGGGCTGCTAACTTTTTCGTCGTTTTCTGTTTAGCGCTTATTGTATCTCCATACGGAAATATACGCTTGGGAGGAAGTGAAGCTAAACCCTCTCATACTCGCCTTTCATGGCTTGCAATGTTATTTGCCGCTGGTATGGGTATCGGCCTTATGTTTTGGGGTGTAGCAGAACCTGTTGCTTATTATACTGGCTGGTACGAAACACCATTAAACGTTGCAGCAAACACACCAGAAGCTGCAAAATTAGCCATGGGCGCAACCATGTTCCACTGGGGTCTTCATCCGTGGGCAATTTATGCAGTGGTTAGTTTATCTTTGGCTTTTTTTGCTTACAATAAGGGGCTCCCGCTTTCAATCCGTTCGATTTTTTATCCGATTTTAGGTGATAAAGCGTGGGGATGGCCGGGTCATATTATTGATATTTTGGCTGTTTTGGCTACTTTATTTGGGTTAGCAACTTCATTAGGTTTAGGTGCGCAGCAAGCCTCAGCGGGGATTAACCATGTATTTGGTTTAGAAGGCGGTATTGGCTCGCAAATTTTAGTTATTGTAGGGGTTACTTTATTAGCCGTTATATCCGTTGTTCGCGGCATTGATGGCGGTGTAAAGCTATTAAGTAATATAAACATGCTGATAGCGTTTGTATTACTGTTGTTTGTTTGCCTAGTTGGTTTTGCTGTAGCTATGGGGAATGTTCCAAATACAGTAATGGGGTATGTAGAAAACATTATCCCTTTGAGTAACCCACACGGCCGTGAAGACGAAACATGGATGCACGGTTGGACTGTATTTTACTGGGCATGGTGGATTTCGTGGTCACCGTTTGTTGGTATGTTTATAGCTCGTGTTTCACGCGGACGCACTATTCGTGAATTCTTAATCGCTGTATTACTTATTCCAACTTTAGTAACGGTATTGTGGATGTCTATCTACGGTGGTATTGCAATTGATCAAATTATCAATGGTGTTGGCGCGCTTGGGCTTAATGGCTTAACTGAAGTCCCTTTAGCAATGTTTCATATGCTGGATGAACTGCCGCTTTCAAATATTTTATCGTTTATTGCGATTGTTCTTGTACTTGTGTTTTTTATTACCTCGTCAGACTCTGGGTCGTTAGTAATCGATTCTATTACAGCCGGTGGTAAGATTGACGCTCCCGTTCCCCAGCGTATATTTTGGGCTACAGTTGAGGGCGCTATTGCTGCTGCGCTACTTTGGATTGGCGGAACACAAGCCATTGAAGCTTTACAAGCGGGTGCTGTGTCAACAGGTTTACCATTTACGTTTGTGCTTTTACTTATGTGTGTGAGCTTAGTATTGGGTTTAAGAACTGAGCCTCGCCCAGTTAAGTAATAAATTAACAACAATAAAAAACGCCGCATTTTTGCGGCGTTTTTTATTTATATGTGTTCAGCTCCATATAGTGCACAACGGTGTTTCTTCTGTGTAATGATGACGCAATTGAGCTTGTAAAAGCTCAGCGGTTGCAAGCGCATCGGTTAACGCATGATGCCCTTCATAAGCAGGTAGAGAATAACGTTTACGACAGTCATTTAGCCTTAGCGATCCCAGTTTAGTGTTAAATAGCTGCCCTATTAAGCCTTGTTTTGCTTTGAGCGCTCTTCGCTCAAGTTCCATGGTATCTACAACCATAAACTCAATATGCTCTTTTAATCGCAATAATAAGGCACTATTAAAAAAGCCACGTTCGATTGCCGCATAGTGAACAACTATTACCTTAGAACGCAAAGCATCAAGTAAAGGGGCTATAATGTTGTCAAAGTCAGGCGCGTTATCAACATCGTTATGAGTAATACCGTGGATCACAATAGATGATTCACTTAGGTTTCGTCTTGGCTGAACAACCCAATGTTTACTCTGTTTACAGTATATTCGCGCCAATGTGAATGGCACTAACCCCACACTCACAATATCATCTGTTTTACTATTAAGCCCTGTTGTTTCAAAATCTAATGCAACAAAAGGAATGTCTTTTACAGAAGCGCTAGCATCACTAAATGTAGATAAATAAAACTCTTTTAGTAAGTTGTTTTGCGTGTCATCGGCAAGCTGAGCATAACGTGTATTCCAATTTTTAACTTCTTTGAAAAACATAGATTATTTCACACCCGAGTGTGCGGTATAACAAAATTTAAGGTAATTTTGCGCCTTATCTAGAATAGCAAAAGCATCTTTTAAATGACGCTGTTCAAATGGAGAAAGTAGATGCGGATCAAGATTATTGTCGGGTACTTCACCCTGCTCAATTTGCCATGCCTGATGACGTATTCGGGTCATCGAAATGTACTCTAACGCATCACGTAAGTCTTGCGCTTTACCTGCAGGCAAAATATTGGCTTCTATTATATCTTCTAGGCGATCAAATGAATTTTGCTTACGAGATCCAATGGCAAGTGCATGAACGCGAACAACATCACTTAATGGCGCTGTGCCACGTCGTTTTAAATTCATAGATTTTTGATGCTGCCCATTGTGTTCAAGAACAAACCCTTTAAAAAAGCCAAGTGGAGGTGTTCTATTACGAGCATTTGCTGCCATATTTGCTAGAAACAGTCTGTTATTTGCACTGTGTTGAGCAATATATGTTTTTAACTCATTAGCCCATTTTGTTTTACCCCACACGCCGTCTAAATCAAAAAATATAGAACTGTTAAGTAAAGCCTGTGGTTTGGGTTCAGCAATCCATTGGGCAAATTGCTCAAACCATTGGTCCTGTGTTTTTCGCCACTTCTTGAATGACGCCATAATTTCACCGTCGCAATAGCTATAGCCACATTGAGCTAATCCATCACAAACAAAGTCACTCAAATTTTGAAAATAAGCATTATGTTTTTCGTCGTCATAGCTATTATCTAGTATAAGTGCGTTGTCTTGATCGGTAACAATAAGCTGCTCATCTCTAGCCATAGAGCCTAATGCAATAAAGCAGTAGGGTACTGGCGGCGGGCCGAATTTTTCTTCTGCGAGTATTAGCAACCGTTGTTTAAATGTACGACCAATGACAGCCATTGCAGTACCAACCATATGAGAGTTTGCGTCTTCATTTACCATGCGCACAAATACACGGGGAAGCTGATTTGCGTAGTGAGCTAAGTCTTCAACAGACTGCTGAGCCAATATACCACGCACCAACAATAAGCTACTTTGCGATTCATAACGTAGAATATCTGACAGTGATATAACACCTATTGGACGTTTTTTTTGTACCACAGGAAGATGATGTAAGTTATCTCTGAGCATGGCTAGCACGGCTTCAAAAATATAGTCATTTTGATCAAGTAGCACTAGGTTAGTTGACATAATAACGTGTGCGGGCGTGTTGTACTCAAGCCCCTGCGCAACAACTTTAGTACGTAAATCTTTATCTGTTATTATACCAACGACTTGCCCGTCATCTTCTTGAGGGTCGTTATTAATAGGCTTATTAACGTCGGTCACTAGCACTGACGAAACCGACTCATCGGTCATGAGCTGTGCAATATTTTTTACTGTTTCAGTTGCATCGACTGTAACAACGTCTCGGTGAAGTAACGATTTCACCTTGGCAGTGGTTAAATCGTTGCCATCGGCTTGCTCAACAATTGCTTGATGCAAACGCACATTACCATCGGTTTCAAAATAATCTGCAAAGACTTCAAATTCATCACAATACTGCAAAAATATGTCAACGTTTATACAATACACTAGCGTGTCTTCAAGCGCTGTAGCCGGAAAACGTACTTTGCGATTCATCAACAAGCCCATTTGCCCAAATATTCCCGCAGTGGCCAAACGGTTATAGAGCTCGCCATCACGGCGATACATTTCAACAGCGCCACTTCTTATGATGTACAAATCGGCTATGTCTTGGCCGTATTGTAAAATATCGGTATTAGCCCTGAAATAACTGACTTCGACTTGTTTAGCAAGTTCATCTAATGCTTTTTGAGGAAGATCATCAAAAGGAGGGTGTTGTGATAAAAATTGCGCTATTTCAATTTGTTCGCTTTGCATTATAGATCCCTACTGATTTCCAATAATGCAATTGTGGGCCTAATTAACCGTTTTTTAAAGAAAAAAGATTAATTAGGCCACTAAAGGTTTATTCTGTTTGTTCAAGCTCTTGGGCCAGCTGTTTAGTTTCATCCCCTCTTGGCTTAGTGAAACGTGCAAGTCCTAAATAGATGACTGGTGTTAAGTATAAAGTAAATAAAACAGCAAGTGAAAGACCACCAAATACAACCCAACCTATTGCATTACGTGCTTCAGCACCCGCCCCGCTTGATAAAATTAATGGCAGTGCACCAAGTAACGTAGAAACGAGTGTCATGGTGATTGGACGTAATCTTACCAGCGCAGCCTCTTCAACAGCCTCGCGAACTGATAAGCCTTGGTCTCGAAGTTGATCTGCAAATTCGACTAATAAAATGGCATTTTTCGCAATTAAACCAATGAGCATCACCAGACCAATTTGCGAATAAATATTAAGAGACGTATTTGTTAAATAAAGCGCTAAAATAGCCGAAGTAATACCAAATGGAACTGTTAGCATTACCACTATTGCACTGTTTACACTTTCAAATTGAGCTGCTAATACCAGTAATACAATTAGAAAAGCCAACACGTAAGTTAAAAGTACTTCGTTTGCTGTTTCTTCAAAGGTCAGCGCTTCACCTTTAAACGCAAGGGTAATACCTTGAGGCAACGATTGCTGAGACAAATTGCGAATTTGATCGACTATATCGGCAATCGTCATACCATCCGGTAGCTCCATATCTAATTCAATAGCACGACGCTGTGCATGACGCTCAAGCTCAGCGGCTACTCCTTCTTCACTAATATTAGCTAAGCTACTAATCGGCACTAACCTCCCTTGCGAACTTGCCACATAGAGGTTTGCTAAATCACTTGGATCTTGAATAACTTGGTTTTGTACTTGCAACATGATGGGTATTGATTGGTCGCCAATGTTTAGATCCGCAACATCATCCCCATTGATGGCAGCGCGAAGTGTAATTGAGATATCACTGAGCGATACACCCAACTCTTCGGCTCTTCGCCTATCAATATTTACACGTAATTGTGGTTGTGACGGCTGATAAGAGACTCTTACAGGCGCAGTACCCGGGATTGCGTTTTCAATTTGCTTTGCAAAATCTTGTGCAGCGACAAAAATTTGTTGGTAATCTTGGCCTAATAAAGCGATTTCTATACCGCCACCTTGACCTCTAAGATTTAAACTATTAGAACCGGATGCACGACCAGCTGCGCCTGGGATTTCACCTAATGGTCCGCGAATTTTATTAATGATTTCTTGCTGGCTAAATTGACGGTCGTCCCAATGCTTTAGCGGTACGGTAATAAAAACAATATTAGGATCCCATTGCCCAACAACTGTGTAAATAGATTCTATTTCACCACTTTCTACAAAAGGTAACAAAATATCTTCCATTTGCATTGCTTGCCTGTCCATAAAGTTCAACCCAACACCGTCTGGGCCTCTGGCAAATATACGAATTTTACCTCTGTCCTCTGTGGGTAATAGTTCGTTATCGAGGTTTAAATACAATGCGCCAGAACCAAAGGCTATTAATATACAAGCTATGAGCACGAGCCAAGCGCGGTTCAGAACGCTTTTAATTGTTATGCTATAAAGGCTTACTAACTTATTACCTACTTTGGCAAATGGGTGGTTGCTTTGTTTTTTTAGTTTTAATTTTGAAGTCAATGCAGGGACAAGTGATAACGCAACAAAACTTGAAATAATGACTGCGCCTGCAAGCACCCCGCCAAACTCTCTAAATAATCGTCCTGCCGTAGAAGGTAAAAATGCAATAGGGATAAAAACCGCAGCCAATACGGCAGTCGTTGCAACTACCGCAAAAAATACTTCTCGAGTTCCTATTACAGCTGATGCTCGCCGACCAAGCCCTAGTCCTCTTTGACGTTGTATGTTTTCGCTTACAACAATTGCATCATCAACTATTAAACCTGTAGCTAAAACCAGTGCTAATAAAGTGAGTATATTAATAGAAAAACCAAGGGCCCAAATAAGTGCAAGAGACCCTATAAGCGCAACAGGTATGGCAAATGCAGGCACAAGTGTTGCGCGCCACGAACCTATAAACACCCATAACGTTATTACCACTAACAAAACTGTAAGCACTAAGGAGTTTATTACTTCGTCAACAGAGCTTCTTATAAATTGAGCATCGTCTGAGGTGAGCGTAAATTCGAGTTCAGGGAATCGTTCGCGCATGTTTTCAAGTAACTGTAAAACTTCATCCGATATTTCAATTGTATTAGATTGCGCTTGACGAATAACCTCCATACCAATAACGGGTTTGCCATCTAAACGAACCATAGAGCGCGGATCTGCAGGGCCAAAATAGACTGATGCAATATCACCTACTCGCGTATCACCGCTAACAATAATATCAGCAACTTCATTGGGGGTAATAGAAGTCGCATCGGCTCTGACTATGACTTGTTGGTCACTTGATTTAAGGCTTCCTGCTGGTACATCAAATGGCGCTTCTCGTAAAACATCTGCCACATCAGGAATAGTAAGATTAAAACTACTTAACTTTAATGGATCTAAGCGAACTCGCAAAACACGTTTTCGGTCCCCGTTTAACCTGACATCGGCAACACCCGGTATGGTTAAAAACTGGGGAGCTAAATCGGTTTCAACGCGTTCAGTAAGGGCTTCAAGTGCTAGACTATTACTTGATACAGTGAGCGAAACAACAGCTTCTGCATCATTATCGGCCTTGATAATTGCAACACGTTCAACTTCCTCTGGTAATTCTCGTTGTACACGAGCAACAGACTCACGGGTTTCGTTAGCTGCATTGTCTAAATCTACGCCAGGGCGAAACTCAACAACAATACGCGCATTGCCTTCTTCACTTTGTGCGCGAATTGATTTAACACCACTTACACGGGCTATTGCCCCTTCTAGTTTACTGGTTACTTCTGTATCGACCGTTTCTGGAGACCCACCAGGAAATGAAGCCGAAACAGTTATACGTGGCCTATCAACATCTGGTAATTCTCTGACTTCAATTCCTGCAATTGCAGCTAAACCAGCAATTATTATTAGTAGATTCAAAACAACAATGAGAACTGGGCGGCGAATTGCCATTGAGGGTAGGTCTTGCATCATAGGGGAATTTTTCATTGTTATTCCTCTAAATTACTGGGATTAGCAAACGTTAATGTTTGGTTTTCGCGCAAGCGTTGGACGCCTTCAACAACCAATATATCGTTTTCATTTAAATTGCCTGAAACTAACAATCGCCCAGCTAAGCGTTGCTCTATTTTTACATCTATGCGCTTTGCTTTTTTATCTATACTTTTCCAAACATAAGGCCCTGTTGCTCCCCACATAAGTGCAGCCTCAGGCACAACAGCATATGATTCCCCTTGCATGGTAATATTAATTCGAAAACTCATACCAGGCATAAACTGATCATTTTCATTTTCCAGTTTGGCTTTGACACGTAAGGTACGAGTTTGTGGATTTATTCGAGAATCAAGATATGAAACTTGAGCATTAATAGCTTTTGCGCTTTGCCATGGTGTTACTTCCACAATACCTTTATTTTTTAGTATTGAGACAGCTGACTCGGGGGCGTTAAAATTAATGTACAAACTGCGAGTATCATCAATTGTTGCAATGGCAGTTTGCTCTGTAATGCGATCCCCTTTTTCTACATCAGTAAGTCCCATCACACCATCAAATGGCGCAAGCACAGTTCTGTCTTCCAGATCTGTTTTAGCATTAATAAGAGCAACCTCGGCGAGTGCATGCAAAGTTTTAGCATCATCTAAGTCACTTTTAGGAATTGCTCCCTTTTTGTGACTTTCGCTAAGTCTGTTAAGTGTTCGTTGAGTATCTGCTAAGGTTATTTCTGCTTGTTTAAGAGCTGCTTTTTGTCTGCGAGAGTCAAGCTCGACTAAAATATCTCCTTCCTTTACGAAGTTACCCGGTTTAAAGTGAACGGCTGTTACTCTATCACCCACTGCGGGAAATAATATAACGGAGTGAATTGCTTCTGCATTACCTACAGCTTTAACCTCTTCTTTTGTTCGTTCCGTTGTAACTTTTTGTACCATTACATTTGCACTAAATGCTGCTGTGCTAAAAATGAATAATAACAAGTAGATATTTAATAGAAGTATGCGCAATTTCAAAGAACCACCTTATAAACCATTTTGTTGACCACTATACGCAGTGTAACAAAAGTGTGATCAAAATTAGCCTGTGTTAACGCTGAACACTCAACTATCTAAGATGAATAACAAATTTTAGCCAAAAAAAAGAGCCGTAAAGCTCTTTTTTATTAAGTACATTTTAAAGATGACTTACTTACCACGTTGAGCATCTTTTTGTGCTTTTTTAGCCTCTTTGCGTTGTTGAAGAACGGTCTGTGCTTCGTTACCTATATGCCCTTCACCACGAGCCTGTGCGAGCTCAATTTGTTTTTGGCGCTCTGCAAAACGGGCTCGCTGCTCATCAGTTACCTTATCAATACAATGATGACATGAAACACCCTCTAAATATTCAGGCTTTTGTTTTTCTTGTTCAGTTATAGGCATACGACACGCATGACATTGATCGTAAGAACCTTTCTGTAGGTCATGATCAACAGCAACGCGATTATCAAATACAAAACACTCGCCTTCCCACATGGTTTCTTCTTTTGGCACTTCTTCTAAGTATTTAAGAATACCACCTTCTAAGTGATAAACTTCATCAAAGCCCTGCTCTTTCATGTAAGCTGTTGATTTTTCACATCGAATACCACCTGTACAAAACATAGCAACTTTTTTATGTTTTTCAGGATCAAGGTTTTCTTTTGCCCATTGAGGGAACTCACGAAACGTTGTTGTATTTGGATCAACGGCATTTTGAAATGTGCCAATTTCAATTTCGTAATCGTTACGCGTATCAATAAGTACAACCTCGGGGTCAGAAATTAATGCATTCCAGTCTTGAGGTTTAACATAGCTTCCCACTACTTTAAGAGGATCAATTCCCTCTACGCCCATTGTTACGATTTCTTTTTTTAGTTTTACTTTTGTGCGGTAAAACGGACATTCGTCATCATAGGATTCTTTAGTAACAATGTTTTTTAAATTTGGCTGTTCATCTAACCATGCAAGGAGGTTATCAATGCCCGCTCGTTTTGAAGAAACAGTACCATTAATTCCTTCTGCAGCTAAAAGTAATGTGCCTCGCACTTCGTTTTTTTCCATAACCTCCAGTAGAGGTTTACGTAATGCTTCAAATTCAGGTAGGCCTACAAATTTGTATAAAGCGCACACTACAAAGTGTTCGCTGGTAAGATCATCTTTATGAACAGCTGTCATTTTATTTCCTATTTTGCCTTATTAGCCAATATTGGCGTTTACCGAATCGTAAATCCGGCGCATATGGGGCGCGTATTTTACGCTTTTTTAGATTAATTGCAAAAAATAGCACCATACTTTGCTTTTTGCTGTCGGGATAAGCCATGTGTACGCTATAATGCAGCAATTAATTTAAGTTGCACATTGGAGAACATTACATTGCACTTTACTGATCTTGGGATTGATACTCGCCTTGAAACACAATTAGCACATCAAGGGATCACCCAGCCCACAGACATTCAAGCACATGCAGTGCCTACCGCACTTGCAGGGCATGACATTTTTGCTCAGTCAAAGACTGGGTCGGGCAAAACCTTGGCGTTTTTATTACCCGCAGTACAACGGGTTATAAAACAAAAAGCACTCAGTAAACGCGATCCACGTGTACTTATTGTTGCCCCTACACGCGAATTAGCTACGCAAGTATTTACACAGTTGCGTTTGTTAATAGCGGGCACGGCGATTAAAGCTGTAAAAGTATTAGGTGGTGAAAACTTTAATGACCAAATTAAAGCATTAAGGAACGACCCACAGTTTGTAGTGGCAACACCCGGTCGTTTGGCCGATCATGTTACCAAATGCTCGTTACAATTAAGTGGTTTAGAACTGCTAATTTTTGATGAAGCAGACCGTATTTTAGATCTGGGCTTTACTGAACAACTAAAGTTAATTAACGACGAAGCCAATCACCGCCTTCGACAAACATTATTGTTTTCAGCAACCCTAGACCACGCTCAAGTAGATGCTCTTTCGCGTAATTTATTAAAAAAACCAAAACAGATCACGCTTAGTGCTGCAAACGAACAACACAGCGATATAACGCAAACACTCTACTTAGCCGACCACCTAGATCACAAAGAAGCGTTATTAGCACACTTTTTAAAGCAAGATGAAGTTGGCCAATGCATAATATTTACTGCCACCCGCGCAGATACAAGTCGTTTGAGCGAAGAACTAAACAACAAAGGATTTAAATCAGTCGCACTAGCGGGAGATTTAACACAAAGCAAACGCTTAGACATTATGGACTCGTTTAGCAGAGGAAACTTCAAGATATTAATTACCACTGATGTCGCATCCCGTGGTTTAGATTTGTTAAGCGTAACGCATGTAATTAACTTTGATTTGCCAAAACATGCTGAAGAATATGTTCACAGAATAGGTAGAACTGGACGTGCTGGTTTTAAAGGTACCGCTATTTCGTTAGTAGGCCCTAAAGATTGGGCTAGTTATTTAGCAATTAAATCTTTTTTAAATGATGAGCTTAAATTTGCAACTATTGACGGGCTTAAAGCTAAATTTAAAGGGATCAAAGAGAAAAAACCTGCTGCAACTGTTAAAGCTAAAAAAGTAACGCAGGTTAAAAAGCCACAAATTAAACGTAAAGCAAAACCTAAAAAACCAGCGGCACCCATTAAAGCCCCTATGAATATCGATGGCGATTCACCAATGCGCCGTAAAAAAAAGCCTGAGCAGGAATAATTATGAGTTACCTTGGAACAACACAAACCCTATTTGTAAAAGAAGTGAGTAATGAAGGCGCTTACTTGGACGGTCATGATTTAGGTGAAGTTTTTTTACCAAAAAACGAAATTAAAGATGAGCTTGAAGCTGGTGACAGCATTAGCGTATTTATATATTTAGATAATGCTAATTTACCAACGGCGACTGTTAAAAAACCACATGCTCAAGTAGGTGAATACGCCCTTTTACGTGTTAAGGAAATAAATAGTATTGGTGCATTTTTAGACTGGGGATTAGAAAAAGATGTATTAGCCCCATTTAATGAACAAAAGCCACGTATGCAAGAGGGGCATTCTTATCTTGTTCGTTTGTATCTTGATAATGCGAGTCAACGCATTTGTGCTTCAACTAACTTTAATCGCTTTTTATCAAAGGATGAGCCTGAATACACACGCCTACAAGAGGTTGATTTGATTGTTGCTGGTAAAACAGATATTGGCTACAAGGTGCTTATAGAAGAGTCTCACTTTGGTGTTGTATTTTACAATATGGTATTCAAAAACTTATTTGTAGGGCAAAAGCTTAAGGGCTTTGTTCAAAAAGTACGAGAAGACGGAAAAATTGATGTTGTACTCGAAAAACCAGGCATGGGTAAAGTAAGTGAGCTTGGCGATAAAATAATGGAAAAGCTTAAAAACGAAGGCGGTATACTCGCCATTGGCGATAAATCTGATCCTGAACTTATTAAAAAAGTATTTTCAACAAGTAAAGCTAACTATAAAAAAGCAATTGGTGGATTATTTAAACAAGAGCTTATTGAGATAGAAGCGAAATCTATCCGCTTAAAATCTAAATAATTTTATAGCGCTCATGGTATCTTTATATTGTGAGTGCTTACCCTAAAATATACTTATAAGGCAATGTACACTGTGTATACTCTCTTGAGTAATTAAGTACTTCCCTTTCAGATTCTAAGTTTTGCGGCGCTAATCTAAAAACCTTTATTTCACACTCCAATTTCTTTTCATCATGATGAGTTAAACAATCACTGACAGTGATATCTTGAGCATTTAATGCGTCAGAATTTCTGTAGCAAAGATGGTGAGCATAATCCTTCATTGTTTTTTTAAAATCAAACATGTCTACAGGATAAGCTGATATAACGTCTGTTACTGTTGTAACGCCATCATAAGCCTTACTAGAAAATACATGTTTGTTAACTGAAAAGCCTGCAATGATAATCAACACTGAACCAAATAATAGCTTCAAAATAAACCCCTTACATCATTTTGATATTATAAATGTAACACAAATTACACATAACGTAAGGGGTTTAGTACTTATTTGCTGTTTTTTGTAAATTATTTTATAGATTCATTAACATCTTGCAGTACTTTTACTGGATTTGCTGCTTTAGTAATCGGTCTGCCTACAACTAGATAATCACTGCCAGCTTCAATTGCTTGTTTTGGAGTCATTATTCTTTTTTGATCGCCTGCTTCACTGCCTTCAGGGCGAATACCTGGGGTAACTAATTTAAAATGCTCACCAAGTTCAGCCTTTAAAACATTCGCTTCTTGAGCAGAACAAACAACACCATCAAGGCCTGCTTCCTTAGCTAGTTTTGCAAGGTATATTACCTGCTCCTGTGGTGATTTGTTTATACCTAAGCGTTTTAATTCTGGTTCATCCATACTTGTTAACACAGTTACAGCAATAAGAATTGGTGCTCTATCTCCAAATTCTTCTAAAGCAAGTTTTGCTTTGTGCATCATTTCATAACCGCCTGACGCATGAACATTTACCATCCAAACGCCCATTTTTGCAGCAGCTGTAACTGCCTTTGCAACTGTATTAGGAATATCATGAAACTTTAAATCTAAAAATACATCAAAACCAAGTTCAATTAACTCTTTTACAAATTCAGGGCCAAAGTAAGTAAACATTTCTTTGCCTACTTTTAATCGACAAGTATCGGGCGAAAGCTGTTTTACAAATGCTAATGCTGTTTCTTGATCGTCATAGTCTAAAGCGATAAGCACTTTTTTTGAATTTTCGAAAGACATAGTTATCCTAATCTATAGCAGTAAAGAGTTTTTATATATTCAACTTAGTTATCAAGGCGAACTTACACAAAGTGAGTAAGGAGGTTTAATTAGTATATAGATGCTAGTTAAACTTCTAGTCGAATTTGTAAGGGCATTACAATAATTAAGTATTTAGGGGTTATTAAAATCCGTCTAAACCTCTACTTGGGACAATGGTTTCCCAATGTTTACAAGAAGGGCAATTCCAATAAATTGTATAACTTGTGAAGCCACAATGCTGGCATTGAAAATCAGGCTTAGTAGCAATATATGACGTTACAAGGCTATCAATTTCATTAAGTACTTCTTTTGTATTTTTATTTTGGTCACCCATTAGCTGCAGTAAAAAACTAAACCCCCTGATCGTTGGTTGTCTTTTTAAACTGTCAGTTAAAAAATCGAAAGCTTGTTTTGTATGACCTTGCTCTAAAAGAGCTTGGCAATGTTTTATTTTTATAAGCACACCACCCTTCTCTAGTAAATCGTTTACTAACTCATGAAATTGATGCGTTAAATTTAGTTGCTTATAACTATGCGCCAGATCATCAATGAATAAGGGGGCAAACAAAGTAAACTGGCAAATAAGTTCACGCCAATAGTAGATCGCTTTAACATAATCTTCTTTAGAAAAAGCGATAACACCTAGCTCGTACAAAGGCCTAACGGCTTTGTAGTTTAGACTAATTGCTTTTCGCATAATTTGAGGAGTATTGTCACTAAGGGCAGACTCACAATAAAAATTCGCGATAGCCTTAAATTGTTGCTCTTTAGAGAATAATTCGCTGTGAGATTCAAACATATTAATGCCTTTATCCCACTCACGAGTTTGCGAGTATAAGGTAATAATAGGATCGAGAGCTTCTACATGACCTGCCTTGACCAACCAAACCAAATGCTCTTCTGCACCATCTAGCAATCCAGCCATTATATAATCTTCGGCTAATTCTAAGCGACTAGTAGCGGCTTGCTGCTCACTCAAACTTGGGTGTTTTAAAAGAAGTTCATGGATTTTGATTGCGCGGTCTAATTCGCCTCGGCGACGAAACATAGTGGCAAGTGTAGAGTAATGTTCAACTGAATCCGCTGCAACCTCTAGTAAATTTATTAAGTGTTCTAAACCTTGATCTTCTTCACGGTCTAATAGAAACTTAAGCCCTTTACTGTATTCAGAAGTTATTTGACGATTAAGTTGGTGAGCATGATTTTTAGCACTGTTTTTACCCATAATCCAACCGTAGCCGGCTGCAACAGGTAGTAGTAAAAACAAAAGCTCAATCATAATTAGGTGTCTTTATTAACGTCAAGCTTGTTTTTATTTTTCTCAGGCGCTAACTGTTTTTTCAAACGGTAATTTTGCCACTTTAATTGAGAGAATAGCTTAAAGCTTATAAAACAACCTATTAAAACACCTAACAAAAAGCAGATACTTATTATTACAGCTAAAGGCAGAGTATTACTGGCTATAATATAATTGACTTGTACTAACTGCGGGTTTTGTGACCCTAATACAAATGCGCTAATTAGGCACAGCGCCACCAGGATAAATTTCAATACCTTGAACAAGTAACTACTCCGTTATATTAACTAGGCAATGCTCGCATTGACGCGGTCGCGTAATTCTTTACCTGGTTTAAAATGAGGTACATGCTTTCCATCTAACTCTACTGTATCGCCAGTTTTAGGGTTACGACCTGTGCGAGGAGCGCGGAAATGCAAAGAGAAACTACCAAATCCTCTGATCTCTATTCGATCTGAAGAAGATAATGAACCGGCCATTTGTTCTAGAATTTCTTTTACAGCATTTTCAACATCTTTCACTGGAACGTGTGCGTGTTGTTCCGCAAGTGTTTCTATCAATTCTGACTTAGTCATAGCGTTTCCTTAATAAAAAGATATAGGAAGGGCAAAAGTGCCCTCCCAACTAAAAACTAATTATTTATTAGTCTTTTTGTGCATTTGCGAAAGCAGCTGCCATTGCGTTTTCAAACACTGGCTCTTCTTTCTTAAGCTTCTCTAGTACTTCTTTCTCTTCTGCTTCGAAAAGAGCTTTAACAGATAAGCTTAAAGTGCGGTTCTTACGATCAACACCAACGTATTTAACTTCAACTTCGTCGCCTACAGAAACAACAGTAGTTGCATCTTCAACGCGCTCTTGAGCGATATCAGCTACACGGATGTAACCTTCAACGCCTTCGATAAGTTCAACAGTTGCGCCTTTCGCATCAACTTCAGTCACTTTACCTTTAACAATAGCACCTTTTTTGTTTGCATCAAGGTAGTTATTGAACGGGTCAGCTTCGATTTGCTTAACACCTAGAGAGATACGTTCACGCTCTGGGTCAACTTGCAATACGATAGCAGTGATTTCGTCGCCTTTCTTGAATTCACGTACAGCTTCTTCGCCAGGTGTGTTCCAAGAAATATCTGAAAGGTGCACAAGACCGTCAATACCACCGTCAAGACCGATAAAGATACCGAAGTCAGTGATTGATTTGATCTTACCAGTAACTTGGTCGCCTTTGTTTTGTAGACGAGCAAATTCCTGCCAAGGATTAGCAATACATTGCTTAAGACCTAGAGAAATACGACGACGTTCTTCGTCGATTTCAAGAACCATAACTTCAACTGTGTCACCTAGTGAAACAACTTTTGAAGGGTGGATGTTCTTGTTAGTCCAATCCATTTCAGAAACGTGTACTAGACCTTCAACGCCTTCTTCAATTTCTACGAAGCAACCGTAATCAGTAAGGTTAGTTACACGACCAGAAAGTTTAGAACCTTCTGGGTAACGACCAGCGATAGCTGCCCATGGATCTTCACCAAGCTGTTTAAGGCCTAGAGATACACGAGTTTTATCTTTGTCGAATTTAAGAACTTTAACTGCGATTTCGTCACCAACATTAACGATTTCTGAAGGGTGCTTAACACGCTTCCACGCCATATCAGTAATGTGTAGTAGACCATCAACACCACCAAGGTCAACGAACGCACCGTAGTCAGTAAGGTTCTTAACGATACCTTTAACTTCTTGACCTTCAACAAGGTTAGCAAGAAGCTCTTCACGTTCTTGTGAGTTTTCTGATTCGATAACTGCACGACGTGAAACAACAACGTTGTTACGTTTTTGATCAAGCTTGATTACTTTAAATTCAAGCTCTTTGCCTTCAAGGTGAGTTGTGTCACGTACTGGACGAACATCAACAAGTGAACCAGGTAGGAAAGCACGGATTGAATCAACTTCAACAGTGAAACCGCCTTTAACTTTACCGTTGATAACACCAGTAACAGTCTCTTGCTCTTCACAAGCTTTCTCAAGACGGATCCACGCTTCGTGACGCTTCGCTTTCTCACGAGAAAGGATAGTTTCACCGAAACCGTCTTCGATTGCATCTAGTGCAACATCTACTTCGTCGCCAACAGCAACTTCTAGTTCACCAGCAGCATTTTTGAACTGCTCTGCAGGGATAGCACTTTCTGATTTAAGACCAGCATCTACAAGTACAATGTTGTTCTCGATTGAGATTACTGTACCTTTAACAATAGAGCCTTGCTCTGCTTCAAAACCCTTTAAGCTTTCTTCAAATAACTGCGCAAAATTTTCTGACATACGAATATACGTCTCATATATTAATACCAATAAGCAACCATGCTGCATGGGGTTGTTAAAATAGCACTGGCATCCTGCTGGTGCATAAAATGTGTTTAACTTCGTTTAGGAAGTTTACCTTCAGAGATAGCTGCATCTAATAAAGTAATAACTTTATCAAACACTTGCTGTGCATTTAGCTCGCTAGTATCGAGTTCAATTGCATCTTCTGCAGGCACAAGCGGTGCGACGGCGCGATTCATATCACGGTCATCACGAGCTTGAATGTCCTCTAATAGACCACTTAGTGTAACATCAAGCCCACGCTCATTCAACTCAACAAAGCGTCTACGAGCACGCTCTTGTGCGCTCGCTGTCAAATAGATTTTTAATGGCGCATCTGGGAATACAACAGTACCCATATCACGGCCGTCTGCTATCAAACCATTTTCGGTTCTAAAAGCGCGTTGACGCCTTAATAGCGCTTCACGAACACGAGGAAGAGCTGCTACTTTTGATGCAGCTGCGCCCACTTCTTCATTACGAATAGTCGTGGTTACATCCTCTCCCTCTAGAATAACTTTTCCAGCATTAGTTTGGCTATCTACCAAAAACTGCACGTCTAAATTTGCAGCCAGTGGTACAAGTGCCTCTTCGTTATCTAATGCGATTTGGTGATGAAGTGCTGCAAGGGATAAAACGCGGTAAATTGCACCACTATCCAATACATCCCAACCCAACTTATCGGCTAACAAACGACAAACAGTTCCCTTACCAGAACCACTTGGGCCATCAACGGTGATCACGGGCATTAATAACGCCTGCATTTAAACCTCCTGCAATGCACACCTAAATAAACCGCGACATTATACGTCAGTTATTAAAATATATCTGCTATTAGTGTGTAACTTTTTATAAATAGTTATAAAAAGCCTATTCACTCACTGATGCTAATACATTGAAAAACGTAGGAAATGTTTTATAGGTACACTTAGGGTCATTGATTGTTATAGGCTTTCCGCCCACTGCAACCATGGCAAAACACATAGCAATCCGGTGATCATCGTAAGTGTCAATAGCGACATCGTTAAATGTTAATGGCGGAGTTATTTCAATAAAATCCTCCCCCTCAACCACTTTTGCACCTACTTTACGAAGTTCTGTACTCATAGCGTAAAGGCGGTCTGTTTCTTTTACACGCCAATTATAAATATTACGAATAGCTGTGGGACCTTTAGCAAATAAAGCAACGGTAGCTAACGTCATTGCAGCATCTGGAATGGCATTGGCGTCTATGTCGACCCCTTTTAACTCGCCTTTCCTCACAACTAAACGTTCATCGTACCAATCAATTTGAGCACCGACTTGTTCCATCACCTTCGCAAAGCCAATATCACCCTGAACCGATTTAGCACCCACACCTTTAATTTCAATCTCGCCACCAGCAATGGCTGCGGCTGCAACAAAATAAGAAGCCGATGATGCGTCACCTTCAACCATTATGCGTTCAGGTGATTGATACTGTTGGCCACCTTTTACTTTAAATAGTGAATAGTCTGAATGTTCAACGGTAATACCAAAACGCGCCATAACCCCTAAAGTAATATCAATATAAGGCTTAGACACCAATGTGCCTTTAATTGTAATTTGCGTATCACCACTGAATAATGGAGCTGCCATTAATAAAGCGGTTAAAAATTGACTTGAAATACTGCCATCAATTTCAACTTCGCCACCATTAATTTGCCCACCAACAATTTTAAGCGGTGGGTACTCTTTGTGGTTTGTATAGGTAATATCACCACCAAGGGCTTGAAGCGCATCAACTAAGTGCCCTATTGGGCGCTCTTCCATACGTGGCTCACCGACTAACTCATATTCACCTTTAACAGCAGCTAAAACAGCTGTTAACGGACGATATGCTGTACCCGCATTACCTAAAAATAAAGGTTCATTAGGTTTTTTGAACTCACCACCAACACCATGAACAGTTGCAACTGTTCGGTCTTCATTAAGTGTTACTGTTACACCTAAAAGCTCTAGTGCTCCCAACATGTGACGAATATCATCACTATCGAGTAAGTTCTCTACAACGGTTGTTCCGCTAGCCAGAGCAGCCAGCAGTAAAATACGATTAGATAAACTTTTTGATCCAGGCAATGTCACAGAGCCGTTAACACGCGATATCGGTTCTAAACGAAGTTGCTCCATTAGCTATTCTCCTTCGCAAAAGCTGCCATGAAATCAACAAGCGCTTGCACGCCTTCAAGTGGCATTGCGTTATAAATACTTGCGCGCATACCGCCTACTATTCTGTGCCCTTCAAGCGCTAATAAACCAGCTTCTTTAGATTGTGATACAAACTTTTCATTTAAGCTTTCGTCATTAAGCCAAAATGGGACGTTCATACGTGAGCGGCAATGCTTGGCTACTTTATTTGAATAAAAAGGAGACTCATCAATAAAATTATAAAGAAGTTCAGCCTTAGCGATATTATGAGCTTCCATTGCTTTTACACCACCTTGTGCTTCTAACCATTCAAACACTTCTGCAGCTAAGTACCATGCAAATGTGGGTGGTGTATTAAACATACTGCCCTGCTTCGCTTCGAGTGCATAATCTAAAATACCAGGCTTAGCTAAACCTTCACGATCAAGTAATGTTTTGCGCACAATAACGATAGCGATACCTGATGGACCAATATTTTTTTGCGCACCAGCGTAAATTAAATCAAATTTATCTACATCAATTTCGCGCGATAAAATCGTTGACGACATATCGGCAACAATTGGTGCCGTTGGATGACTTGGCACCTCAAAAATTTCTAAGCCATCTACGGTTTCGTTCGGACAATAATGAATATATGAGGCATCTGCAGGTAAAACCCAATCAGCTACATTTTTAATTGAGAATTTTCCATCTGCATCGTTACGTACATCAACACTGGTTGTTGACGTAAACTTGTTAGCTTCGTCTGTCGCGCTTTTAGACCACACACCATTTTCGCAGTAGATAGCTTTTTTATCTGCTTGATGAAGATTGAGGGGCACTGCACTAAACTGACCGCGACCACCACCATGCATAAATAAAACTTCAAATTCATCGCTAATATTCATTAAGCGTCTTAAGCTTGCTTCACATTTTGCAGTTAATGCCAAAAATTCTTTACTACGGTGGCTAATTTCCATTACAGAAACGCCCATGTCTTGCCAATCTAAGAATTCTTTTTGTGCTTTTTGCATTACCGCTTGCGGAAGCATAGCCGGCCCTGCACAAAAATTATATTTACTCATTACCTTTGCCTCATTCCAGTAATTTATACACGCAACATGAAAATATTAAATCCACGCTGTATTAATTTTTTTCAACAACATTAAAAAAAGCGGCCAAGGCCGCTTTTTCAATCTCAATTATTCTGAAGGAGGATTATCATCCACGACTTCATCTATAACTGTATCAACTGTTTCAACGTCTTCAGTATTGATTAAGTCACTTTCTGTAACTTCAATTTCTTCTATACGTTGTAAACCAACTACTTGCTCTTCGTCAATAGTTCTGATCAAAATAACACCTTGTGTGTTACGACCAACTGTTGAAACTTCGTTCACACGAGTACGCACTAACGTTCCGCGATTTGAAATAAGCATTATTTCGTCGTTGTCATCAACTTGAACAGCACCTACTACAGCACCATTACGCTCACTCACCTTAATTGATACAACACCTTGTGTTGCACGACTCTTAGATGGGTAATCTTCAAGTTGAGTTCGTTTACCATAACCATTTTCAGTTACAGTCAATATTGCGCCATCAGTTTTTGGCACGATGAGCGATACAACACGTTGCTCGTCGGTCATTTTAATACCGCGTACACCCGTTGCCGTTCTGCCCATTGGACGAACACCCTTGAAACGAATTTCTGGGTTACCTTCTTCGTCTAATACTGGGTTACCGTTTTCATCTACAACAGCAGATTCTTCAGCTTCTTTAAAGCGAACAACCTTACCCGCATCAGTAAACAACATTATTTCGTTCGTACCGTCAGTAATATCAACACCAATTAAGCTGTCGCCATCATTAAGGTTAACAGCAATAATACCGCTAGCACGTTGACGGCTGTAGGCTGTTAATGGTGTTTTCTTAACAGTACCAAAAGCAGTTGCCATAAAGATGTATTTATCTTCTTCGTACTCACGTACTGGCAGTATAGCGGTAATACGTTCGTCAGCTTCTAAAGGTAATAAGTTTACAATTGGCTTACCGCGTGCTGCACGGCTTGCAAGTGGTAATTGATACACTTTTAACCAATATAAGCGACCAGCTGTAGAGAAACATAAAATAGTATCGTGCGTATTTGCAACTAATAAACGCTCGATGAAATCTTCGTCTTTCATCTTCGTTGCAGACTTACCCTTTCCGCCACGACGTTGCGCTTCGTAATCAGACAATGCCTGATACTTAACATACCCCTCGTGAGAAAGTGTCACTACAACATTTTCCTCAGTAATGAGGTCTTCAAGGCTGATATCATGCGCGGCTGCGTTGATTTCAGTACGGCGTTCATCACCATATTGCGCCTTAATTTCAACTAATTCATCACGAATTACTTCCATTAAGCGCTCTGGACTTGCCAATATGTGTAACAGCTCAGCAATCAAATCAAGCAGTGTTTGGTATTCACTTAAGATTTTTTCGTGCTCAAGGCCTGTTAGCTTGTGAAGGCGTAAATCAAGAATCGCTTGAGCTTGTTGCTCAGAAATGAAGTACTGGCCGTCGCGTATACCTAAATCATCAGCTAACCAATCTGGGCGAGCAACGTTAGCCTCACCTGCTTTTTCAAGCATTGCTTTAACATTACCTAATTCCCACGAACGTGCAGTTAACGCTATTTTTGCTTCTGCAGGTGTTGGAGATTTACGAATAAGTTCAATAATTGGGTCAATGTTGGCAAGTGCAATTGCTAGACCTTCTAGCATGTGTGCACGGTCGCGCGCTTTACGTAAATCAAATACTGTACGACGAGTTACTACTTCACGACGGTGAATAATAAACTCTTCAAGCATTTCTTTTAAATTAAAACACTTAGGCTGGTTATTGATGAGTGCAACCATGTTCATACCAAACACTGTTTGTAACTGTGTTTGTGCATATAGGTTGTTTAGAATCACTTCACCTACGTCACCACGCTTTATCTCAATAACGATACGCATACCGTCTTTATCTGATTCATCACGTAGTGCACTAATGCCTTCAATCTTTTTATCTTTAACAAGCTCCGCTATTTTTTCAATTAAGCGTGCTTTGTTAACTTGATAAGGGATTTCATGAACAATAATTGTTTCACGACCCGTTTTTTCGTCTGTTTCGATGTCAGCACGTGCACGCATGTACACTTTGCCACGACCAGTTTGATACGCTTGTTCAATCCCTTTTTTACCGTTAATGATTGCGGCTGTAGGGAAATCTGGACCAGGAATGTAATCCATTAACTCAGTTATGGTTAAATCTGGATTAACAATTAATGCTAAACAACCATTGATAACTTCAGTTAAGTTATGTGGTGGGATGTTTGTTGCCATACCTACGGCAATACCAGAAGAACCATTTACAAGTAAGTTAGGTACCTTGGTTGGTAAAACGTCAGGAATTTGCTCTGTGCCATCGTAGTTAGGAACGAAATCAACCGTTTCTTTCTCAAGATCCGCTAATAACTCATGAGACATTTTAGCCATACGTACTTCGGTGTAACGCATAGCAGCAGCTGAATCACCATCAACAGAACCAAAGTTACCCTGGCCGTCTACAAGCATATAACGAAGTGAGAATGGCTGTGCCATACGAACTATCGTGTCATAAACTGCGCTATCGCCGTGTGGGTGGTATTTACCGATTACATCACCGACAACACGTGCCGACTTTTTGTAAGGCTTGTTCCAATCATTACTAAGCTCGTTCATTGCAAACAAAACGCGGCGGTGAACTGGCTTTAAGCCATCACGTACGTCTGGTAATGCACGTCCTACAATTACACTCATTGCGTAATCTAAGTAGGAGTTTTTTAACTCGTCTTCAATATTGACTGGCAGAATTTCATTGGCGAGATCAGTCATTTGATATCACATTCCTTCAGTAGCAGCTCTTAATAACCCAGTATTAGGTTTTAAAGAGTATTGTTATTATTACTAACAGACATGCTATCACAATTAATTTTAATTTACAGGCGCAAAACTTTGCGATTTATCAATTTAGGCCTATATAATGGCCTCAGATTGACGAGGAAGTATTTTATGACCGAACATCAAAATGTAGATCACGCAGAAATAGCTAAGTTTGAAGCCATCGCAGAGCGTTGGTGGGATTTAGAGGGTGAGTTTAAACCTCTTCACGAAATTAATCCGTTACGCCTAGATTTTATTGCAAATAAAACGCAAGGTTTATTTGATAAAGAAACACTCGATGTTGGCTGTGGTGGGGGTATTTTAAGCCAAAGTATGGCACGTATGGGGGCAAAGGTAACAGGTATTGATATGGGACAAGAGCCTTTGACTGTCGCTAAATTACACAGCCTAGAAACGGGTGTTAATGTAGATTACATAAAAATACCCGCAGAACAGTTTGCTGAAGAACACCCTGAACGATTTGACGTTGTTACCTGTATGGAAATGCTCGAACACGTTCCAGACCCCGCTTCAATTATTCACGCCGTTGCCAAACTTGCAAAACCTGGCGCTGATGTTTTTTTCTCTACCCTCAATAAAACACCGAAAGCCTACTTGTACGCAATTGTAGGTGCTGAAAAACTATTAAAAATGGTTCCAGAGGGAACTCACGATCACAAAAAGTTTATTAAACCGGCGCAGCTAATTGCGTGGGCCGAGCAAGCGGGCTTAAAAGTACGTGCAAGCTCAGGACTTTCGTATAACCCCTTCTCTAAACAATACACACTTAATAATGATGTTAGTGTTAATTATATCCTTCATTTTGAGAAGTTGGTGTAATGAAGAGCGCAGGTTCATCATTAGAACTTTATCAATATGATGCGTTTTTGTTTGATTTAGACGGCACCTTACTCGACACAGCTGACGATTTAGGCGCTGCACTTAATAGTGTATTACGAGCAAATCAAATTGCCGAAGTAACGAGCGACATATATCGCCCAGCGGCTTCTAATGGAGCGGCAGCTTTATTGGAAGCGGGTTTTAAAGAGTTGTGGCCCTCTCTTGCACAAGCACAGTTGATAAAGCAATTGGTCGATAGCTATGCCCAAAACATTGCGAAATACACCCAATGCTTTGCCGGTATTGAACCACTACTGATCTCACTTGATCACAAAAAGATCAAATGGGGGATCATGACAAACAAGCCTGGCTTTTTAACTGAGCCGCTTGTCGCTGCGATCCCCGCTTTAAAAAATGCGGCAGTTGTTATTAGCGGTGATACGCTTGAAGAAGCCAAACCCTCTCCTCTACCTTTACTTCATTGCGCAAAACTAATGGACGTAATACCAGCTCGCTGTTTATACATAGGTGATGCCGAGCGAGACATTCAAGCGGGTAAAGCAGCAGGTATGCCTACAGCTACTGCTCTGTGGGGGTACATTCCAAGCGATGCAGAAGCACTTACTTGGAAAGCTGATTTTAACTGGCGTAGCCCTATTGACGCATTTAACCATATATAGTGCCCATTTTAGATATAAACACTATATATTGTGATTGTGTTAGTTTTTACGCAAAGCTTGATGATAAAAAAAGCAGCCGAAATTTATTTTCAAAATGTGTAAATTTAGTCGATCCTGAGTTGATTTTTAAAAATTTCAACTTCAATGAATGATCAAAGGTTAATGCCTACTAACACAAATACGTTATCCCAACGTTATCCACAAATAGGGGCAATTATGCCCCTTGCAAATCAACTCAGACCACACTATCTTGTGATCTCTAAATTGAACAACACCAGATATTGTGGCCAAATGTTATTCAATTAAATTTACCTCATTGGGTAAAACTTATAAAAAATGAGCACTACTTCTCTTTTTGAGACGTACAACATTGGTCAAAAATACATTATCCCCAAGGAATACAGGCAAAGCTATGAACCAACAGTTATCTGTAAGCAAACGTGACGGGCGCAAAGAGCCTCTTGATCTTGATAAGATCCATCGCGTTATAGAATGGGCCGCCGAAGGTTTAAATAACGTTTCGGTTTCACAGGTTGAATTAAAGTCACATATTCAATTTTATGATGGTATTCGTACAAAAGATATTCACGAAACGATTATCAAAGCGGCTGCCGATCAGATTTCTAAAGAATCACCTGATTACCAGTATCTTGCTGCGCGTTTAGCTGTATTCCACTTACGTAAAAAAGCATACGGTCAATTCGAGCCTCCACGTTTATTTGATCACGTAACAAAAATGGTGAGTGATAAACGTTACGATGCTCACTTACTTGCTGATTATACAGAGCAAGAATTTGACGAATTAGACGAATACCTTGACCACTCACGCGATCTTAATTTTAGTTACGCTGCAGTTAAGCAATTAGAAGGTAAATACCTAGTTCAAAACCGTGTAACGGGTGAGATTTATGAAAGCGCACAGTTTTTATATATTTTAGTGGCTGCAAGCTTATTTGCAGATTACCCACGAGAAACACGAGTTTCATATATAAAACGTTTTTACGACGCGGTATCGTTATTTAAAATTTCATTGCCTACGCCGATCATGGCTGGTGTACGTACGCCTACTCGTCAATTTAGCTCTTGCGTACTTATTGAATGTGGCGACAGCCTTGATTCAATCAATGCAACATCGTCAGCTATTGTAAAATACGTTTCTCAGCGTGCTGGTATCGGTATTAATGCTGGTCGTATCCGTGCATTAGGAAGCCATATTCGTAATGGCGAAGCATACCACACTGGTTGTATCCCTTTTTACAAGCACTTTCAAACAGCTGTTAAGAGTTGTTCGCAAGGTGGTGTTCGCGGCGGCGCAGCAACCCTATTCTACCCGCTATGGCATTTAGAAGTAGAGAACCTTTTAGTTCTTAAAAATAACCGTGGTGTTGATGACAACCGTGTTCGTCATTTAGATTACGGCGTACAGTTTAATAAGTTAATGTATTCTCGTTTGATTAAAGACGATTACATCACGTTATTTAGCCCATCAGACGTGCCAGGTCTTTACGATGCGTTTTTTGAAGATCAAGACGAATTTGATGCGTTATATGTTAAATACGAACAAGACGAGTCAATTCGTAAAAAGCGTATTAAAGCCATTGAATTGTTCTCTGTGTTTGCTCAAGAGCGTGCAAGTACTGGCCGCATATACTTACAGAATGTAGATCACTGTAATACACATAGCCCGTTTATAGCGAAAGTTGCGCCAATACGTCAGTCTAACTTGTGTTTAGAAATTGCATTACCGACTAAACCACTTAACAACGTTAACGACGAAGAAGGCGAAATTGCATTATGTACATTGTCTGCTTTCAACCTAGGTGCGCTTGAGTCTCTAGATGAACTAGAAGAGCTTGCGGAGCTAGCAGTACGTGCACTCGATAACTTACTCGACTTCCAAGACTACCCAGTACCAGCTGCCAAAAACGCAACAATGGGACGTCGTACGTTAGGAATAGGTGTAATCAACTATGCCTACTACTTAGCTAAAAATGGTAAGCGTTATTCAGACGGCAGTGCAAATGCACTAACACATAAAACATTCGAAGCTATTCAATACTACTTGATGAAAGCGTCAAACGAACTTGCAAAAGAACGTGGTGCATGTCCTAAGTTTAACGAAACAACGTATTCTCAAGGCATTATGCCAACAGATACGTATAAAACAGACTTAGATAAAATTTGTGATGAGCCACTGCACCTTGATTGGGATACACTGCGTAAGAGCATACAAGAACACGGTATGCGTAACTCAACACTAAGCGCATTAATGCCATCAGAAACGTCATCGCAAATCTCGAACGCAACAAATGGTATCGAGCCGCCACGCGGTCACATTAGTGTTAAAGCAAGTAAAGATGGTATTTTAAAACAAGTTGTACCTGAGTACGAACGTTTGAAAGACAACTATGAGTTACTTTGGGACATTCCTTCTAATGATGGTTACTTACAGCTTGTCGGTATCATGCAAAAATTTGTTGACCAAACTATTTCTGCAAACACAAATTATGATCCAAATAAATTTGAAGGCGGTAAAGTACCTATGAAAGTCTTATTAAAAGACTTACTTAGCGCCTACAAATTGGGGGTCAAAACGTTGTATTACCATAATACCCGTGATGGCGCATCTGATGCACAAGACGACACTCCAGAAGTGGAAGATGACGATTGTGCAGGCGGCGCGTGTAAAATATAGTCGTTAATTTTATCTTAAGCGGGCATACAGCCCGCTTTGTTCTGATAGTTTTTTGAGTGATAAACATGTCTTATACTACTTTTAGTCGTAATCATAATAACCAAATGCAAGAGCCAATGTTTTTTGGCCAGACCGTTAACGTATCGCGTTACGATCAACAAAAATATCCTATTTTTGAAAAGTTAATTGAAAAGCAACTGTCTTTCTTTTGGCGACCAGAAGAAGTAGATGTGAGTAAAGACCGTTTAGATTTTCAGGCGCTACCAGAGCATGAAAAGCACATATTTTTAAGTAACTTAAAATATCAAACACTGCTTGATAGTGTACAAGGCCGCTCTCCTAACGTTGCGCTACTACCTATCGTGTCTATCCCAGAACTTGAAACCTGGATAGAAACTTGGGCATTTAGTGAAACAATTCACAGCCGTTCATACACGCACATTATTCGTAACGTAACACAATCACCAGAGCTTATTTTTGATGACATCGTTAGCAACGATAAAATTAGCGAGCGCGCTGATGCAGTAACGACTTATTACGATGATTTAATTAACTCTGTTTCACTTTACAACCTTTACGGTGAAGGCAAGCATGAAATCAACGGTAAAACAGTGGTTGTAAACTTATTCGAGCTGAAAAAGAAACTTTACCTCGCTATGATGTCGGTAAACATTCTTGAAGCAATTCGTTTTTATGTCAGCTTTGCTTGTTCATTTGCATTTGCTGAGCGTGAACTTATGGAAGGTAACGCTAAGATAATTAAACTAATTGCACGTGACGAAGCACTTCATCTTTCGGGTACACAGCATATTTTAAATATCATGCAAGACGGCAAAGACGATCCAGAAATGGCAATCGTTGCAGCTCAATGTCGCGATGAAGCAATTAAAATGTTTGTACAAGCTGCCGAGCAAGAGAAAGAATGGGCAGAGTACCTATTCAAAGATGGCTCTATGATTGGCTTAAACAAGCATATTTTATGTCAGTATGTTGAATATATTACTAACGCACGTATGACTGCTATTGGTTTGCCAGCCCAATTTGAAAACAACAGTAACCCTATCCCATGGATCAACTCATGGTTAGTGTCTGATAATGTTCAGGTTGCACCACAAGAGGCAGAAATTAGTTCATACCTTGTAGGTCAAATAGATTCACAAGTTGATGCTGCTGAATTTGGTGACTTTGACTTATAATGAATAACGAAACGACTGCAAGTGTTACACTTGCAGAAAACAGCCAGCGCATTGAATATAGCCCTGGCTGCCCTTCTCTTTTACACTGCTTAGAATCTCAAAAAATAGACGTTGCTTATCAATGTCGTGAAGGCTACTGCGGTGCTTGCAGAGCAACTTTAGTATCTGGCAATGTTAAATATAATGAAGAGCCACTCGCGTTTGTTCGTGATGGTGAAATACTTTTATGCTGTAGCAAGCCAAACGGCAATATAAGTATTAATCTAAAATAATTAATAGCTTTATAGCAGCACCCATCTTTACTGGGCATTATAATGTTTATTAGTAAAACGATAATGACCAGTAATCTTATAATCAAATAGCATTTCGCTTATTTCTGGCCCTCGCCCTATATTATGTACAATTTGAACATTCTCGGCGCTGTTTAAAGCTTCAGTAACAACCATGCCTATATGGGGTAAGATACCGGGTAACATCCAAGTAACTATATCACCAACTTTATAATCACGTGAGTTACTTGAAATAGTTAACTCTGTGCCTTGACGCTTAAAAAATACTTGAAGGTTAGGTACACGCCTGTGGTCGATATTTTTATCTGGTTTTTTTAAATCCCAAATTCGCTCAGACGGATACATAGCAAAATTTGCTCGAATATCTTCATGTACTCTTTGTTGTAAATCCACACCCAATTGGCGGTAAGCGCGAATAATAACATCGGTACACACACCAATATTACTTGGTACATCACCACCGGGATAGGTCATTGAATAATAACTGCCGTCATAAGTAATATCGTGTGTTGTTCTTTCAATCAGAGCTGCGGATATTTGCTGATTGAAAGAGTTAGCAAACGAACAAAAAGGTAAAAACGTAAATAAATATAAACCGTATTTAAACATAATCACCCTTTTAAAAACGCTATACGCCAAAACTTTAATTAGCCTTCTTCTTCAACAAGTGACTCTAACAAGTCATGAATCTCTGCTTTAAGTTCTTTGTCTTCTATTTTATTTGCACTGACTTTGGCACTTTGAAGATTTTTTATAGCCTCTTCTTTTTGGCCCATCTCAAGTTGCAGTGTCGCCATAGAAAAAGCAACCGACGACATATGGTCTTTATTATTAATAGCAATAGATTTTGCTAGTGCCTTCTCGTAGGTAGTAATAGCATCTTCTAACTCTTCTGTAAAATCAGCCAGTGTTTCCCACTGAACAGGATGATCTTTAGAGGTATTTTCGTTTTCTTCACAAATTGCTTTTAGTTTAGAAAAAAGTAACTCAAAGCGTTTGCGATCATTTTTATTCGCCGCACTCATTAATTCTTCAGCCAAATCATGTACCGCTTTGTATACTTTTGTATTCATCATTACGTATCACCCTTAATGTATTTATGCTTAAAATAGCAAAATATAAATTTAAATGGCTCATTAAATATGCCTTTAGGCCGATCATACAACATTAAAGTATATAGCAAACGATTTAACTCCAGGGGCAGTAGTTAAAAATGTATTTTTGATGAGGTTTATCTATTTTATAGGTAGTAAAACCCTCTATAAGGCTTAACTATAGTTGATTTGTAAATATCAGAACGAAAAAGAATATTTGGTAAGCTTTTTCAGGCTATAAATTAAAATGCTTAGCGTAAATAAAATAATAATTTCAAACAATTTAACATGAGCTGTTAAACTAATAATTGTAAAAATTATATAAAGATGAATAAATCATGAAAGAGTGTAACCAGTGTGGTAAATGCTGTACCAAATATGGTGGTGGTGACCTCGACGTATCATCAGAAGAAATTGAAATGTGGGCGCTCTTTAATCCCGAGATTTATCAATATGTACAAAACAATAAAATTTGGTTTGAGCCGAACACAGGTGATAAATTAAATAACTGCCCATTTTTAGCAATTGAACCTAAAAAAGATGAAGGTGATCGCGATAAATTCATATGTAATATTTACCTAGACCGACCTGAAGATTGCCGCCAATACCCTAGCCTAATAGCCGAAATGCTACGTGACGAATGTGAAATGCTAGAGCCTACTGACTTAAAAAACCAAAAACGTGCACAATACAAGCTTGATGTACTAATGATTGATAGCAGATAAAATACCAACCTGAGTGATTTATCATCATTTTTAGTTGATTAAACGCAAAAGCAAAGGTTATAGTATAACATTGTTGATTCAAAAATTATGAACTGTTATATTATATCACAACATGTAATCACCAAATAATTTACCAATGACTAAGTTAACATTAATTTCTTCTGCCATTTTATCGGTTTTATGCACCCAATCCGCCCTAGCTGCAACAATAACAGGTAAGGTAATAAACGATAAAAATCAACCTATTGAAAACGCTTCCATTCATGTTCATGGAAAAAATCAAACTATAAAAAGTAATGAGCTTGGCGAATTCTCAATTGAAATTGACGCTAACAGCCAACTTCATATCAGTAAAGACAACTACGTAGATTCAAGAATAACGGTGACTGAATCGTCAAATAATGTCACGGTTTCACTTTTACCAACCTCGGTTGAAACCGTTGTGGTTTATGCATCTGCGCTACACAAAAGCAGCTTAGAAATGATTTCACCGGTAAGCGTTCTGTCGGGTGATGAGTTAAGAAATAAATCTAAACCAACACTTGGCGAAACACTAAAAGGTTTACCTGGTGTTAATGCAAGCTACTTTGGCCCTGTATCCTCAAGCCCTATTATTCGAGGTTTAGATGGTCCTCGCGTTAAAATCACCCAAAACGGATTAGATGCTAGTGATGCGTCGCGCATTGGACCAGACCATGCAACCTCAAGCGACAGCTTAGCAGCTGAACAAATTGAAGTACTTCGTGGACCAAGTACACTTTTGTATGGCTCAGGTGCAATTGGTGGGGTGGTAAATGTGGTTGATAACCGTATTCCAACGAGTAATTTAGATGATTTAACTGGCGCCGCTGAATACAGCCATGACACTGTTTCTAACTCAAATACCCTGGCCGCAAAACTAGAAACAGGAAATGACGGATTTAACTTTCATTTTGATGGGACTAAACGCAGTGGCGATGACTATGAAACGCCTACATTTACAGTAACTGACGAAGATGGCGACGTTGAAACTGAAAACTCAGTAGAAAACACGTTTATTGATAGCGAAACACTAAATTTTGGTACTAGCTACGTTGGCGAGCACCTTACTGTTGGATTTTCTTACGGTAGTATAGAAACTGACTATGGAATACCTGGACATGAACATCATCATGAGCATGATCACGAAGGTGAAACTGAAGAAGAACATGCAGAACATGAGGATGAAGAAGAAGGCGAAGAAGCTGTTTTTGCACAGCTAGAGCAAGACCGTTGGCAAGGCTTAGTCAGCTATGCGCTTCACAATAACTGGATAGAGACAATCAACCTACGTATAGGTTATACAGACTATTCACACAGTGAAATTGAAGATGGTGAAATTGGCACCACGTTCACTAATAAAACTACCGAAGCGCGTTTAAACGTAGAACATAAGTTCGCGGATTGGCATGGTATGCTGGGCTATCATTACAGCGATTCTGACTACGATGCAATTGGTGATGAAGCATTTACTCCAGCCAGTATAACAACCTCAAATGCACTTTATGTGTTAGAAGAACGCGTGTTTGGTGATGTAACTTTAGAGCTTGGTGCTCGTATTGAAGATTACAAAATTGAAAGTAAAATATCTTCTGCTGAGCATCATCATGACCATGATGAAGAAGTTGAAGAAGAACATGAAGAAGAGATAATTGCCTACAGTGAAAGTTTTACTAACGTAAGTGCATCTGCAGGGGCTATTTGGCAATATACACCAGGACAAAGTTTAGCACTGAGCCTATCTCACTCTGAGCGTGCGCCGCTTTCTGCTGAGCTGTTATCAAATGGCCTACACATTGCAACAGGTACTTACGAACTTGGCTTAGGTTACCACATCGAAGATAACGAAGCGCATTTTGAACCTGAGGACATCAAACAAGAAAAATCAACTAACCTTGATTTAAGCTTTAGACGCTTTAGCGGAGATTTTGGTTACACTATAAACTTTTTCTATAATGATATTAAAAATTTCTATTTCCAAGAAAATACGGGCTTAGTTTACGATGAAGAAGAGGGTTTAGAATCAGCTGTTGGTGCACACGACGATGCAGTCGCTGTTTACCAATTTAGAAGCAAAGATGCAGAGCTCTATGGATTTGAGTTCGATGCACACTACCAAATTACACCAAACACAATGCTTAAAGTATTTGGTGACTCTACCCGCGCTAAACTTAAAAATGACGAAGGCAACTTGCCTCGTATACCAGCAAATAAGTTAGGCTCTGAATTACAGTTTGATTTAGGTAGCTTGCAACTAACCCTAACTGGTACACATTACTTCGATCAAAATGATATCACTGCGTTTGAAAGCCAAACAGATGGTTATACTTTATTTGATGCTCAAGCTAACTACCAATTAGGGTTAGGTGCTGTTGATGCTCAATTTTATATAAATGTTGATAACCTGACTGATGAGCTAGGGTTTGTTCATACCTCATTTATAAAAGATAAAGCCCCTCTTCCAGGTAGAAATATTCGCTTGGGTGTTCGCGGCTACTTTTAATCATTAAAAGCTATGCTTTGACATTAAAGTGTTTAATTAATAACTCCCTTTTGAAACCGCATTTTTAAATGCGGTTTTTTTTAATGACTTGCTTTGTAATTGGCGTTTGGCGTTTGGCGTTTGGCGTTTGGCGTTTGGCGTTTGGCGTTAATCATTTTAAAAGTGACTATGCGTATTGCCTGACAATAATTAAAGGTAATTTTTATAGGCACAAAAAAACCGCGCTAATAATAAGCGCGGTTTTTTAACTAACTTAATAACGACTATTAAGAAAGGATTTCGTGTAGCTCAACATCAAATACAAGCGTTGAGAAAGGTGCAATTGCAGCACCTGCACCACGTTCACCATAAGCTAGCTCATGAGGAACGTAAATACGCCATTTAGTGCCTACTGGCATCATTTGTAACGCTTCAGTCCAACCTTTGATCACGCCACCTACTGGGAATTCAGCTGGTTGACCGCGCTCGTAAGAGCTATCAAATACTGTACCGTTAATTAATGTACCGTGGTAATCAACACGTACTGTAGACTCAGCAGTTGGCTTTTCGCCTTCACCTGTTGCTAATACTTCATATTGAAGACCAGACTCAGTAACAGTGATTTCAGGACGTTTTGCGTTTTCTTCTAAGAATGCAATACCTTCAGCAGAAAGTACTTTTGACTCTTCTTCGCGACGAGCTTGAATCTCTTCGTTAACTTTTTCAAATGCAGCTTGGATCTCTGGGATCTCAACTTGAAAAGCGCTACCTGCGTACGCATCTTTCATGCCTTCAAACACTGAATTTAGGTTTAAGCCTTCAAAAGGATTAGACTTAAGTTGCTCACCCATTTGTAAGCCAATACCGTAACTTGCTTTTTCAGCATCTGTAGTAAAATTATCTGACATAATGTGTTTTTCACGTTTTGTTAGTTAAAAGACATGAGTATGCTATCACAAAATAACGCACGTTTGGTGCTAGTTTTTATTGAGTTTTACCTTTAACAGACCAACAATAAAGCAACTAAGTATCAAACTGAATAAAAATCCAACAAGCAATGAAAAAGTTAATAAACTAGCGGTGCCGCCAATAATAATTGGTACAGCGACTAATCCAACTACACCAATAAAAACTGAGGCAACTAGGGGCCATTTTGTATCGTACTTAGTAATTAAGTGTGCCACTAAAATATTAAAACCTACACCATATGCAAACGCTGTAATTAATGGGTGTTCTGGTTGTGCATCGGCTGCCATTTTAATTAGTACGCTCATGCCGCTTTGGTAGCAGTAACCAAAAACGGTCCATAAAAGAATGTGTTTTAAAAGCTGTGCACTCATAGGAATAGTTGCTTTGTCTGTCATTTATCAAACCCCAGATAGCAAAAAACCGCCATAAGGCGGTTTTTTAAA
>NZ_JALNTI010000006.1:208317-267610 GCF_023161925.1 Pseudoalteromonas sp. 2CM32C | reverse complement strand
GATTTGAACCCTAGATAGGCTACAAACCTATGCCGGTTTTCAAGACCGGTGCATTCGACCACTCTGCCATCTCTCCGCACGGCCTGCATAATAGGGAAACCCGTTGGCTTTGTGAAGCTTTTTTTTAAAAAAATTGCTTAAGTGCTTAAAAAACAATTAATTTGTTCAAAGATAAAACAAAAACTTTCTTTTTGGTGGTTAAATGAACTTTAATTAAAAAATTAATGTCTATTGATCCACAAAGGTTTGCCCAAACATATAAGAGTTGGTAATCTAATTTTAGTTAAATTATCGAAACACACGTTTCACTTAAAGGAGCTCTACAATGGCGTTTAATCAATCGTACAATACCGCTAAACCGGTAATGTCTACCATTGAAACAAACAAGGTACTTAAAAACACCTACTTTTTACTTGCGATGACACTTGCATTTAGTGCAGTGACTGCCGGTATCTCAATGGCACTACAATTACCTTACTTTATGGGAATTGTGTTCACACTGGTTTCGTTTGGTTTATTATTTGTTGTAAACAAAAAAGCTGACACCGCATCGGGTGTATTTTGGGTATTTGCTTTCACAGGTTTAATGGGGGCTGGTTTAGGTCCAATGTTAAACCATTACGCTGCCATGCCTAATGGCCCAATGCTTATAATGCAAGCTCTTGGTTCAACAGCACTTATTTTCTTTGGTCTATCTGCATATGCGCTCAACACCAAAAAAGACTTCTCTTTTATGGGCGGCTTTTTAACGGTTGGCCTAATTGTGGTTATTGTTGCAAGCATTGTTAACATATTCATCGGTAGTTCTTTAATGTTTATGGTGCTTAACGCTGCGGTTGTATTAATTATGTCTGGCTTAATTTTATTTGATACAAGCCGCATTATTAACGGCGGAGAAACTAACTACATTCGCGCTACAGTATCTTTATACCTAAATGTGTACAATCTATTTACTTCACTACTGCACCTACTTGGCGCAAGTGATGACTAATTAAATAGTTCTGTTAAAATAGCCCCTTTATTGGGGCTTTTTTATTGGAATTGTTTTGGCACGATTTGTTCTTTCATTACACACACCACCATCAGATCACGACACCAGCCAACGCATAATTAAGTTTGCTAATGCGTGTTTATCTCAAGGGCACACCATAGACGCAATATTTTTGTATCAGCAAGGCGTTTATCATGCATCAACACATTTTGACTTAGCCTCTGACGAGCTTCAAATTAGCGCATTATGGCAGGCGCTATCAAGTCAAAATGTTAATCTTATGCTGTGTGTAACCGCGGCAGAAAAAAGAGGCTTAGATACGTCAAACACAGGCGTATTTTCTGTTGCAGGTTTAGCTGAATTCGCAATGCTTGTAAGCGACGCTGATAAATGGGTGCAATTTAAATGATTAATGTATTAGTAATGAGTCAAAGTAGCCCATTTGATGATCTTAACCTGCGAGATGCCCTCGATATGACGTTAATATTTGCAGCTGTCGATCAAAACATAAGCTGGTTATTTAGTGGCCCCGCCGTTTTAGCATTAAAAAAGAATCAAACCCCTTCCACCATAGGTATTAAAGATTTTTTTAAAAACATAAAAACGCTAGAAGTTTATGACGTAGAAAACATCTATGTATGTGAAAAATCGCTCCTTGATTATGGCCTAAGTAAAACTGATTTACTCATAGACGCGCACGCGGTTACATTTGGTGAACAACAAACACTTATCAAAAAACAACATCACGTGGTGACCTTATGAGCACACTACATATTTTTTCAAAACCATTAAATTACTATTCTGCTAACCAGCTAGAAAACTTAATTTGTGCTGATGACCGTATATTGCTTTTAGGTGACGCATGCTTTGCTAATAAACAATTTAAACAATTTTCAGACACCCTCTTGGTACTTGAAGAGGACGCACTCGTTCGTGCAATTAAGCTATCAAATAACGACACTGCCATTAGCTATGACGAGTTTGTGGCTCTTACTTTAACCTCTACGCAATTAATTACTTGGTAACCCATGCTTGAATTTAACCAACAAACAATAGACACAGATAAGCAAGGTTATTTACTCGACCATACACAATGGTCTAAGCAACTAGCCCCCATTATTGCAGAGCAAGAAAACATATCGCTTAGCGAACAACACTGGGAAGTGATTAACTTCGTCCGCGAATTTTATCTTGAATACAACACAAGTCCAGCCATCCGCATGCTAGTAAAAGCCATGGCCAAAGCACTCGGAGAAGATAAAGGTAATAGTATTTACCTTTATAAATTGTTTCCAAAAGGCCCAGCTAAACAAGCCACAAAAATTGCTGGATTACCAAAACCAGCAAGGTGTATTTAATGAGAAGTAAATCGAGTAACAAGCAACCCCCCGCTTCCTCAACCAAGCGTAATACGGGTCGCACGTATTCTAGAAGTGCAATTAAAAAGCCTACAAACAAAAGAGAAATAAAACCTCAAATAGACGCTAAAGACAAAAAAATTGTACTTTTTAACAAGCCATTTGATGTGCTTTGTCAATTTACAGACGATGCAGACAGAAAGACGCTAGCTGAATTTATTCCTATCAAAGATGTATATGCTGCAGGACGGTTAGACCGCGATAGCGAAGGTTTATTGCTGCTCACAAACTGCGGGAAACTACAAAATACATTAACAGCACCTAATAAAAAAACCAATAAAACGTACTGGGTTCAAGTAGAAGGTGAGCCTTCGACTGAGTCAATACAAGCTTTGTGTAAAGGCGTTGAGCTTAAAGATGGGCTCACACTGCCTGCTAATGTAAAAATGATAGAAGAGCCTAACATTTGGCAACGTACTCCCCCTGTACGTGAACGAAAGTCGATACCTACCACATGGCTCAGTATTACCATTAATGAAGGTAAAAATAGACAAGTTCGCCGAATGACAGCTCATATTGGTCACCCTACTCTTAGACTAATTCGTTACAGCATAGGTAATTACACTTTAGACGACATTAATAATGGTGAATATAAAATCATTAAGGGTAGCGTTAATGCATAAACCAAATGTAACAGTAGCCGCAATAGTTAAAAATCATAACGAATACTTATTAGTAAAAGAGCGCGATAAACTTACTAATCAAATTTGTTACAATCAACCGGCTGGTCATTTAGAAAAGAACGAAACACTAGCTCAAGCAGCAAGCCGCGAATTATATGAAGAAACAGGTTTATCGCTCACCCCTACAGGCTTTTTAGGTGTGTATAACTTGTACGCTGACAACGGCGTTCATTACCTAAGGTTTTGTTTTTTATTTGATGCTAGTGGCACCAACCAACAACTCAACCCTATTGATGATGATATTATAAGTGCCCATTGGTTTAACCTAGAGAAAGTTAAATCTTTACCACTGCGAAGTCCGCTCGTTCAAAAGTGCATTGATGACGCGGTGACGCGTCCGCTATTAAGCCTAGATACTATTTACAACTAATAAAAAATTAATCTAGCTTTTGGAGTGCAATGCAATACAGTTTCTGCCTTGCTCTTTTGCATAATACAGTGCGTTGTCGGCTCCTTTAACAAAGCTTACCTTATCGTCTTGGGAACTAGCCGTTGAGTTAACGCCCATGCTCACTGACAAAAAGCCACTGTAGGTATCCTCATGCACAATTGCTAAAGCTTCAACGGCCTTTTGTATTTGCTCAGCAATAAATAATGCACCTTCCTTATCAGTATCAGGGAGCAATACAACAAACTCTTCACCACCATATCTGGCAACAAAGTCTTCAGGACGATTTACTGTCGATGCAATAGTTTGAGCCACTTCATATAAGCAAGAATCCCCAGCCAAATGTCCGTAACGGTCGTTAAACTGTTTAAAAAAATCAACATCAATAATTATTAACGATATTGCCCCTTCACACTCCTTAGCTTTATCAAATTCATGAGCAAGTTTTTCATCAAATCGACGTCTGTTGGCAATTTTGGTTAATGAGTCCAAAAACGCCATATCCCTTAAAATATCCTCAGCCTCTATTCGCTCGGTTGCATCTTTAAATACGGCTAAAAATTCTTCGCCTATTTTTATGCCCGATACCTCCATAACCACTTGAGTGCCATCACTACGTGCAACTGTGTAGTTATTGGCAGGTATATCGTCATTACTACTTTTCGCTTTTTTCAAAGCTTCAGACCATAAATTTTGAGCTTGCACTCTATAGTGCGGATCTGGGTAGGCCTTTTTCCACCATGCATGTAGGTTAGGCACATCCTCAACAGTATAACCAAACACATCTACAAAACGTTGGTTTACCCTAAGAATATCACCGGTTTTGCTACACACATTACACACTGGGATAGGGAGCACTGAAAATAATTTAGCATAGTGACTTATCTCATGTTTTCGCATTGGGTTTAAGGTACTGCGTGATAAAAAGCTCATCGGCATTTCTTTACTTTCAGCGCTCAATTGTTCATGCATTTGTAAAGCAAAATACCATTCTAGCCACCAGTGTTCTAATTTATCTAAAAGCTTCATTTCGAGGCTAAGCACTTCTGTAGTGTTTTTAATTAAATTAAACAAATCACAGATTTGGTGATGGGATTGCGCTTGCTGAGCATGCTTGAGTTTTATTAGTTCATAAAAAAGATGGTAGGCTGACTTTTTTAATTCTTGCAGGTTTATGATTAAAAGCTTATTTGAGATGAGATTTACTTGGTGTTTGTTTTGTTCTACAAACGATCTAATTTTATTAATTTTGTATGCGTGATTCATATATTCATTCCATTGATTATATTTTACAGCTTATTGAATGGGCTAACCCATCAAACTTTATTATTAATGAGTGTATATATACTCTAATCACTTTTAAAGAACTTATTATTAATTTTTAACATATGGCTCGTATTTTGTTCTGTACGTTAAGCGTAGAATTAGAATCAACTTTTATCAAAAAAATGTTATGTAAGCGCCTTAGGTATCTTAGCTATTTATTATATTAATAAATTACTCACTAATTGTAAGGTTTGCCTTGTTAGTCTCTTTAAGCGCAAACAAAATACATGCTATAATCGCGGCCTTTCCAAGTTAACAGTAATCTGTATAAGCGAAATTATTCATGAGCGAAAATAGTCACATTAAAGTCATCGTTGGCATGTCCGGCGGTGTTGATTCTTCAGTATCTGCATATTTGTTACAACAACAGGGCTACCAAGTAGAAGGCCTGTTTATGAAGAACTGGGAAGAAGACGACAATGACGAGTACTGTGCCGCTGCAGAAGACCTAAAAGATGCGCAAGCCGTGTGTGACAAGTTAGGTATCGAACTTCATACTGTTAACTTTGCAGCTGAATATTGGGATAACGTATTTGAATACTTTTTAGAAGAGTACAAAGCAGGCCGCACGCCTAACCCCGATATTATGTGTAATAAGGAAATCAAATTTAAAGCCTTCCTAGAATTTGCTGCACAAGCACTCGGAGCTGACTTTATTGCGACAGGCCATTATGTGCGTCGTGAGCTTCGGGACGACAAATATGTAATGTGCCGTGGTTTAGATAACAACAAAGACCAGAGTTACTTTTTATACACTTTAAGTCATGAACACATTGCTCAAACGCTATTCCCTGTGGGCGATATCGCCAAGCCAGAAGTGCGCCGTATTGCTGAAGAGCAAGATTTAATTACACATGACAAAAAAGACAGCACTGGCATTTGTTTTATTGGTGAACGTAAGTTTAAAGACTTTTTACAAAAGTTTTTACCTGCCCAACCAGGTGTTATAGAAGACACTGATGGTAATAACGTTGGCGAGCACGAAGGCTTAATGTACCACACACTTGGCCAACGAAAAGGCTTATTAATTGGGGGTATGAAAGAAGGCTCAGGCGAACCTTGGTACGTTGTAGACAAAGATGTCGAGCGTAACGTACTTATTGTTGGCCAGGGTAAAGACCACCCTCGCCTATATAGTAATGGTTTAAATGCTAACCAACTTCACTGGGTAGACCGTGTAGGTCCAAAAGGAACAACGCGTTGCACAGTTAAAACACGTTACCGTCAAGAAGATATAAACTGTACTTTGCTTGTTGGTGATGACGGTATGGCCCGTGTATTATTTGATGAACCTCAAAAAGCGGTTACACCAGGTCAGTCTGCAGTATTTTATGCGCAAGAAGTTTGTTTAGGCGGCGGTATTATTGACTCGGTGATCAAGTAATGAATGAACACCAAGTTATGGCGCTTGCCGCTATGTGCCAAGCCGCTAAACAAGTACAAAAAATAGCGCAATACGGCAGTAATAATGAACACGATTTAGACATATTACTTTCTAGTATTGTACAAACATCGCCAGCATCACCCGAAGATGTATATCAAGGCACTCACAATTTACGAGATGGCTACAAAACGTTGATGGAACAGCTATCAGCGGGCGCTCAGAAAGACGTTGAGATTGTAAAATATGTGGGTGGCTTAATGCAGCTTGAGCGAGCACTTAGCGCAAACGACAAAAGCTTAAACGAATTAGGTAAACGTATTGATGATATTCATCGTCGTTTAGACCATTTTGCTATAACCGATGACACCGTTGTTGCCGGTTTGGCAGATATATACTCGTCGGTGCTAAGCCCCCTTGGGCACCGAATACAGGTTTATGGTAAACCCGAGTTATTAAAACAGCAACTCACTCAAAATAAAATCCGCGCATTACTACTTGCCGGCATCAGAAGTGCAGTATTGTGGCGACAAATGGGCGGTAAACGCCGTCATTTTTTCTTTGCAAAAAGAAAAATAATCGCCATTGCTAAAGCAAAAATT
Organism: Pseudoalteromonas sp. 2CM32C; assembly: GCF_023161925.1. Classification (NCBI taxonomy): domain Bacteria; kingdom Pseudomonadati; phylum Pseudomonadota; class Gammaproteobacteria; order Alteromonadales; family Pseudoalteromonadaceae; genus Pseudoalteromonas; species Pseudoalteromonas sp. 2CM32C. The sequence continues at coordinate 260,821 of NZ_JALNTI010000006.1, read as the reverse complement.
TAATTATCGTTCAAACAAAAATTTAGGAGTTATTATGGAGCTTTCAGCGTTAACGGCTATCTCGCCAGTTGATGGTCGCTACGGCAGCAAAACCACTGAACTACGCAGTATTTTCAGCGAATTTGGATTAATTAAATACCGTGTAATTGTTGAAGTGCGTTGGTTGCAAGCGTTAGCTGCAGCAAGCGACATTAAAGAAGTGCCCGCATTTAGCGACCAGGCAAATGCACTTTTAAACGCTATTGTTGATAACTTCAGTGAAGCCGACGCGCAGCGCGTTAAGGATATTGAACGAACAACTAACCACGACGTTAAAGCTGTTGAATACCTTTTAAAGGAAAAAGTAGCTGATAACGCAGAGCTACATGCTATTAACGAATTTATTCACTTTGCATGTACCTCAGAAGACATTAACAACCTATCACATGGTTTAATGTTAACTGAAGCACGTGACAGCGTATTACTGCCATACTGTGACCAATTACTCAACGCCATCAAAGAAAAAGCTATTGAGTATAAAGCAGTGCCAATGATGACTCGTACGCACGGACAACCTGCTACACCATCAACTATGGGTAAAGAGTTTGCAAACGTATACATGCGTTTAAAGCGTCAACGCGATCAAATTGCGCAAGTAGAAATGCTTGGTAAAGTAAATGGCGCTGTTGGTAACTATAATGCTCACCTTAGCGCTTATCCAGATTACGACTGGCATACTCATGCAGATAAGTTTGTATCGAGCCTAGGTTTAACATTGAACCCGTTTACCACACAAATTGAACCACATGATTACATTGCAGAATTATTTGATGCAATTGCACGTTTTAATACTATTTTGCTTGATTTTGACCGTGATGTTTGGGGTTACATTGCCCTTAACCACTTTAAGCAAAAAACCATTGCTGGCGAAATTGGCTCATCAACTATGCCACATAAAGTTAACCCTATTGATTTTGAAAACTCAGAAGGTAACTTAGGTTTAGCAAATGCAATTTTTGCACACCTTGCACAAAAACTGCCTGTATCTCGCTGGCAGCGTGATCTTACTGATTCGACAGTGCTACGTAACCTTGGTGTGGGTATGGGTTATGCGCTTATTGCATATCAATCAACGCTTAAAGGTGTTAGCAAGCTTGAAGTTAACGAACCACGTTTACTTGAAGAGCTAGACCAAAACTGGGAATTGCTCGCTGAGCCTATTCAAACAGTTATGCGTAAATACGGCATTGAAAAGCCATACGAAAAACTTAAAGATTTAACCCGTGGAAAGCGCGTAAATCAAGAAATAATGGCTGACTTCATCGATGGTTTAGATCTTCCTGAAGTTGCTAAAGTAGAAATGAAAAAACTAACACCGGCTAATTACATTGGCCGTGCGGTTGAATTTATTGATGATTTAGTTTAACTATTAATCACCACTATCAAAAAGCGAAAGGGTTATCCTTTCGCTTTTTTTGTATTAAATGCAAGGTAAGTACCGGCAGGCAAACGTATGTATCAATTAAAAATAAACGATTTATCTGAACAAGAATTTTTAACCCACTTTTGGCAAAAAAAACCTCTTTTGATCAAACAAGGGTTTAGTCACTTTGAAGATCCACTTGATGCAAACGAACTTGCTGGCTTAGCAATGGAAGACGCTATTGAATCGCGTATTGTTACAAATCACAATAACGACTGGCAAACCCATCAAGGGCCATTCGAGGACTTTGATTTACTCACAGAGGAAAATTCAACGTTATTAGTGCAAGCAGTCGACCACTGGCATCCAGAGGCAGCCCAGCTGCTAGAACCGTTCAGATTTATCCCTAACTGGCGCATTGATGATTTAATGATCAGCTTTTCCACCCCTAATGGTGGTGTTGGCCCACATTTAGATCAATACGATGTTTTCATTATTCAAGGTGAAGGAAAGCGTCATTGGCGAGTTGGCCTACCCGACCCAACCCTTAAGCAATTTGCTCAAAATAAAAAATTATTGCAAGTTGAAGCCTTTGAAGCAGTCATAGACTGCATTTTAGAGCCCGGTGATATTTTATATATTCCACCAGGCTGCCCGCATGAAGGCTACGCGGTTGAAAATGCACTTAATTACTCTGTTGGATTTAGAGCACCAAATCAGCAAGATTTACTATCAAGCTTTGCCGATCATGTTATTGATACTGAAAGCGGTCAAAAACGCTACACAGACCACAACTTAGTTACAAGAGCCTCAAAAGGTGAGCTTACAAATAATGAAGCTGAAAAGGTTAAGCATCTTATCGCCTCAATGCTAGAAGATGATGGTCTATTCAAGCAATGGCTTGGCAAAACCTTAAGCCAACCCAAACATGAAATGGACTTGGCACCAGTAGAACCTGCTTTTACCCAAGATCAAATAGCAAACGAATTGGCAGAGCCAGATACTATTTTTGAACGTGTAGGTGGAACACGAGCAATTTATCAGCTGTGTGAAAATGAGCTTTTAGTAAGTATTAATGGTGACAATTTCACTCTTCCTATCGGGGACATAGCAGCAGTAAAATTACTAACGGACGAAACCGAGTTTAATACTAATGAATTAGCTAACGCTCAAAATAGTCTAGTTTTTGTTCAAATGTTTACTATACTTGTTAATGAAGGCATTTGGTTTAACGCAAACCAAGAGTAACAAGTAGGAGGCAATTGTGGGTTATCGTATAAACAAAGTTGAATGGGATCGACAAAAAAATGAGTTACAACAAATAAGGGAGCGTGTATTTGTTTACGAATTACATATCCCTAAACGAGTTGAATTCGATAACCTCGATAAATTAGCTTTGCATGTGCTTGTTACAGACGACAGCTTTTGTCCCGTCGCAACAGCCCGCCTGTGTAATGACGGCTTAATTGGACGCTTAGCTGTACTGCCTGATCACAGAAACCGAAATGTTTACTGCTCGTTACTTAATTATATTTTTGACATAGCAGTAGAACAAGGTATTGAATCAATTAGCGTTAATTGTGTTCTACACGAAGTTGAACGATTTAAACGTAACGGCTTTATAAAACAGGGTAATGTGTTTATGGAGGCAGGTATACCTAGGCAAAGAATGAAATGCCCGGTTAGGTGTGCTGATACAACACCTTTCACACTAGTTCATTAATTAAATTGTAAGGGTAATCAAAGCTTGATTACCCTTTTTGGATTATTTTGGTTCGTGAGCCCACAGTTTATCGTTATCGTATAACTCGTAAAGGCCATGTGCTCTTTTCACTAATAGGTTAGCAAAGTCTGCCTGTGTTTTATCTCGTGCGCCCGCACTCATTATCTGGTCTGCTTTTAACTGCCATTGCAATGAAAAATAACGCATAGCATCACGCGCATCTGACGCTGCACCCACTTCAGCATGGTCTGTTGGTAATTGCCCTGTAACAACCCAATACGTTTTTCCGTTTTGCGCTTTAAATTTCCACATGGCGCAAATAGGGGCTAAAAATCTGCTGTCTTGCTCAACTACTGATTTAGGCATAATGCCTTTTTCTGCTAAATACTTTTGTGCTGTTTGAAAACATCCACGTTGCCATGCAACACGTTGTTGCTCAGCTAGTGCTTGCTCTTCAGGTGTTAATTGTTTTTGTTGTTGTTCCATTGTAATGACCTTATTACTTCTTTTTAAACACTGTAAGGTCTTAGTAAATAAGGTGCAAGCATAAAACAGGCTGCTTGCACTTTAAAAACTCTGACTGCTTTGTTTTTATACAAATTGCTATTTTATATTATGGTCAAACGAACCAACATCCCCAGGGAACACAACGGGCGACTCAAAACCATCATGACTAACAGATGAAATACCAAAGTAATAATTGTCTATTACTACATTCTCAAGTGTGAAATCAGCAACATTACCCACGTATTTACTAAACTGCCATTGCGGCTCGCTTGTGTAACGCCAATATATTTTATAACCGGCAATTGTGTCATCGTTACTTTTTTGCCACGAAAACGAAGTACTAGCCTTTACTGCGCCAGTAATTTTAACGTCTTTAGGAGGGGCTGGAGCCCAAGCCATAGATGCCATAGTTACCGCATTGAGTGACGTTAGTTTAGCTGCATAATCAAAATCAACCCCGTCAATCGTATCGCCATATGCAATGCCATTTTCTGTTCGTAGGTCTTGGTGTTGACGATCATAATGCTCGTTTGTTTCCATTATGCGCACTGCTGCAAACCCAGCATCGTTAAATGGACGATGGTGCCCGCCTCGTGCAAACCTGTCTAGCCTGTAAACAAGCATTGTATCAAGGTTGGGGATGTACCTATCTGCAACAGTATCAATATAACGGGCTAAATTTCTACTTGCAGAGTCAACCTCACCACCCGTAAATCGACGAGTACGAGCCTGTGCTTTTGTTTCAACAACACGTGTACCTTCTGAAAAAATACGTGCGGTTGTGTTGTCAGTCACTCCATTTATACCGGTAATATTGCCAATCATGTCATTATTTAAAACACCATGTACTTGCCAGTTATTCTTTTGAGCATGCGCGGTTAAAATTTTACCACCAAATAACCCCTGCTCTTCCCCTGATAACGCAGCGTAAACCACAGAGCCATTAAATTTATATTTACTCAGTACGCGTGCCGCTTCAATAACACCAGCGACACCCGATGCATTATCATTAGCGCCAGGAGAGTCACTAGTAAAATCCATTACATCGCTTACACGTGAGTCTATATCACCCGACATCATTACCATTCTATTTGGTTCAGTACTGCCGCGCTGAATAGCAACAATATTTACCACCTCAACAGGATCAGGTATGCGTTTTTCGCCTGAAATAGTGTCTGATACCTCAATAATCTCTAGGCAACCACCACATTGTGCGGATATTTTTTCAAACTCAGCTTTAATCCAACGTCGAGCAGCACCAATACCTCGAGTGTCAGATTTAGTCTCTGAAAGTGTATGGCGTGTACCAAAGTCCACCAGCGTTTGAATATCGCTGCCAATTCGCTCTGCTGACACACTTGCCGCAATATCATGCAGATTTTGTTGATCTTTATATTGCATATCAGCCGCAATAACGCCACTTGATGCTGAGCAAGCAAACGCAAGCATGCTTAGCTTTAATAATTTAATTGATGGTTTAAGCATTTATGTAGCTCCTTATTTATATTGGTTTACAATTACCTATGTATTTGTATATCGCAATTAATTTGAGGTAGATACGAAAATAAGCACGCTAAAGCGCAGAAAAGAAGAGTACTAATTCGAGTTCAATATAAAAATAGTTACCAAAGCTATAAAGTAAGGTAGCAGACCAAATATCCAAAGTTTTAACCCAAGCGTGTAATGCCTAAGCACTGTTGTATTCAACCTTGCACGAACTCTGCTTTTATATTCCACAGCGTTACCCAACGCTAAATGCATACCCCCTAAAATTAACGCTAAATAAAGTGTACTGAACACGATTAAATTATTTCTAACGGAATCAGTAAGTAATTTTACATAATCAAAACAAAAGAAAAGAGCAAATAAACCAATATAAATAGATAGCACCATACCGATTAGGACACTCGCCTTGTGCCCCGTGTGCGTATTATTTGGGTCAACTTTTTTCAACCATTGAGCACACACAAAATGTACAGCGCAAATAAACGATCTCATTTTCTACCCTTGAATTAATGAGTAAGTTGGATATTGTTATAACCTATAAAACGGTCATGTAACCCCACACTTAGTAACACCCCAGCAGAAAACATAAATAAAAGTATAAACACCACACAATTAACGGCTGTACTTGTTTGCACGCTAGTAGAAAAAAGATGTAAACATAAAGCCAAAACAACAGTGAATATTGCAAAGTTGTTGAATACAAAATAGCTGGGTATTTCAAATGCCCACAACGACGTTTCATTTATAAATTGCCTGTAACCATAAAATACAAAGGCAATAGCACCAACTAAAGCAACGGTGAAAGTAATTAGCGTGATCTCTAATGCCATATTTTTATAAATAAGCAAATAACCGAGTCGAATTGAGTAAATAAAAATAGCGAGCCAAATTAACAGCACAGGGCCTAAAATTAATCCCATTTTTCTCTCCTTGAAAATCTTAAATGATTTAATTTAAACCAAAATACTACACGGTAAAGCAAATCAATAAACTTATAACCAAATAACTTAAGTAAACTTTTTATTTTCGTGCCAAACTAAGAAACTTAGACTCTGGATAATAGAGCGATCCAAGCACCTATTGCCGGTAAATTCGCCTTGTTTTTATTAAAAGTCCCAGACTAGTAAAATTTAATTATCATCATGATTTAACACGTTAGTAAATCACTTAATCAGAGTTCCGTTTAAGTAGTCAATTTAAAAAGTAAGAGTATGCGCCAGTTAAAAAATGAAACGTTAAAATGTAACCTTGTACAATTTAAGCAAACCACGCTAGGTCCTATCTATGTTTATGAAAACGCGCAATACCGTTGGTTAACACTTGACGAAAAATGTGAACAAGATGCTGTTATTCAGGGCGTAATGAGTAAAAGCAACGCAGAGCAAGTTTTGGTACCTGTAAATCAAAGCATGCTGCTGTTTTTATTAAAACCGGTAACCAATCTTAAAATGCTCAATTTAGGGTTGGGAACCGCGGGCGTAGAGCGAGTTATCTATTATCTATTCAATAAAACAAAATTTTTAAATACTCTACACACCTTTAACACCGTTGAAATTACCCCTGATGTGGTTGAAATTGCACAAACACATTTTTATTTGCCAAAACCACACTCTGTATTTTTACAGTCAGCAGAGCAATTTATTCAGCAATGTAAAATTAAATACGATGTGATCACCATCGACATATTCAGTGGAGAGTACCACCAGCCATTTTTAAACAGCGCTCTTTTTTGGCAAAACGTGACGCGCTGTTGCAATTCAAGCAGTCAAATAACACTCAACTTAAACCCTAAAACAGGTCAAGAGTTACAGCTGTTGTTGGCCTTGTTAAGAAAGTACTTTAAAGCAATCGCACTTGTTGAATTTAATGAGTATAAAAACATTGTTATTGTTTTAAGCCCTAGCTCACTAAAACACATTAGCGTCGACAATATTCAAGATTCTGACGTTTTTAAACATCTTGCTCCCAATTTATATCAAGATATTAATCATATTTACCACATTGAATCTTTTTAATTAACGACCGGGTTCATGCTTTTCATAGCAAGGCAAACTGGTTTCTAACTGTTCCCAATTCGCTTTTGATGTAACAAAATTATGAGATATAGGTTTTTCTGCAATATCTGAATCCAGTAAACCTAATCGAATACGAAAACGGCTTTTATCACTGGTATTTTCGCTATAAATAGGCGAACCACAGCAGGCACAAAAATACCGTGTTCTACCGGGTTTAAACGAGTATCCACTTAATGAGTCTTGCCCTTGAGTGATTAAAAACTCATCAGCGTTTACAAAACCATTTGTAGCAAATGCTGTTCCGCTATTTTTTCTACACAAAGAACAGTGACAGTGAATAATACTGGTAATATTGCCTGTAATTTTCACATTTACTTTTCCACACAAACAAGAGCCTAAATACATAACACTTCCTTATTAATTTCAAAAATAAGCACAGGCGTATGTTAACTATAAAGTTATTTGAAATGAATAAGTTTTAGTTATTTACAGGGCGCGACTACAAAATTTATATAGCTTTTGCTTAAACTTAAGCGCGTTAAATTATTTTGGTTTACAATAAATCAGTTATTGGTTATAAATAAACCGTAATTTGGTAATGTGCAATTTAAGTTATTCAACAATAAGTTATTACCAATAACAATTTATTCCTGTTTATGCTATCAATAACAATTAAATAAAGAGTAAACAATGCGCTATAAAAACGTTCTTCTGCCAATGTGGTTAATCACGTTAGTAGCATGCAGCCAAAATCACCAACACCCTTCCACAAATCAATGGCTGTTAATCGATAATTTTGAAACGCAAACGCTAACATGGCAAAAAGCTGATACAGACAATCAAACCAATCCATACATAGCCAACCCACAAGTGACAAAAATTTCACGAGAGGCTGAATCCTCAAATCATTACTTATTAAAAAAACCAGCCGCCGAAGGCATTATTGGTAATCGAAAAGCACTGAGTTTTACTAAGCTACCAAAAGTAGTTGAAGTGGGAGAAACCTATACATTTTTTACGCGCATAAATGTAGAAGCGTTTCCTAACAATCACGCTTTTGGCTTAAGTAACTTACAACCCAATGAAATTAAAAAGCATGGTTACAATGCGTTTGAACCTACCTTACGTGTAACAGACAAAGCCGAGTCGAATGGATTTAAAAACGATGGCGCTTTAATGGTCAAAACAGATAAAGGTTACAGCAATATTCAAAACTACAACGCCGCCCAATCAGCAAAGCCCCTTAACACAAATCAATGGTACAGCATCTGGTATGTAGTGAATAACGCGCCGACAAAAATGCAAGGCCAACAATATAATGTGTATGTTCTAGGCGGTGAGTTTACAACGCAAACACTCGTGTATAAAAATGCAAAATTTAGAATGAAGCGTGAACAACCACTTATTTACTTTTTGGCAAATGCAAATACTGGGCCGGCTAAAAAGCCCTATGGTAACGGCGGTTTAAAATACGACGACTTATATATGAGCCGAGGCATCAACCTTTCAAACCCAGTTAGATAAAAAGCCTGTATAAGTAATAACTAACCTGAATTTTAGATATAAAATCTCTCAACTAAAGCTCATGTTAGTTAATACAAAACTGCATTTAAAAATACTTAAATGGTATGATACTTCACATTATTTGCTATTTAAGTTTTTAAAATGTATCGACTCTTTGAAAGAATGACCAACGCATTTCCTGAGGAAAAACCCACTCAGCCGCCTTCTACTTTATTTGCGTTTTGCCGCCATTACACTAAGGGTATGGAGCTCTCGTTAGTGCTTATGTCGATAAGTGCTGCGCTGTTAGCTATTTTAGAAGTATCGTTGTTTAGTTATATGGGCCAATTAGTTGATTGGCTAAGTACCCATACACCACAAACCCTATTTGTAGAGCAAAAAACTGAACTGATAAAAATGGCTGTTATGCTGTTAGTCGTTTTGCCTATTGTGGTGTTTTTTCACGCCGCTATTTTGCATCAAGCCTTATTGGGTAATTACCCTATGTCGATTCGCTGGTCAGCGCATCGGTATTTATTACGCCAAAGTGTAAGTTTTTACCAAAATGAATTTGCAGGGCGCATTGCTACCAAAGTAATGCAAACGTCTTTAGCTGTTCGCGAGGCGGTAATGAAACTGCTTGATGTACTTATGTACATAGTGGTTTATTTTGGCGCTATGGTGTTTTTAGTGGCTGAAGCTGACTGGCGCTTGATGATCCCTTTGCTTGTATGGCTTGCCTTGTATGCTTCAATACAGGTTTACTTTGTGCCTAAACTTAAAAAAATTGCCAGCTCACAAGCCGATGCGCGATCAGAAATGACGGGCCGTATTGTTGATAGCTACACTAACATTTCAACTATTAAACTTTTTTCGTACACACAACGCGAAGAGCAGTACGCCAAGCAAAGCATGGATGTATTTTTACAACCCGTATATAAACAAATGCGCTTAGTAACCAGCCTTAACTTTGCTATTAATACGCTTAACTATTTGTTGGTATTTAGTGTTGCCGCATTATCGCTTTATTTATGGTCAATGAGTGCAATTAGCGCTGGCGCTATAGCCGTTGCAGTTAGTTTATCGCTTAGGTTAAACGGTATGGCGCAGTGGATCATGTGGGAAATAAGCAGCCTGTTTGAAAATATTGGCACCGCAACCGATGGTATGAAAACATTATCAAACCCAATAAAAGTAGACGATAAACCAAACGCAAACACCCTTGAAGTAACTCAAGGCAGTATTGAGTTTAAAGATATACATTTTAATTATGGCAAAGCCGCCAACGAAACTAACCGTGGCCCGGTAATGAATGGGTTAAATCTTAATATTAAACCCGGTGAAAAAATAGGTTTAGTTGGCCGCTCTGGCGCGGGTAAATCAACGCTTGTTAACCTACTGCTGCGCTTTTACGATACCGACTCTGGGACAATTAAGATTGACGGGCAAAATATTACTGACGTAAGCCAAGAAAGTCTTCGCCGCTATATTGCTATGGTAACGCAAGACACTTCCCTGCTTCACCGCTCTGTTAAAGATAATATTTTATACGGTCGCCCCGATGCAACCGAAGCTGAAATGTTAAATGCAGCAAAACAGGCTAAAGCGCTCGATTTTATTAGCGATTTAGAAGACTCAAAAGGTAATAAAGGGTTTGATGCACAGGTTGGCGAACGTGGTGTAACTTTATCGGGCGGTCAACGCCAACGTATTGCCATTGCACGAGTGTTACTTAAAAATGCCCCTATTCTTATCTTAGACGAAGCGACCAGTGCACTTGATTCAGAAGTTGAAGCGGCTATTCAAGCAAGCCTTGATGATTTAATGACAGGAAAAACGGTTATCGCTATAGCGCATAGGCTGTCTACCATTGCACAAATGGATAGACTCATCGTGTTAGATAATGGTGGCGTCGTTGAGCAAGGCTCACACGATGAACTCATTGCACAAGGGGGCATATATGCAGGCCTTTGGGCTCATCAAACAGGTGGATTTATTGGGGTAGAATAACACTTAATACAAAAAACCGACGTAGTAGTACTAACACTAAAACGTCGGTTTTTATTTATTAAGCTACCAAACGAAAACCTATTAGTACCAACATCACAATGTTGGCAATAAAGCTAATTAAAAAGAAATACGTACGCGGGCTTGGGTTTTTCTCTGTTGCAATCACATAGTATAAAATCATGTGAATTAAACGCGCAACGACATACACCCACACACACATTGCAAAAATTGCGCTTTGGTAATTAATTACAAATGCAAATAACACCGTGCCTATAAATAATGCGCTATTTTCTAATGTATTTTGAAACGTACGGTGCGCTCTAAATATAAAGCTATCGTGCGATAAATCGTCGCTAATTTTACCCGGCACTGCACCGGGCTCCTTGGCCTTGCTAAAGGTCGCAACACCCCACTGCACCACCAGCATAATTAAGTAAAAGTAGAACCCTAAATAAGCAGATAAAGACACGTCATTCATTGTTAAATCCTTTATTTTAAAACTAAGTAATTAAAGCTGCATTACTTGTGCAAATTAAATACCAAATAAAAACTCTATCTATTCAGTAGCTTGCAATATGTTGGAAATTACTTTTGTAATAACTACATATTACCAAGTGCCATTTTACAACGGGCTTTTTAAGTTCTGAGGTTTAAAGTAATACACACAACGCCATGGTCAGTGGTTAAGTCGTCTCGCTCATATTCGGGGTTAATTAAATGCCTGTCGTACGTATTATGGTTACTTACTTCAAAAAAACTATCATCGTAGCTTGGGTCAAACTCGCACGACAGTAAAATATAATCAAGCACTGAGCTGCTTGTACCAAAGTAGTGAGTTGCTTTACGCGTTAGTGGTGCTGTTTGAGCAGTGTTTTCACCATCACTGTTACTTGCTTGCTGAGCATTATCAGCGGTAATTACTAGTTTTTCAAATAATGCCCACGAGTCATACAAACAGTACTTAGCTAGGTAGGCTTTGGCATCCATTGCGGGCGCAAACCTTAATGTATTGGTTAGCAGGTGGTTAAGTACACCATCAGCAAGGTCGTTGTTAAAATCGCCCATTAATACCATGGGGTTTAGAGTCGCCTCTCGTCGGGTGATCATTTGTATCATGAGTAAAGTCGCTTCGCTGCCACGTTGAATTGTTGAGCCCCAACTCCCTGCTACATTCGCTTTTAAAATATCAACAATGTTTTGCTCGGCTGTTACCGCTTTATTGTGTTCGTCTACCTCAAGCATGCCCCGCTTAGATTTAAAGTGTACTACATAGCAATCTGTATCTCCTAAGTGAGGTAACGTAATTGTGGCCCTCAGTACCTTACGACTAAATGAAAACGCCTGTGTTAAACCAAGTGAGCATGCTAGTTCCTCATCATGCTCTACCGCTATTACATCAACAATCGGGTATTTAGAGGCAATACCAACAACAGGGTGCTTAAAAATAAAATCATCTATAACATGGGGTTTATCAACTACAGCAAAATGGTTATAACCTTGGTTTAGCATTAATTCTTTAAGTGACTCAATACTAAATATTTCCTGAAAACCAATTACATCGGGCTGCTGCTCGTTTATGTATTCGGTGATCCAGCGCTGTTTTCTTGCCCATTGCTCAGCGGTGTATATACGTTCAAATTCGTAATAGGCGTTAGGTGGTTCAAGGTAGTTAAACAAATTAAAGGTGGCTATTTTAAGCTCGGTATTATTAATTACAGGCTCTGTGGGCAAGTTGACTGGGTCGTCGTTTATTTTATTTGGGTTATTGATAACTAAACACCTACATTTAATACTGCAACGATTATAACGCAGGAAGGCCATATGCATAAGTCGTGAATTATTCTCATCTATAAATTTACTCCGTTTTTTTACGTTATACTCTTTGCCTAATTTATTAAATGTATTAGGTTTTATGAACTATTCACACTTTGGCAGCAAATTTACTCAACCCAATGGCATTACACAGCTAATGGAAGATCTTGGTAATGCTAAAAACAGTAATAACCCTAATTTAGTGATGCTTGGCGGAGGCAACCCCGCCTCTGTGCCACAAGTAAACACAGCGTTCATTAACGAGCTAAACCATTTAGTAAAAAATAATAAAATAGCGCAAATAATGGGCCTTTACGATGGCCCAACGGGTAACGATGAGTTTAGAGCAGCCCTTGCCAATCAGTTAACACAAGAATATGCGTGGAATTTAACAGCGAGCAATATTGCATTAGGAAATGGTAGCCAAGCTAACTTTTTTATTTTATTTAACCTATTTGCAGGCAAAATGGCTGATGGCAGCCATAAAAAAGTACTTTTTCCACTTGCGCCAGAATACGTAGGCTATGCCGACCAAGGTTTAACAGACGATATGTTTGTGGCCATTAAACCCGAAATAGAAATACTAAATACACCAAACGGCTCTAAACAGTTTAAATATGTAATTGATTTTGATGCGGTTAAGGCTGTACTTGCCAACGACAACAGCATAAGCGCATTATGTGTGTCGCGCCCTACCAACCCAACGGGTAACGTAATTACCGACGATGAAGTTCATCAGCTAGATTTACTCGCAAAGCAATACAATATCCCCCTTATTATTGATAACGCCTATGGCGACCCATTCCCTGGCTGTATTTATACCGATGCAAACCTAACCTGGAACTCAAACATTATATTATGTATGTCACTTTCAAAACTGGGCTTGCCAGGCCTGCGCACCGGTATAGTGGTTGCCAATAACGAGATTATTAAAGCAATTAGCCGTGTTAATGGCGCTATGGTGTTATCACCTAATAGTTTTGGGCCAAGCTTAGTCACCCGCTTAATCAAAGACAATAAACTACTGCCTCTGTGTAAAAATACCATTTTTCCTTTTTATAAAAATAAAGCACAGGTCGCTGTTAGCCTATTTGATGAAATATTTGATGACTTACCGGTTTATTTACATAAGGTAGAAGGCGCATTTTTTATGTGGCTATGGTTTAAAGATTCAAAAATAACCAGCGAACAGCTTTACCAAAAACTTAAAAAACAAGATGTGTATATAATTCCTGGCCACAACTTTTTTATAGGTATTGAAGATAGCTGGGAGCACAAACATCAATGCGTGCGTATTAATTACGCCACCGATGAAGCAACGCTCAAAAAAGGCCTAGAAGCAATTAAAGCACTCATAATGTAAATACACTTACAGTGTCATTATGAGTTTGATTGATGGCCTAATACTCGTTTAAAGTTTATGCAAACGCGTTCTATACCCTTTAAATTTATATATAAATTGGTATCCTACCCGCCCTTTTTTAGCATATGCTTACATAAAAGCACCCGTCAATAAGCGGCAATAGCTGCACCGTACTTATTTTAAGTGACGGCAATACACAACAGGCATCGCGTATAATTATTGGTTTTAAACGTTAGGTGTAACTTTAAATAGCAACATACAATAACACTATTAAGGTAAATTATGCGATTAGGTCCAGGATTACTCGTCACTGCTGCCTTCATTGGGCCAGGTACAATCACCACAGCCAGTGTGGCAGGCGCAAACTTTGGTTTTGCGCTTATTTGGACATTACTATTTTCAGTTATTGCCACTATATTACTGCAATCAATGGCGGCACGCCTTGGCGTTGCAACAGGCCAAGACTTAGCGCAAGCACTTAGGGCAAATATTCAAACCCCGCTATTTAAATCGTTAGCCATATTTTTAGTGATCAGCGCCATAGGTGTTGGTAGTGCAGCATACGAAGCGGGTAATTTAAGTGGCGCGAGTATGGGATTAATTGGCATATTTCCAAACGTTAATCCGCAAATATGGACCCCTCTAATTGCTTTTTTAAGTGCCGGGTTACTTTATAGCGGCAAACATAAAGTGGTAGAAAACGCACTTATAGTATTAGTGATTTTAATGAGCTTGGTGTTTATATCGACATTGATCATGGCTTCACCATCACTGGGTGATATATTGTCAGGCTTTACGCCAAGCTTACCCGAAGGCTCAATAACAACTGTTTTAGCGTTGGTTGGTACAACCATAGTACCGTACAACCTGTTTTTGCACTCTGGCGTTTTAGCAGCTAAGCACGACAGCAAAAGTGACTTACAAAAAGTAATTAAGCAAACCAATGTTGATACTGGCTTATCAATTACTTTGGGCGGTGTAATCACATTAGCTATTTTATCTACCGCGTCGGTCGCTTTTTATGGAACAAACGCAGGGCAAATTAGCGCAGCAAACATGGCAGTACAACTAGAGCCCTTGCTAGGTGATGCAGCCCATTACTTTTTTGCTATAGGGTTGTTTGCCGCAGGGTTAACTAGCGCAATAACCGCGCCGCTTGCTGGGGCTTATGCCGTATGTGGTATGTTAGGTTGGTCAAATGATATGGCAAGCACTCGCTTTAAAAGCGTTGCTATTATCATCTTATTATTTGGTGCTGCGGTAGCATCTCTTGGGTTAGACCCTGTCGCGGTTATAATATTTGCCCAAGCTGCTAATGGTTTATTACTTCCTGTTATCACTATTTACTTAGTGTGGTTAGTAAATCAAAAATCGGTCATGGGGAAATTTACCAACTCGTTTATTTTAAACCTAGTTACTCTACCTGTGTTAATGCTTATTTTTGGCTTAAGTAGTTACAAACTCATTGGTTTAGTTTTTTAATAAAGTATAAAAAGGGTTTTAAAAAGCCGCTGTTTACATTAAACAGCGGCTTTTGCTAAGTAACTAACCTTAAAAAACACTTAGTTTAACTTTGTGTTTTCAACTACTTTGATTAGTTGTGCAAACGCGTAACCGCCAATAGCGCCTGCAACCAACTGTAAATAAAAACCCCACCCTCTTGCGCCAGCAATGATGGTTATATTCATAATAGACTCAATCGCAATGAGCGCCGTCGCAAAAGCGGCTATACCCGCTATAACAAACAGCCCAGTACTATGTGCTTTTAATTTTTTATTAATAAACCAAGTCACTAAAAAAGCGATAGTGAGTGCAAGGGCAATAATAGCGCCATACGTAGGAAGTAAACCTAACCAATCTTCGAGTGTTAAATTAACACGGTCAGCAAACTCTACCACTACACCTACATTAACTAATTGATTGACAACGTATTGACTATGAAACAAGCTAGCAAGCGTAAACGTTAGTAACCAAGCAACTAAAAATGAAGGGAGTATGCGTGTTAAAAACAACATGGTTATCTCAATTTAAACTAAATAATTTTTTATACAGTAGCAAAGGCTTGCGCCGTAAACAATGCACCTCACTTTTTATACTATTCCTGCTCTTCTCGTTTAACGTCAATGCAAACAATACATTACCTAAAAAACAATATACAACGCAAACACTCGCTACACAGCTAAACTCGCCTTGGAGTATGGTGCAACTGCCCGATGGCACATGGTTAATAACCGAACGCGACGGCCACGTAGTGGTTATTAAAAATAACGAGCAAAGTAGAGTAAAATTACCACTTGAAGGTTTATACGTTGCAGGTCAAGGTGGTTTACTTGATATAGTACTCACGCCGAATTTTGCTAAGTCCAAAGAAATTATTTTTACCTACGCCCAAGGCAATCTTGATGCAAACAGGCTCGTAATAGCTAAAGCTACCTTCAACGGTACACGTTTTACAACGCCAACCATCATTTACAACGTAGCCACAGATAAAGACACACCACAACATTACTCTGGTCGCGCCCTTATTCTCCCCGATAACACTTTACTGTTTTCAAGTGGCGATGGTTTTGACTACAGAGAGCAAGCACAAGTAGTAACCAGCCAACTTGGCAAAACACTGCGCATTACAGCAAATGGCAAAACACCCAAAAATAACCCTTTTATTGACCATAAAAACCCAACAGCTCATGCAGTGTATTCATATGGGCACCGTAACCTTCAAGGTTTAGTGTACGACTATGACACGCAACAAATTGTAAGCCACGAACATGGCCCCGCAGGTGGCGACGAGCTAAATTATTTAACGGCTGGAAATAATTACGGTTGGCCAGTCATTACAAACGGTGACGATTACTCGCAAGCGCGCATATCTCCATTTAGAGACTACCCAGGCATGCAAAAACCAAGCGTAGATTGGACGCCATCAATCGCTCCATCGGGTATGGCGTATTATGGCTCTAAACACGCCGCATTCCCTTCGCTTCAAAAACATGTGCTCATTACAACGCTTGTAGATAAAAAACTCTACAGCGTTAATTTAGCGAATGCTAAATTCACCCAGTCGCATGTATTTCCAGAAGCAACAGGACGATTAAGAGATGTATTTGTAACTACGCAAGGTAATGTAGCAATATTAACCGATGGGAAAGATGCTAAGCTGATGTTGTTTAAAGCTGATTAATTCACAAAGAGGATTTGAGGCGCTCCGCTTTTAGAGAAATATAATGGGTTATATTAGGACGCTTTAGCTATTTGCAATTTGATGTCTGAAGTCAAGATTTGACCCCTTTATCTCATTTAGTTTAATTGTCAGTGTATTAGTACCAAAATCTAATATGGCTTGGTATTTTCTAAAAAATGGCGAGACTAATAACCCATGTATTGAATTGCCACCACCAGCGGCCTGAACATGGTCTAGGTCTAGTGATACAAACTGCGTACTTTTATACACCTGCCCTGCCAGTTCAAATTTTACAACGTCTGTTAAGCCCATTTCGTGTTCGGTTGTACCTAAACCTGCGTCATTTTCTTCGCTTAGTGCCTCTTGTATTCCAAGCTATTTAATACATGCTCTATCTAAAACAGATGCACCCGCCGCTGTATCTAAAATTAAACGTACTGTATGCCCATTTATTTCAGCCTGAACAATTTGATGACCTGTTTCTGATACTTCAAATTGCAAGCTTGTAGCTTTAGCTAATTCCATGAATGTTCCTTATTTAGGTTAATTAACTAACACTTTACTGCAGTTACCTTCCAAAACAACAGAATAAATAGTAAGCCAGTGGCTTTTCACTTACATCCCATTTGCAGTTAAAATATGGCAGAGATTTTTAAGCTAAAAAAACAAAAACTAATTTTTTTAGAGCCAGTTTATTAACAAAGAGGGTGAGAGGCGCTTCGCTTTAAGAGGAAAATAATGCACAAACTAAAGTTACTTCGAGTTAATTGCGACTTGATGTCTGAAGTCAAGATTTGCCCCCTGTATTTTCATAAGTGATTGCTCCCAACCTTTAATTATACGTACATTACTCAAGTTCCGGGATTGTTTTAAGCACAGCCTGATTATACATTAATAGCGCCTGTTCTTTAATTGGGCTGGGTAAGTCACAGATAATCTCCGGAATCTCACGTAACCCTTGTTCCAAACCTGATACCATTTGTGATTTTGTTACTTTTTTTGAAGTAACGAAATCCTCAATTTGTTTAAGTGATTGCTCCCAACCTTTAACTAACTCTCGGATAGTTTCATTGTCCAAGTTTTTAAACTCATCACTTAAGTCGAAATAGGCTTTTAAATATCTATCGAATTTCGTCATCCTCAAAATTTACACCTATATCGCAGTACGTATAACGCCCAAATAACAGGCTAAGTAATGGTTGGCTAAAATTGTGTAGCGAAGCGAAACGTAGCCAACTGTTACGTGTCCTAGTTTATTTTCTTGATACTCATTGAGCCTCCTCCCCAGCATCGCGATTATTCGCTACGCTGAAAAGGCAACCAACCTTACAGGAGAAAGCTCAATGAACTTTTACAATAACATGCATCCATATTATTGTGGAATCGATTTACACGCCCGATTACTTTACGTCTGTATCATTGATAATACAGGACTCATCCTTGTTCACAAGAAAATTAAAGATGACCCAGAAGCACTATTCAAACTACTAAAACCGTATATCGGTGACATTGTAGTTGGCGTAGAATGCATGCACTGTTGGTATTGGGTCGCTGACTTTTGTAAAGAACACACTATCGACTTTATTCTCGGTCATGCTTTGTATATGAAAGCAATTCATGGAGGTAAAGCCAAAAACGATAAAATAGATTCATATAAAATTGCCAAACTCATCCGTGGGGGAAACTTCCCACTTGCTTATGTGTATGACAAAGATATGCGTGCTACGCGCGACTTATTACGCAGAAGAACTAAAATTGTTCGCCACGGAGCTGATTTAAAAGCCCATGTCGCCAATACCGCCAGCCAGTACAATTTACCTGCCCACAACGTGAATTTAAAGAACGTCTGCGATAGAGAAAAGATGCGCTATTACTCCCCTGATCCCGTTGTGCAACGATCCATTAATTTAAATATGGCCATACTCGATTGCTACCACAATGAGCTTAAGCCTTTAGAGCATTATATTGAACAAATGGCCAAGCAACACAATCCTGTCCACCTTAATATCTTGCAAACAATTAATGGTATAGGCCGCATTCTCGCACTTACCATTATTTATGAAATTGGTGACATCAATCGCTTTTCAAGCGTACAAAAGTTCGCTTCATATAGTCGGTTAGTCAAATGTAAAGCAGAGTCTGCCGGTAAAATCTATGGCACCCAAGGTAACAAAATTGGCAATGCACATCTAAAATGGGCGTTCTCCGAAGCCGCAGTATTGCTGTTGCGTCACAATCACAACGCCAACAAATACCTCGAAAAACTACAAAAACGAATGAGCAAAGCCAAAGCACTGTCAGCGCTTGCGCATAAGCTTGGTCGCTGTGTTTATTATATGCTTAAAAAAGAGACGGTATTCGATGAAGAAAAATTCTTAAAGAGTTAGTCACGGTACTGAGTGAGCTGAACATCTAACTGGATATAAGGCTGAGCATCAATCAATTGGGCGAGTTAATAACCAACAAGTTTTAACCTGATTATATGCCTACAGACCTAAGCCACTTGTCTTGATTAGACGCTCAGTATGCGTGCGTTAATACAATGAACAAAGTCGCTTACACCTGACTTGAGCCTGAAACTAACTGGATCATAATGATGAAACCAGCCGCCTTGAATAGTGCCATGATGAGGTTAACCGATGAATGTCTAGTGCCCCAGCAACCCCAAAAGGATATGGGAAAAACCTGGCTGCGATGAGATCGCAATAAGAGAGCCTCTATATGTGTTTGCCGTAAGCTACTTGCTTAACAGCCGTATCGACAGACGAAGTAAACGAATTTGTTTATTGATTTAGAATTGACCGTCAATTTATAAAAACGGTCAAAAAGAACACTAATGCCTATTGACAGAGTTAAGGCTCATATGTGTTAGTTGCCTTTTGCACCGACTTAGAGAATGAATAAAGCTCGCCTAGTAAATGCATATATTTTTTATTTAATTCATCAGCATCAGGTTTCCAACAGAACTCACCTTTAGCATTGGTAGTTTGACCTAAAACTAAGTCATTTAAACTGCCCATACCGCCACTACCAGACATTATAATGTTGGCACAGTTTAAGTATTCACAAGAATCAAATGCAGATAAGGCTCTCTTGAAGTGCTTTATCCACCAATCTGATTTTTCATCTTCCAATAACGCGATCATATCTGTTATTTGGACTCGACTATTTTCGTACATGCTACCCCTAGGCAACTAACGCCTTGCTAAGCGGAAAATAATGGTTGGCTATAATGCGCGAGGGACGAGCCGCAGCCAACTGTTATTTTTCCGTTTGAGCAACTTGTATGGATAATACATCCATCTTAATTACTATTTAAACCTCTTTCGGGTAATGTGAGACCCAGGCTTAAGCAGCAACTTAAGCTTTCCTTGTCGTAGTTCGATTGAGCAAAGTCTCCTCTGTTGAGAGACCGATAACAAGAACGAACGCGACAAAGGACTCCAAGCACCACACTCGAATAGTCTACTGGGTCTCGAACCCGCATTATGCAAGTAAGAGTTAGCTTATTATGAATACAAAAACAAAGCAAAACATAAACATAGGTGTTGATACCGGAAAGTACCAACTCGATATTTATATCCGTCCATTGGACATTTACTTCACTGTTCCAAATGATGATAAAGGCATTAAAGAAGCCGTCAAAACGATTAAGAAATACAAGCCTGAGCGCATCGTAATTGAAGCCACTGGTAGGCTTGAAATGCCCTTTATTTTGGCTTGCGCTAATGCCAATTTACCTTTCACAATCGCTAACCCTATTCATGTTAAACGGTTTGCGGGAGCAATAGGCCAACGAGCCAAAACCGATAAGCTTGATGCGCAATTAATTGCGCATTATAGCGAAGCGATTAAACCTAAATTATCACAGCTTAAGCCAGATACCATGCAGGCAATGAGTGATTTAGTGACTCGACGTAACCAGTTGCTTACGATGCAAACAATGGAGAAAAATCGCTTACAAATAATGCCCAAAGCACTGGCGATGACAATCAAACCAGTACTAACTTTATTTAATAATCAGATAAAAAAGATTGAAGAAAAAATCGTTAAACTCATTGAAAGCTGCCCTGAATACCAAGCTAAAAATATGATATTACAGAGTATGACTGGTATTGGAAAAATAGCTGCTGCATCAATCATCAGTAACCTACCTGAACTGGGTTACATCAACAGCAAACAAGCAAGTAGCCTGATTGGTGTTGCCCCAATGAACCGAGAAAGTGGTCGATATAAAGGCCATCGAAAAATTCAGGGTGGTCGACCTCAAGTGAGAACGGTTTTATACATGGCGATGATGTCAGCGATGCAATCAAACCCAGTTTTTAAAGTAACATATCAACGTTTATTGGCAGCAGGGAAACCCAAAAAAGTAGCCATCATCGCCTGTATTAGAAAGATGATTGTGATATTAAATTCGATGCTAAGAGACGGTGTAATGTGGGAAGCGCCAAAAGTTAATAATTAACTATTGACGCCATAGTCTCTTGTTATGCTACTATTTTATATACACTTTTTATTTACAATATTTAAGAAATCATTATCCCAAACCAATTCTTGGACAGTTTTTCGTGTTGGCTTTGCCCAAAACTTATCAACTTTTTGCATTTCAAAAATACCAGCATCATAGACACCCCTGATCCTTTTAACATACTCAGCAGAGTCTTGTATTTTTAAAATGTAAGTAAGATCAACCGTCGTATCTCCATTAATGCTATCCCAACCGACAGCATGTATTTGCCCTGTCAATGTGCATTTTTCACTATTTTTACCCGCTGAAATCTCTTTGAAAGCAATTTTCACTTCAGATTGTATAATATTTTTAACCGGTTGCTGATATACAAATGCCTGATGACTTCCATCAGCATTGCACAGTAGGCAGCCAAAGCCAGATGTCATATATTGGCTTATATTTCGATGAGGTTCATATGTAAAATCACTAACAGATATGGTTGGAATATTCTTTTGAACCGTAATTGGTTTTCCTGAGTAGTTCCCAGTTAAATCATATTGAATTGGTTTAACAGAACAACCACTTAGTAATATTACAGCAACAACTAAAGCTTTTTTCATAACAGTTTTGTAAATCCTTTTTATATTGAATACACACCTAGATGTGATTTAGTAGCATAACGCCCACGTTAAGGGGCTTTTTATTAGTTTGCTAAAATTGTGTAGCGAAGCGAAACCGAGCAAACTGTAAAAAGTCCCACTTTAACTGCTTGTTATATTTACTAATAAAGATACTCTATTTTACCTTTAAAGTAATCCACACCTAACACTTCACATTCTTGAGATAATGAAACTTCAATATGCTTTTCATAGTAGCTTCCGCCATATTTCATATGCTCGATTTCCTTATAACCAAGAATTGATTTGTATACATAGCGCTGTACATAGTCTTCGCCTTTGTAGTCACCATAAGGAGCTGAATATATAGAAAACCCTTTTTTTAAGAATTGGTGATAATGCTTAGGGTATTTAGCCTTAATAGCTTGAGCCGCAACTATTTCTGCTTTTTCGTTAGAGCAATCTAATTCATGGTGCCCATCTAAAGCGCTTTTTACAAAGTATTCGTCATTCCATGGTTCATCAGGAAAGTTTGAACATCCAATAAGGAGCAATGTAAGAATTGAAATAAAATACTTTGATGAATTCTGCATAAGTCCGAGTAAATATAACAATTTTGTCTACGACATTTGTCGTTTTATAAACCGACAAATGTCCATATATTACAATGCATTTATCTTAACCATCAAATAAACACCTGTAAACAATTAGTTAACTGAAAATTATTTTTAATCAGTGCGAAAATACACCGAAATGGTGGAGATCAGTAATATTGGACAAAACAACAAATACTGTTTATGTATACAGTTAACTTTTACTAGAGATTCATAACATGAAATCACCTTTTTTAACTATGATAGCCGAACAAATGTATCTAAAGCGTTATGCTAAAAGTACCATTAAAGCGTATTTACACTGGATAGCTTCGTTTATTCGTTTTAACTCTATGAGGCACCCAACAACGATGGGAGATAATGAGGTCGAACTTTTTTTAAATCATTTAGTCAACCAACAAAATGTTGCTCCTAATACTCAAACACAAGCCTTAAATGCGTTGAGCTTTTTATTTAAAGAAGTGATTAAAAAGCCACTCTCATTATCATTAGGTTTTATTAAGAGCAAACGAGCAACTAAATTACCGGTAGTTTTAACGCAGCAGGAAATAAATAATTTTTTTAAAGTGTGCTCTGCGAAGCATTATTTACCCTGTGGACTACTTTATGGCAGTGGTATGCGATTAATGGAGGTACTGCGTTTACGAGTAAACGATATTGACTTTGACTATAACTGCATTCGAATTTGGGATGGCAAAGGAGGTAAAAATCGTGTTTTAACGCTTGCAGTAGAGCTCATACCGCAATTACGTTCTCAAATACAATTAGTTGATAGTTACCTGCAATTAGATCTGAAAAACCCCTTATATAGCGGCACTTACATGCCGCATTTGTTACGTAAAAAATATCCAAACCATAACAGACAATTAGGTTGGCAATATTTATTTTCATCACATAAATTAAGCATTGATCCTGAGAGTAAGCAGCTGAGGCGTCATCATATTGATGAAAAGCAATTACAACGCGCTGTTAAACAGACTGCTGACGATGCAAAAATTAGGAAACACGTTACACCACATACCTTACGCCATTCATTTGCAACGAAACTATACCCAAACCGCCTTAAGATGCGAGTTTCAGTTGGAATTAAAAGCGATTTAGGCAAGGCATTGATCGTAAGTAATAGTGGTTCTATTGTTAAAATCAATAACGCAGTATAAATCACATTTAAACCAACCCGTTGGGCGCTTCACAGGCACTTACTCTCATCGTTGTAACTTCTTAAAAGGGAATGCAATTATTGCAAGGTAACGCCTTGATATTTAGCCCCTGTGAAACGCTGAATTCTGCATCTTGAGGTAGTTTGGGTATATTACAAAGTGGCGCTGATATTCGCACGGTTCAGGCACAATTAGGCCATAGTGATGTGCGAACAACCCAAATATATACTCATATTTTACAACAAGGAGCCAATGGTGTTGTAAGCCCATTTTCGAGATTATAAAACCAGCAAAAGTTTTTAATTGTGTGTCACGCGTTAAAGTACGCCTTATACAAAAATAGCGTCGATAATGTATGAAGCCGATTCTTACACAATGAATTTCACTGCGAATTAATATCTCAGCTTTTACCTTTAACCTCGAACCTTTTCCTAAAACAAAAAAACCGCTGTTCGTTTAAAACAGCGGCTTTTCTACTTAAAACTTATAGCCAAAAAACTAATAGCTAAACCTTACGCTTTACCAATAACTTCAACTCCACCCATGTATGGGCGTAATACTTCTGGCACGACTACCGAGCCATCGGCTTGTTGGTAGTTTTCTAGTATGGCAACTAGTGTACGGCCAACGGCTAAACCTGAGCCATTTAGTGTATGTAGTAACTCTGGCTTTTTAGCCCCTTCACGGCGAAAACGAGCTTGCATACGGCGCGCTTGGAAATCGACCATATTTGAACAAGACGAAATTTCGCGGTAGGTATCTTGCGCCGGTAACCATACTTCTAAGTCGTATGTTTTAGCTGCGCCGAAGCCCATGTCGCCCATACATAAAATCACTTTACGGTATGGTAGTTCTAGTGCTTGTAAAATTTGCTCTGCGTGGCCTGTTAGCTCTTCAAGCGCTTGCATTGAATCTTCTGGTTTTACTAGTTGTACTAGTTCAACTTTATCAAACTGGTGCTGGCGAATTAAGCCGCGTGTATCGCGACCGTAGCTGCCCGCTTCACTTCTAAAACATGGTGTGTGCGCAGTTAAGCGAATCGGTAAATCGCTTTCGTCGTAAATCTCATCGCGTGCGCTATTAGTCAACGGTACTTCTGCTGTAGGGATTAAGCTAAAACCAGCTTGTTGTTCACCGTCGTCGTTTACTAGGCCTAACGTGTGGAATAAGTCGCCTGCAAACTTAGGTAATTGGCTTGTGCCGTATAGGCTTGCGCTATTTACTAAGTACGGTACATACATTTCTGTATAGCCGTTTGTGTCTGTGTGGGTGTCTAGCATGTATTGCGTTAGTGCACGGTGCATACGTGCTACTTGGCCGCGCATTACTGTAAAACGTGCGCCACTAATTTTAACGCCCATTTCAAAATCTAGGCCGTTTAGGTCTTGCCCTACATCTACGTGATCTTTTACTTCAAAGTCGTACTTTTTAGGCGTGCCCCAGGTAAGTATTTCAACGTTGTCGTCTTCATCAGCGCCTTCTGGTACTGATTCGTCTGGTAAATTTGGAATTGCTAAAGCAATGTCGTTAATCGCGTTGAGTACTTCGTCTTGCGCTTTTTTAGTTGCGTCTAATTCGCTGCCTAAGTTTGCCACTGCGTCTAATAGTGGCTGTGCGTCTTCGCCTTTCGCTTTTGCTTGACCAATGGCTTTAGCACTGGCGTTACGTTGACTTTGAAGCTCTTGCGTTTTTACTTGTAATGTTTTGCGTTGCTCTTCAAGTTCTGTCACTTTTGCAACATCAAGCTCGTAGCCACGAGCCGCTAAGCGTGCTGCAGTTTGCTCAACGTCTTGTCGTAAATATTTAGAATCTAACATGTTAGTTTTTTAACCTTTTTGCATTACCAGCTGAAGGCCCAGCCAAGCCATAAAAATACAGACCATCACATTTAAGATGATATTGAAGGCCATTTTAATAAAGTGACCTTGTTGTAACAACAACAACGAGTCCATTGAGAATGTTGAAAAGGTGGTTAATGCACCTAAAAAGCCAATACCTATAAGGGTTTTAGCGGGGCTTACAGTGATAATTTGTTTATCTATCAAACCGTATAAAACGCCCATTAACAATGAACCCAGAATATTAACCGCCAACGTGCCAAAAGGGAATCCCCTACCAAGGAGTTTTAGCATGGTTTCGCTAATAAAAAACCGTAAACAAGCCCCTGAGGCACCGCCAATGGCGATCATCATATAAAGTTTAATCATTTTCGTATCGTTTAAGTGGGCTTTGCGCATCGCGCTCTTTTAGGTAATCGAGTTTTTGTTTAATTTTTTGCTCAAGGCCGCGATCGGTTGGTAGGTAATATTCCTTGCCGTCCATTTCTGGTGGTAAGTATTTTTCGCCAGCGGCAAAGGCGCCCTCTTCATTATGCGCATAACGGTACTCGGAGCCATAACCTAAATCTTTCATTAAGTTGGTTGGTGCATTGCGTAAATGCTCAGGCACTGGGTAACTTGGCTCATTTTTGGCATCAGCTTTTGCTTGATTAAACGCCATATAAACCGCATTACTTTTGGGTGCGCTGGCTAAGTATAAAGTGGCTTGTGCAATGGCGCGTTCGCCCTCGCTTGGGCCTACACGCTGAAATATATCCCATGCGTTTAACGCTACTTCCATTGCCCGTGGGTCGGCGTTACCTATGTCTTCTGTGGCAATGGCAAGTAAGCGTCTTGCTACATAAAGTGGGTCGCCACCACCGGCTAAAATACGGCAATACCAATACAGCGCACCATCGGGTGAACTGCCTCGTACCGATTTATGAAAAGCCGAGATTAAATCGTAAAATTCATCGCCGCCTTTATCGTATTTAGCCAAATGCGTAGGCAGTACTTGACTAAGTACGTGTTCATCTACGTTGTATTTACCGTTTTGCTCACTCGTTAAATCAACCGCTTGCTCAAGTAGGTTTAATACTTTACGGGCATCGCCCCCACTTGCTTGGCAAAGCGCCTTTTTGGCGTTATTAGCAATAACTATGTTTTTTTGGTTTAGTTGCTCATCTTGCTCAAGTGCGCGCTCTATTACTGTGTATAAGTCGGTATCGGCAAGCGACTTTAAAACATAAACGCGTGCACGCGACAAAATAGCATTATTAAGTGCAAATGAGGGGTTTTCGGTTGTCGCGCCTACAAATATAAACGTGCCGTCTTCTATGTGAGGTAAAAATGCATCTTGCTGCGATTTATTAAAACGGTGTACTTCATCCACAAACATTAAGGTGCGTTGCCCGCGGCTTTGTAGGTTATCATGTGCTTGCGTTACGCTGTCGCGAATATCTTTTACGCCTGCGGTCACAGCCGACATTTGTATAAGCTCGGAATCGGCGTGGTTTGCAATAATTTGCGCCAAGGTTGTTTTACCCACCCCTGGCGGCCCCCACAAAATTAAGCTATGGCAGCGCCCTGCAACAATAGCTTGATGCAAAGGTTTGTCGCTACTCAGTAAATGCTGCTGACCTATGTATTCATTAAGCGTTGTTGGGCGCATTCGCGCCGCAAGTGGGCGTACATCGGGTCCAAAGTTAAAGCCTAAATTACTCACCGTGGCTTTGATCGTCTATTTCAACACCTTCTGGCGGTGTAAATTCAAATACTGTGGCGTCAAGCTCGGTGTTTACTTTGGCATCGTTAAAAGTAAACGATGAAAGTTGGCCCGAATTATCTGTCACTACTAATGTTGCAAGGCCTGCTTGATTATCCACAAACGTAATATCTAACTGCTCTACTTGACTTTCTACGCCTTTATTTGGCGTAACACTATAGCCAGAGTCTGTTGCTTGAACACTGTATTTTTCCCATTGTGCTGGGTCTTTTGAGGTAAGTAATACAAACGGCGTTGAGTCTATTAAGCTGTGAGTATTCATTATGGTTACTTGCTCAGCAAAACTGTCGAAGTAATAGGTTTTATCACCATTAGATACAAATAAGGTATCGTCTGGGTTGGTTTGTTCCCAGCGTATCATCATAGGTTGTTTAAGGGCGATTGTACCCTCGCCTTGCATTACGGCTTGGCCTTCTTTGTCTGTTACTTTTTGTGCAAACTGCGCTTTAAAGCTTTTAAGTGTTGCCAGTTTGTCTTGCAGTGCTTGGCTGTCGTCTGCAAAACTCGGTGCGGCAATTAAGCCACTTAATACTAATAATAAACTGTTTAATTTTTTCATTGGTTTGCTCCATTAGGTACTAATACATCGCGAGCACCATTATGACCTGGTGAACTTACGATACCTGATGTTTCCATTTGTTCTACTAAGCGTGCTGCACGGTTATAGCCTACGCGTAATTTACGTTGTACTGATGAAACCGATACCTTGCCTGTCTCAATTACAAATGCGACCGCCTCGTCGTAAAGTGGGTCTGACTCTTCATCTGCACTTTCACTTGCTTCACCGGGTAGTAAAATATCTTCAGTGGCATCGCCATTAAGAATTTCATCTATGTAATTAGGCTTAGCACGCGCTTTCCAATCGTTAACGACTGCGTGTACTTCGTGGTCATCTACAAATGCGCCATGCACACGCTCTGGCACGCTTGTGCCTGGCGGTAAATAAAGCATGTCACCCATACCTAGTAAGTTTTCGGCTCCTTGCTGGTCAAGTATGGTGCGCGAATCTATTTTACTTGATACCTGAAACGCCATACGCGTTGGTATATTGGCTTTAATTAAGCCTGTAATTACATCAACCGACGGGCGCTGAGTGGCAAGTACTAAGTGAATCCCTGCTGCACGTGCTTTTTGCGCTATACGTGCAATAAGTTCTTCTACTTTTTTACCAACAATCATCATCATGTCGGCAAACTCATCAATTACCACAACAATGCTTGGTAGTTTTTCAAGCTCGTCGGGGCCGTCCTTCATACCGTCTGTGTCTTTAAAAAGTGGGTCCATAATGGGGTAGCCCGCTTCTTTGGCATCAAGTACTTTTTGGTTGTAACCTTTTAAATTACGCACACCCAACGCTGACATCAATTTATAACGACGTTCCATTTCACCTACACACCAACGCAGCGCGTTAGCCGCTTCTTTCATGTCGGTTACAACTTCACATAATAAATGCGGTATACCCTCGTAAACCGAAAGTTCAAGCATTTTAGGGTCAATCATGATCATACGTACATCATCTGGGCCCGATTTATACAGTAAGCTTAATATCATTACATTAACGCCCACTGACTTACCCGAGCCCGTTGTACCAGCTACCAATAAATGTGGCATTTTACCTAAATCGGCACACACAGGTTGCCCTGCAATGTCTTTACCTAACACCATGGTAAGCGGTGATGGATTTTGCTCAAATTTAGGCGCATTTATTACTTCAGACAAGCGAACTATTTCACGGTGTTTGTTAGGCAGCTCTATGCCTATGTAAGTTTTACCCGGTATAACTTCAACAACACGTACACTAATAGCTGAAAGCGAGCGGGCTAAATCTTTTGATAAACCGGTAATTTTAGACACCTTTATTCCCGGTGCTAAATCAAGCTCAAATCGCGTTACAACAGGCCCAGGATATACACCAACTACTGTAGCTTGTACGTTAAAGTCGAGAAGTTTTGTCTCTACAAGGCGTGATACAACATCGAGCTCTTCTTGCGAAATTGGGTTTTTAGCTTTATCGGGTCTGTCGAGTAAATCAAGCGACGGTAATGGGCCTGGTGGCGGCTCTTGGTCAAGCAGTTGTTCAAACTTTTCTTTTGCTGTTGGTGGTGGCTGATACGCAGGCTTTGCTTTAGGCATAGGCCTTGCTGGCGATACCACTGTTGTAACTGGTTTTTCAGGTTCTACAACTTGGCTTTGATCAAGCGCGTTTAGTGCCGCTGCCGTATCCATTGGTTCATCATCTATTGCACTAAAGCCAATTTCTTGATCGAGTATATCGTCAAGCTCATCAAATGGGCTGTAGTCGTCGCTGATTTGTGGCTCTGTAAAAGGCGTTTGCGGTTTATTAATGGCTTTTTGAGGTGCGTCGTTTTTTGCCTCTACTGGCGCTTCAAGCTGCTCTGTGAGGTCGTCTTTAAACTGAGCATCTGCATTGTCATTATTCGTGTTTGCAGCAATTCGTTCTCTGTTTATCCAACCTTTTATGTACGAAGTAATAAAGCGATACAACCTAACCATTAAATCGCCTAGGTAATCTACAAAATCAACCCACGACACGCCCGTTAAAAGGGTTAATCCTGCAAAAAAGAAACACAATAGCAAAATTGATGTGCCGGTAAAATTAAACGCCGGCATCATGGCAGTCGCAATGACATCTCCCACTACCCCGCCTGATGAAAAATTATAAATATCGTCGAAGTTAATACTGCTAATTGCCGTAGCTGAGGTCACAAACAGGGCTAAGCCTATAATGCGAAGGGCTAATGTTGTGTAATCAAGCTGTAAAATACGGTGCGGCTGTTTAAATAATAAATAGCCGAATAACTGAATCGCCGCCGGAACTAAATACGCAAGCCACCCAAAAGTAAGCAGCAGTATATCGGCAACCCACGCACCGGCTGTGCCTGTAATATTTTTTACGTTTCTAAATTCGCCGGTTTGGGACCACGACGGGTCAGCCGGATCAAAACTGATTAAGGCACATAAAATAAATATTGCAGCAAAGGTACTGATAATCAGCCCTGTTTCTAATAGTCTTTGCACACCGTTTAGGCGCATAACTTCCTATCCCTCTTATTATTCTATTTATTACACTTCAACAGCAGTCAAATACCTTAGCAGGAAATGCAATTTGATGCACTTTATCTTAATGTGTATGGCCTGATTATGAACACGTTTTTATAAATTAGAGCCTGTTTATCTTTAACAGTTAAACTTATGCAATGTAAGGGCGAATAATTACGCCGTCTTCACCTTTTACTTCTTCCATAACTACATAGGTGCGACTTTCACTCACGTTTGGCAATTTTAAAAGAATGTCTCCTAATACACCACGGTATTCTGACATATCATTAACACGCGTTTTAAGTAAGAAATCAAAATTACCCGACACTAGGTGACATTCTATTATTTCTTCGTGCTTTTTTACGGCTGCACTAAACTCGTCAAATACGTCTGGCGAGGTTTTGGTAATCGTAACTTCTACATACACCGATAACCCCTGCCCTAACTTAGCCGGATCGACCACGGCTTTGTATCCGAGTATGTAACCTTCTCTCTCAAGCTTTTTTACGCGCTCTAGGCAGGGCGTGGCGCTCAGGCCAACTCGTCGGGCCAGTTCAACATTTGAAAGACGCCCATCGTGTTGTAATTCCATCAAAATTTTACGGTCTATTCTGTCTAATAACTGATGCATAAGGCTCACTAGTTTTTTATTCTGTTTATTTTTATTATTTAGATAATAACACTAGCTTGGTATTTAAAAAAGGTGAGACACACTGGCTTGTCATGAATATAATAGTGAAAAATTTCAATCCGTTCTTAATAAGGCAAATGTTATGATTATTGGTGTACCTAAAGAAATCAAAAACCATGAATACCGCGTAGGTATGGTTCCTGCTAGTGTTCGTGAATTAGTTAATCACGGCCACCAAGTGATTGTAGAAACAAATGCAGGTATGGGCATTGGTTTTACAGATGAAGATTACACCCAAGCAGGTGCAGACATTTTAGCAACTGCGGCTGACGTTTTTGCAAACGCAGACATGATTGTAAAAGTAAAAGAACCACAAGCAGTTGAACGTGCAATGCTTCGTGAAGACCAAATTCTTTTCACTTACCTTCACCTTGCACCGGATCTTCCACAAACTGAAGACCTTGTTAAGAGCAAAGCGATTTGTATTGCTTATGAAACAGTAACTGACTCTCGTGGTGGTTTACCACTTTTAGCGCCAATGAGTGAAGTAGCTGGCCGTATGTCTATTCAAGCCGGTGCACAAGCCCTTGAAAAGTCTAACCACGGTCGTGGTATGTTACTAGGCGGTGTACCTGGTGTTGAGCCAGCTAAAGTTGTTGTTATCGGCGGCGGCATGGTTGGTCGTAGCGCTGCACAAATGGCTGTAGGCCTAGGCGCTGATGTTGTTGTACTTGACCGTAACATTGATGTACTACGTGCACTTGACGCGCAATTTGGTAATAAAGTAAAAGCTATTTACTCAACGGCTGATGCACTTGAAAGACACGTACTAGAAGCAGATTTAGTTATTGGTGGCGTACTAATCCCTGGCGCTGCAGCTCCTAAGCTTGTAACAGCAGAGCACATCAAAGCAATGAAGCCTGGCGCTGCTATTGTTGACGTTGCTATTGACCAAGGCGGTTGTATTGCAACATCTAAAGCAACAACGCATGCTGATCCTACTTTCATCGTTGATGAAGTTGTTCACTACTGTGTTGCTAACATGCCGGGTGCTGTCCCTCGTACGTCTACATTTGCACTTAACAATGCAACATTGCCGTTTATCATTAACCTTGCAAACAAAGGTTACAAAAAGGCATTGCTAGACGACGCTAACTTCCTAAAAGGCTTAAATGTAATTAAAGGCCAAGTAACGTACAAAGAAGTTGCTGAAGCATTTAACATGGATTACGTTGACCCACGTACAGCGGTTGAAAACGCTTAATTAAGCGTTTGTACCAATAAAAAAAGCAGCTATAAAGCTGCTTTTTTTTTATGTCTAATTTAAATTCAATCTAAATAAACCGTTTAATAATAAAGTCTACTTTTACCCGTTTTGCTTGGCCAAGTAACTTTTTAACTGGCTGAGGGTAATCTTCCATGGTTTCTAGATCGTCTGGCCCTGTTAGTCGGCGACAGTGCTTAAGAATTTCATGCTTTTCGTTATCAATTGCTTGCATAATAGTTTGCTCAGGATCTTCAATTAATATCCCGTTTTCTATGTCTAAGCCCCATGCTCGTGGGTTTAGGTTATGCCCACTCAATAAATGCTTTGATCTATCTGCACATATTCCTTTTAAATGGAAAGAGTTATTGTCGTGTTTCCAAAGGTATACATTTAAGTTACCGTTATCTATATGGCGTTTTTGTGTTTTAACAAATTTATGTAAAATAGTTTCGTATAAATAAGGCAACGCACCAATTTTACTAAACGGCTCACTAGGTGGCATATAAAAATCATTAGCGGTTTTATCACCCACAACAATTGTAATATGTTTGCCTTGTTTCAAAAGCCTGCGTAACGAACGCATAAGCGGCGCCGGGAAGTTAAAGTATGGCGTGTAAAGTACTAATTCGCGCTCTGTTGTATCAAAAAGCGCTTTGATCATACGATTAAGTTCGTTATGACGACGCCCAAGCCCTAAAAACAAACGAATATTTAACGCATTATTGCTTGCTTGCTCAGCCGACTTATAACTTGCAGCTTTTAGATCACGCATTAATTGCTTTTGTTCAAGTTTAAAGTCAATTAATCGCTTGAGCGGACGCGTGTCGATACGAGGCACTGCCACTGAACTCAATAGCTTTGTTTCAATAAAGTCTATTACAGAGTCACACAGGCCTTTTTGCGTAATTAAAAAGTAACGGTCAAGCCTGTAGCGGTCACTGTGCTGTAAATACACATTATTTAGGCTAGCGCCGCTGTAAAGCAACGTGTCGTCTATAACAAAACCTTTAAGGTGTAATACACCAAACAGCTCTTTCGCTTTTACCGGTACACCAAATACTTGTACATTTGATTTAAATTTTTCTAGATAGTCACAGTATAAACTTGCGTTCCCGTCTGATTTCTCAGCACCAATAAGCCCACGCTGGGCACGATGAAAATCGACCAGTACTTTTACTTCAAGTGCAGGGTTGGCTAAAGACGCATTGTGTAATGCCTCTAAAACTTCGCGGCCTGCTTCATCATCTTGCAAATAAAGCGCAGTAATATAAATGCGCGTTTTTGCGTTAGCGATTAAATTAAGTAATTGTGTGCGGTAATCTTGCGCATTGGTTAAGACGTTAACGTCTTTTGAAGTCAACCCAAATGCGGGTTTTTCCTGCCAAAATAACATAGTTGCCTATTCATTTAGGTCACATAATCTATCAGTGACAAATCAAAATTAGGTAAAACATAACAAAAAAAATCAAAGTGGTCATGAATTAACGACGTTTTGTTGCTTGTTAGTCTATTTATTGAGCTAGTTTACCCCACAAGGCATAAAAGTATGTTTGTTTAGTACATAAAAATGAACAGGTTTTCGATTTACTAAAAAAAATAATCTCAGATTTTGTTTACTTCTGCCTTGTTTTTCTTAGAATCGAGCGCATTAATGACCGTATAGAATCGTTTAGGAAAATATCATGACTGAAGCAAAACATAGTAAGCTACTAATTTTAGGCTCTGGCCCAGCTGGTTACACAGCTGCAGTTTATGCAGCCCGTGCAAATTTAAACCCTGTTTTAATTACAGGTATGCAACAAGGTGGTCAATTGACTACTACCACTGAAGTTGAAAACTGGCCGGGTGATGCACACGGTTTAACAGGCCCTGCACTTATGGACCGCATGAAAGAGCATGCTGAACGCTTTGAAACCGAAATTGTGTTTGACCACATAAATAAAGTTGATGTTTCTAAACGCCCTTTCACACTAACTGGCGATCAAGGTACATACACATGTGATGCACTTATTATTGCTACAGGCGCATCTGCAAAATACTTAGGCTTAGAGTCTGAAACAAACTTCCAAGGTCGTGGTGTATCGGCGTGTGCAACATGTGATGGCTTTTTCTATAAAGGCCAAAAAGTAGCAGTAGTTGGTGGTGGTAATACCGCAGTTGAAGAAGCACTATACTTATCTAACATTGCTGATGAAGTCCATGTAATTCACCGTCGCGATAGTTTCCGTAGTGAAAAAATTCTTGCTGATCGTCTTACTGAAAAAGCGGCAAACGGCAACGTGGTAATGCACTACAACCGTACACTAGACGAAGTTTTGGGCGACCAAATGGGTGTAACAGGCATTCGCATT
Organism: Pseudoalteromonas sp. 2CM32C; assembly: GCF_023161925.1. NCBI lineage: Bacteria > Pseudomonadati > Pseudomonadota > Gammaproteobacteria > Alteromonadales > Pseudoalteromonadaceae > Pseudoalteromonas > Pseudoalteromonas sp. 2CM32C. The sequence continues at coordinate 226,043 of NZ_JALNTI010000006.1, read as the reverse complement.
AAAGATGTAGCATCTGATGCTACTGAAGATTTAGATTTGGCGGGTGTATTTATAGCAATTGGCCACAAACCAAACACAGATATGTTTGAAGGCCAGCTAGAAATGAAAGACGGCTACCTAGTTGTTGAGTCAGGTCTTAACGGTAACGCAACGCAAACAAGCGTACCAGGTGTTTTTGCTGCAGGTGATGTGTCTGACCATATTTACCGTCAAGCGATTACATCTGCTGGAACAGGCTGTATGGCAGCCCTTGATGCAGAGCGCTATTTAGACAACCTATAACGTTTATTTTTTATAAAAGGGGCTGAACAATCAGCCCCTTTTTTTACGCCTAAAATATAGTTACACTTTTAAAACAAATTATAAAAAGTAAACATGTTATGACTAACCAGCTATACCAACTAAGTGATACAGATATAGCATTTCCCAATCCAGAATATGCATTAGTTTCTCCAGACGGCCTACTAGCTGTGGGTGGTGACTTGAGCCTAGCTCGCCTTTGCAATGCTTATAGTAATGGTATATTTCCTTGGTTTAGCGATAACGAACCTATTATGTGGTGGTCACCAAGTGAACGTGGCATTGTGGAGTTAAATGAGTTTCATGTTAGTAAAAGTTTACGTAAGCACCTAAAAAAATACCCCGTAACAGTGACAGTTAATAACGCCTTTGTTGAAGTCATTGAAGCATGCCGTGACCAACGCATTGATACCGACGGTACTTGGATCACTACTGATATGCTTAGTGCTTACATAAATGCTCATCATGCAGGCGTAGCGCATAGCTTAGAGGTGTGGCGCAACGGAGAGCTTGCAGGTGGACTGTATGGAATTATGCAAAATGGTGTGTTTTGTGGCGAATCGATGTTTCATCATCAAACTAATTGTTCTAAATTAGCTATGTGGGCGCTTGTGAATTGGTTAAAAAACCATGACGCTCATTTTATTGATTGCCAACTCGAAAACCCATATTTGATGAGTTTGGGAGCAAAAGTTATTCCTCGAACTGATTTTTTAGCTAAACTTAACACTGCACTTACCTATAAAGTTAATCCTACTATGTGGGAACCACAGGAACTTATTGCAATCTATGAATGAAAACCTAACAGCCCGTGTTGGTTTAAGCCAAGAATTTGCGTGTAGTTATCTGCCCAACAGGCGCGAGCAACTATTAGTCATATTAGATCCCACTTATTATTGCTCAGAAAAGTTCGAATCTTTGTTAGCAGTCGGCTTTAGGCGCAGTGGTAACCAAATATACCGCCCTCACTGCCCCGTTTGCAGTGCATGTAACTCTGTTCGTGTTTTAGCGCAAGAATTTATGCCATCAAAATCACAAAAACGTAAACTAAACAAAGCAAAAACACAGTTTACGGTCACTTACTCTACTAGCGAACGAGCAGAGTATTATCCGCTGTACAGTAAATATATAACTATGCGCCATCAAGACGGCAGCATGTACCCACCACAGCCTGAACAATTTCAAAGCTTTTTATTTTGCAGTTGGCTTGAAATTACGTTTATCGAACTTTGGTATCAAGACACTTTAGTAGGTGTAGCTGTAACCGATTGTATGGACAACGCTATTTCTGCTATTTACACGTTTTTTGACCCTGACTTTGAGCACTATAGCCTAGGGTCAATTATGATATTAGAGCAGCTAAAATTTGCTAAAGCGCAAAATAAACAATTTGTGTATTTGGGCTATCAAATTGATGAGTGCACCAAAATGAAGTATAAAACTCAGTTTTTACCCGCACAAAAACAGCTTAATGATGAGTGGGTGGCTATTTAATTTGCAAATATAGCCCCTGCGCCTTTACTTATTGGTGTATTTTGGGCAAAATCTGCAGCGTTTAACTATTAAAGAGGTGTTACGCTAAACATGGCGAAAGAAGACGTAATCGAAATGCAAGGGACTGTCCTTGATACTTTACCAAATACAATGTTCCGAGTTGAGCTAGAAAATGGTCACGTAGTTGTGGCTCATATTTCAGGTAAAATGCGCAAAAACTATATCCGTATTTTAACCGGCGATAAAGTAACGGTAGAAATGACTCCTTACGATTTATCGAAAGGTCGTATCGTATTCCGTGCTCGCTAAGTAAGTGCGTAAACGAGATTTAGTTTTTGGCTAGTGCATAACTAGCTTTAAGCGTTTATTAAATGTAATTGATGGACTTTGACTAGCAATTACATTTAATAAACAAAAAACCCAGCTTTTGCTGGGTTTTTTGTTGCCTAAAATAAAAAATGGCCCGGTATTACAAGCGAGCCATTTAGAGTCTTATGCCGTTTATGCTGGTGTTAAACTACTTTCGTAATCAAAACGGATTTTCTTGTCTTTTACCGACACCTTCACTGTGCCGCCATCAGCCAACTTACCAAACAGTATTTCGTTTGCGAGTGGCTTTTTGAGCTCTTCTTGAATAACACGCGCCATTGGGCGTGCACCCATCGCTTTATCGTATCCTTTTTCAGCTAACCATTCACGTGCCTTAGAGGTCAATTCAAAATTAACCGACTTCTTATCAAGCTGTGCCTGCAGTTCTACAATAAATTTATCAACCACCAACAAAATAACTTCACGTTCAAGATGGTTAAACCAAATAATGTTATCTAAGCGGTTTCTAAACTCTGGTGAAAATGTTTTGTTAATTTCACCCATTGCATCGTGTGTATGATCCTGCTCACTAAAGCCAATTGACTTGCGAGTTGTTTCTTGCACGCCGGCATTAGTGGTCATTACCAGCACAACATTTCTAAAGTCAGCTTTACGGCCATTGTTGTCGGTTAATGTACCGTGATCCATTACCTGCAATAAAATGTTGTAAATGTCTGGATGCGCTTTTTCAATCTCATCGAGTAAAACCACCGCATGAGGGTTCTTAATAACAGCCTCGGTTAGCAAACCGCCCTGCTCAAAACCAACATAACCTGGCGGTGCACCAATTAAGCGGCTAATTGCATGACGCTCAACATATTCCGACATATCAAAACGAATGAACTCAACACCCATGCACTTAGCAAGCTGCTTAGTTACCTCTGTTTTACCAACACCGGTAGGACCAGCGAATAAGAAAGAACCCACTGGTTTTTCTTCACTTGTTAGCCCTGAACGTGACAAACGGATTGCCGATGTAAGTGCATCAATTGACTGATCTTGACCAAACACCAACATTTTAAGATTACGATCAATATTTTTAAGCGTTTCTTTGTCCGATGACGATACATTTTGTGGTGGAATGCGCGCCATTTTGGATATGATCATTTCAATGTCTGACACACCAATGGTTTTTTTACGTTTAGAGCTTGGCTGCAAACGCTGGTTTGCACCGGCTTCATCTATTACGTCAATGGCTTTATCAGGTAAGTGACGCTCGTTAATGTATTTAGCACTCAGCTCAGCCGCAGCTTTTAACGCTTTTTGTGTGTAACGAATACCATGGTGTTCTTCATAACGATCTTTCAGGCCATTCAGAATTTTAGTGGTATCGGCAACACTTGGCTCAAGTACATCAATTTTTTGAAAACGACGAACTAATGCACGGTCTTTTTCAAAAATATTTTTATACTCGTTGTAAGTTGTTGACCCCATACAACGGAGCTTACCACTTGAAAGTAATGGCTTAAGTAAATTAGAGGCATCCATAACCCCACCTGACGCAGCGCCTGCCCCAATGATGGTATGAATTTCATCAATAAATAAAATAGAGCCTGGTTTTGCTTGTAGCTCTTTTAATAAACTTTTAAAACGTTTTTCAAAATCGCCACGGTATTTTGTACCAGCAAGTAATGCGCCCATGTCTAACGAGTAAACCACTGCATCTGCAATCACTTCAGGAACTTGCTCGTTAACAATACGATAAGCTAACCCTTCAGCAATCGCTGTTTTACCCACACCCGCTTCACCTACAAGCAATGGGTTATTCTTTTTACGACGACACAACACTTGTACCGCACGTTCAACTTCACTGTCACGGCCAATCAATGGATCAATATTACCATCGCGTGCTTGTGCATTTAAGTTAGTAGTGAAGCTGTCTAGCTTGCTGACCTCTTCATTTTGAACTTCTTGCACTTCTTCGTTTATGTCGTCCGTATCGTCGCCTAAATCATCATCGGTTTTTGAAATCCCATGAGAAATAAAGTTAACAATGTCTAAGCGCGAAACATCATTTTTCTTAAGCAGATAAACGGCTTGGCTTTCTTGCTCAGAAAAAATAGCAACCAACACATTTACGCCGGTAACTTCGTTTTTACCTGATGATTGAACATGAAACACCGCACGCTGTAATACTCGTTGAAAACCAAGCGTAGGTTGTGTTTCACGCTCTTCTTCTAAATCGGGGATAACTGGTGTTGTTTCATCAATAAATTCAAGCAATTCGTATTTTAAACCTGAAATGTTAACACCACACGCATTTAGCGCTTCTGAAGCAGAAGGGTTATCTAATAGCGCAAGTAAAAGGTGCTCGACAGTCATAAATTCATGACGGCGAGTGCGCGCTTCACGAAACGCGGCATTTAATGTAAGTTCTAAGTCTTTGTTTAGCATTGGCAACCCCTTACTGAGATAATAATGTATACCACAACAAACAGGTGTGTGATCACCCTAGTTGGTATTTATTCCTGCTCACAACTACAAAGCAGCGGATGCTCGTTATCACGCGAGTAGCGGTTAACTTGTTCAACTTTGGTATAAGCTACATCAGCGCTGTAAACGCCACAAATGCCTTTACCTTTTTCGTGAACTTGAAGCATCACGTCGGTTGCTCTATCGCTATCCATATTAAAAAACGTCGTTAAAACTTCTATTACAAAGTCCATCGGCGTGTAATCGTCATTATTTAAAACAACTTTGTATTTCCGCGGCGGCTGTAGCTTTTGCTTTTCACTGTCGCGAACTGTATCGATAACACCTGAATCTTTCATACCACTCATAATTAAATATAGTCTTGTCTTAGGAACTCAAGCAAACTTGAATAAAAAATAAATAAAATGTTAAAAAATATCTCAAAAAGCTTGACTGATTGATTAAATAAACTACAGTCAAACATAGATTGATTAATCCTTAATCAGTCTAGCAAATAATATGGTTTAGAATAACTAAATTAGTCAACTTATTGAAGGATGTAGAAGTATGGCTTGTGGTAAAGTTAAATGGTTTAACAATGCTAAAGGTTTTGGTTTCATCGTTGAAGACGGCTGCGAGAATGATATTTTCGCCCATTACTCTACAATTGTAATGGACGGTTATAAAACGCTTAAAGCTGGACAAGATGTAACATTCGAATTAGAACAAGGCCCCAAGGGCTTGCACGCTAAAAATATTGCCTTAGACGGCGACATTTTAGAGTGACGGTTGTTTTATTCGACTAAAGCGAGCGACCTATTAGGCTCCTCGCTTAATTCCTCACACTTCTATTTACCCTTCATCGATATAAATTGTTTCTTTTTCTTTATTTTCAACCCTTGTCCTTGATTTTATTTCATATACCCCAATATTCTAAGAGTTAACCGTTTAACTGCTTGTGAGCAGGCTCAAACTCTAGCCCTTTGTATTCAAGCTTGTTACACTCTTGATGCTAAAAATTTACGCAAAACATAGCAATTAGCTCAACTTGCTGAGCACATAAAATATACTAGTCTAAAGGCTAATTTATTTTTATTATATTTTTAGCTATAAATATGACCACAGTTCGTCAGGTGTGACTATTCTGCTTTAACTGTAAAGCTACACGAGTACCAACACCTAACAAACTATTCATTATCTGAACGTATGTATTAAAACACTATGGTATGTACTCTTTCAGCTTTAATGATTTCTTTGCATTGTTGAATAAGGCCAAATGGCCGACTATCTAGGAATGATGATGACATCAAAAATTATCTATACAAAAACGGACGAAGCTCCGGCACTAGCAACTTACTCGTTGCTACCGATCATCCAAGCATATACAAATGCAGCAGGTGTTGAAGTTGAAACTCGCGATATCTCATTAGCAGGTCGTGTAATTGCTAGCTTCCCTGATTATTTAACAGAAGAACAACGTATTGGTGATGCACTTGCTGAACTAGGTGAGCTTGCAAAAACACCTGAAGCTAATATCATCAAACTTCCAAACATTAGTGCTTCAGTTCCACAGTTACGCGCTGTGATAAAAGAGCTTCAAGCAAAAGGCTATGCCCTTCCAGATTACCCTGTTGAGCCTAAAAACGACGAAGAAAAAGCAATCCAAGCTGCATACGACAAAGTTAAAGGTAGTGCGGTAAACCCTGTATTACGTGAAGGTAACTCTGACCGTCGTGCACCTGGTTCTGTAAAAGAGTACGCACGCAATAACCCACATTCAATGGGCGCGTGGAGCAAAGACTCTGCCTCTTACGTTGCAAGCATGAGCGAAGGCGATTTCTTTGGTTCAGAGCAATCAACAACTATCGAAGAAGCAACTGACGTACGCATCGAGCATATTGCTACAAACGGTGATACAACTGTTCTTAAACAAAGCACACCACTACTAGCTGGTGAAGTAATTGATGCTTCTCGCATAAGTGCTGCTAAGCTACAGGCTTTTTTAGCTGCTGAAATTGATGCTGCTAAAGAAAAAGGCGTTTTATTCTCGCTTCACATGAAAGCAACAATGATGAAAGTGTCTGACCCAATCATATTTGGTCACGCTGTCAAAGTATTCTATAAAGACGTATTTGCAAAACACGGTGATCTTTTTGAAGAGCTAGGTGTTGATGTTAATAACGGTTTAGGCGATGTTTACTCTAAAATTCAAACATTAGACGATGCTAAACGCGCTGAAATTGAAGCCGATATTCAAGCTGTATATGCTGAGCGCCCTGCTATTGCTATGGTTGATTCTGACCGTGGAATCACAAACTTACACGTGCCAAGTGATGTGATCATCGATGCATCTATGCCTGCTGCAATTCGTTCAAGCGGTCAAATGTGGAACAATGACGGTAAATTACAAGACACAAGTTTTGTAATTCCTGATCGTTGTTACTCTGGCGTTTATCAAGCAACTATTGATTTTTGTAAAGAACACGGTGCGTTTGATCCAACGACAATGGGTAGCGTTCCAAACGTTGGCCTTATGGCTCAAAAAGCAGAAGAATACGGTTCACACGACAAGACGTTCGAAGCAAAAGCAGCGGGTACTATTCGTGTAGTTGATACAGCAGGTAATACTCTACTTGAGCACAGTGTTGAGCAAGGCGATATCTGGCGTATGTGTCAGGTTAAAGATGCACCAATCCAAGATTGGGTTAAACTTGCTGTTAACCGTGCACGTGCCACTGGCGTTCCTGCTATTTTTTGGTTAGACGAAAATCGTGCACACGATGCTCAGCTAATCAAAAAAGTAAATAAATACCTACCAGATCACGACACAGCTGGCCTAGATATTCAAATTTTAGCCCCACTTGAAGCCACTTTATTCTCTTTAGGTCGCATTAAAGAAGGTAAAGATACTATTTCTGTAACAGGTAACGTACTACGTGATTACCTAACAGATTTGTTCCCAATTTTAGAGCTGGGTACAAGTGCTAAAATGCTTTCAATTGTTCCACTTATGAACGGTGGTGGCTTATTTGAAACTGGCGCAGGTGGTTCTGCACCTAAGCACGTTCAGCAGTTTGAAAAAGAAAACCACTTACGTTGGGATTCTTTAGGTGAGTTTTTAGCACTTGCAGCATCACTAGAGCATTTAAGTGTAACTACTGGTAACAACAAGGCTCAAGTACTTGCAGATACGCTTGATAAAGCAACGGGTACTTTCCTTGCTGAAAACAAATCGCCTTCACGTAAAGTTAAAGAAATTGATAACCGTGGTTCTCATTTCTTCTTATCTTTATTTTGGGCTCAAGAACTTGCTAAGCAAAATGACGATAGCGAACTTAAAGCACAGTTCACTCAAATTGCGAGCGATCTAGAGGCAAATAAAGACGCGATCGTAAACGAATTAAACGATGCTCAAGGCCCTACTGTTGAATTAGGTGGTTACTTCCAGCCTAATGACGCAGCCGCTTTTGAAGCAATGCGTCCAAGCACTACATTTAACGATATCCTTGCTAAATTAGTGTAATAAATAGTAAAAATAAAACCGCTTACTTTTAAAGTAAGCGGTTTTTTTATGCCTATTAAAAAAGGCCGCTTAATGCGACCTTTTAAAGTTAATATCAACTCGCTTTATCAAATCCCAATTGTCGGGTTGATATAACGCCCACTATTTACTTAGTGTAAGCTCTTGGCATGTTTGAATCAGTAGTATAACGGTCACGTAATTTATCTTGGCGAGACTGTGTAGACACCTCCGTGCCATTAATAAACATACGACTTACGTTACTGCTTATTTCAAACGGATCATTAGTCCACATCACTACATCAGCGGCTTTACCCACCTCAATACTGCCCGCATTAATACCGAATACGTCAGCAACATTTGATGTAACAGCTTTCAGTGCACCTTGTTGGCTCATGCCATAAGATACAGCGTTCCCTGCGTCATAGCGAAGCTGATAAATATTGTGACTTGCATCTCCACCAACCGTTAAAAGTACTTTAACACCAGCTTTTTCAAGTAAACCTGCATTATTTAAGTTAGCGTGTAAAGAATCGAAGCTTCCTGGTAAGTTGTCCATAGCGCTAATAATTACTGGGATATTAGCTTTAGCAATATGCTCTTTAACAACAACGGCATCTTGTGCTCCACTTAGTACTAAGTTAACACCAAATTGCTCTTTCACTTTAATAAGCTCAATAATATCAGCAGCACGCGAAACGCTTATAACCAATGGCATGTCGCCAGAAAGTACTTTAGCCATTACTTTGTCTTCAGTACTTGGTTTATCGTCGTCTTTTTTATCTTTTTTGCTTAATTTGGTTTGATGAGCATCTAGCTTATTAATTAATGTTTGCAGTGTAAAAGCACGCGAGCCTTTTCTTCGCTCACCTAAATGCACAACTAACGCTGCTTGTTTTTGAACGTCGCTTTCAAGGCTGCCACTTAAATCAACCACACTAGCCAAACCTGCAAAAATACTATCGCCGCCATAAGGGGTAATTACATCTCGTGTAACGCCGCCTTTACGTGCATAAGGTATTAAGCTTGAATGTGCGTTATATGCAAGGCTCACATCAAAATCTATACCTGCTTTGTCGTCACCCGCATCGCGAGAGCCTGCAACCGCACCCACTTCAACTAAACCAAGTTGGTTATTGCTTGCAATAAAACCAGGAGTAACAATTTTACCATTGGCATCAATAATTTCATCAGCACTTACTTCTGCCGGGTTAATAGCTGTAATTTTCCCGTTATCCATAACAATGCTTGCGCCTTTTAATACGCCTTGCTCTGTTGATGTATGGATAGTTGCATTAATAATAGCCAATGACTGTGCGTTTACAGCACCAGAGGCTAGTAATCCGGCAGCAACCAGAGATAGCGAAAACGAACGTGATAAATTTTTCATTCTGGGTGCTCCTTATTTTTGACCTAACATAAAATCACTGGTTGCCTGATAAGTGCTATCGTTTCTATCGTAAACTTTTGCACCATCAACAAATACTTGCTCAGCTTTTGCGTAAACGCTAAACGGGCTCTGGTTCCAAATAACCAAATCGCCTTGTTTACCTGCCTCTAGCGAGCCTGTCTTATCGTCAATACCTAATGATTTTGCTGCGTTAGTGGTGATCCACTTAATTGCATGCTCTTCTGAAATATCAAAGCCATTTTCATTAGCACGATACATTACTTTAGCCGCTTCTTGATTTAAGCGTTGAATGGTTGTGTCTGAATCTGAGTGAACAACGGCACACGAGTTTTTAACCGCATCAACAATGGCAACGTTTTCTTGAACCATGTCGTAGGCTTCCATTTTAAAGCCCCACCAGTCTGGCCACAATGCAGCACACGAGCCATTATCAGCTAACAAATCTGCAATTTTGTATGCTTCAATACCGTGATGGAACGTACCCGCGTGATAATTAAATTCTTTAGAAAGATCAATCATCATCGCCATTTCTTCGGCTTTATAACAATGATTGTGGATCATTACTTCGCCTTCAAGAACGCCACGTAATGTATCGTACTTTATATCTCGATTCGGGGCTTCAGGGTTTTTACCTTCTGCGTATTCTGTATCGTACTTATCCCATGCTCGCTTATATTCTTGCGCGCCAATCCACGCAGTGCGGTAACCAGCCATATTACCCATACGTGTTGAAGGCAATACGCCTTTACGACCATATACGCGTTTTGGGTTTTCACCACATGCCATTTTTAGTCCATACGGTGCATCAGGAAATTTCATCCCTTGCATTGTATGCGCAGGCACGTTTTTAAGTGTTACACCACGTCCGCCAAATAAATTAGCTGAGCCTGGTAAAATTTGAAGAGACGTAATACCGCCTTCGCGCGCACGGTTAAATCCTGGATCTTGCGGCCAAACAGAGTGCTCTACCCACACTTCGGCCGTATTTGGGCTGGTCATTTCGTTACCATCTTGATGTGATTCTACCGATGGATTTGGATAGGCACCCAAATGTGAATGAACATCAATAATACCTGGTGTTACCCATTTACCTTGTGCATCAATCGTTGTGTCTGCTTTTACAGCTAAGTCTTTACCTACTTGCTGTACTTTACCATCGACCAATAGTACATCAGCGTCATCTAAGCGTTCGCCAGTCCCTGTAAGAACAGTCGCGTTTGTGATGAGTGTGCTTGTTGTAGAGATTGGCGTGTAAGTACTTGGGTATGGGTTTTTGTTAATAGTAATCTTATCATCTTGCGGGCCATTTTCTTGGCAACCTACAAGTGCAGCGGCTAAGCCAACTGCTAATAAAGAGGGAGCAAATTTATTCATGTTGTTTGGTTCTCCTGTTTTTTTAATACTTTAGCGAAAGCTTGGGCATAAAGCTAAAAAAACAGGTGAAAACGCGGTAAATTAAGATGAATTTACGTGATTATTTTTTTATATAATTGTTATATAGCTTTTCTAGTGCGCCCTCTGTGGTGAGGGACGGATCTTTGCTGATAAAATGTTTGACCGTGCGAGTTACAAAATCTGAATTTTGCTTATGTAATTTAGAAAAATCTTTAATAAGAGTATTACCATCTTTAGCCGCTGTTACCTTGTCGTGGCGATGACGGTACTGACTAAGGGCTTTGTTAAAATCGCCGTTGTAGTCTTCAACTAAAATTTTATAAAAGTCACTTTTTTGCACATTTAAAGAGGTAATGCAGAAATTCAGTGCGTCTTTAAAATCGGTAAAAACGTTACCTTCTACATCAAACTCTTTGGTTTTTTCGCGCACTGTGACACGTGCCTCTTCAGTGGCGTAACTAAAACCTGTAAATGCCAATCGCTCTGCGGCTTCTTTTCCTAATTTCATACCGGCCTGAATACTGTGAGCAAACTCATCACTCATGTCACTTAATTCGTTTTCTTCCCACATATTGTAGACACGCAGTGCTTTGGCATATTTATTAGACAGCTTTTTTTTAATTTTGGTAAAGCGCTCGTCAATCGTCATTAGTCGTTCGTTATGTAATAGCGCATAACATTCATAACAAGCAGGAATTGAAATAAAGTCGGCATCCTCGCCTAAATCAATAATACTTTGCAGCATATGAAGAGGCGGACAATGATCGCGTTCAGTTGCTTCGCAGCCACAATAAAAACACTGATTAAAATGTTGTTGTTCGCAGGCATAGGCTTGTTGGTAATAACTGGCTAACGCTTTACTCACTGTTTATCCTAAAAATCTACACATCAATTTATGGGGCGATAATACCAGCCTAAAAAAATATGTCAGTATCAATAAATTATTTTTATGAAAGTGTGTCAAAAAACACACTTAAAAATATGCTTTTTCATAAGCCTATAAGTAAGTGTGTACATTAAACATACTTGCTTACAGCTTGTTGCGTTTGGTTAACAGCTTTTTTAATTAATTAGTTTAATAATTAGCTTGCAACCGCAAACAACGAGGAAAAGTAAAATGAATACATTTAAAACAGCATTATGTACAACACTTGTAATTGGTAGTGCAGCATTAGCAGCACCTGTATCAGCAACACAATTTGTAGCAGCCGACTCAACGCCAGGCACACAAATTTGTATGGCTGTTGCGTCTAATAAAGCATATGTACTACGCAAAACACAGCAGTCATTGAACGTTAAAAAAAGCATTATCAGCAATAAACTAACGTGTAATAACTTACCTATGGGTGATTTTGTAGCGCGTTATAATTTAGATAAAAGTGCTAATTACTTAAATATTGAAAGCAGTACTCGCACTTCAATTAAAGATTTAGCAAAGGTGTCATCACCTGAAATCGTTGTTATTTCGTCTCCGCAATAACATGTTTAAACGTTATAGCTAAGCAGGCATAACTATAACCTGCTTAGTTTTATTTTTAACTTTATTGCTTAAAGAACACCCGCAATTAAACCAAATAAACCGCCAAATACTCCACCCCAAACAACTAACCAACCTAAGTGCTCGCGTATCATTGTTTGAATTATTTCTTTCACCATTTTAGGGGTTAATTCATCAAGGCGTTCATCAACAAGTTTAAGAACTGTGCTGTGCAACCCTTGAGCACTATTTCCTTGTGAAAGCGTTCGCGTTACTAACGCTTTGAAGTCCTCTGTTTGAGAAATTTGTGCCAACGAAAGTTGCATTTTTTCAATAAATTTTTCACGCATTGGCTCTATTGCAGCAGTGCCTCCAAACATACCCAACATGCTACCAAATTGCGATTGCTCTATAACCTCGAGTAAATTATCGAAAGCTGGATTTAAATCAACATTACTAATGATCGGTTCAAAGTCGATATTAGGCTGCGCCTTGTTGAGTAAATTATTAATTTTTTGTTCGGAGAAAAACTCAGTGAGTATTAGGTTTCGTATAGCAACTTTAAAGCTCTCAAACTTGAGCGCAATAACACCAGACCCATATAAAAACGGCACCTTTTCAAATAGCATATGAATAGCCAATAAATTGGTCACTGCGCCAGAAAGTGCAAATAACCCCACCGACAAAACTACTGGCTGATCAAATATCAATCCTGCAGCTACACAAATACTTGCTAGTAAATTGGTTATAAAACTTTTGTTCATTTTTACTCCATTACAGTTAGCGTCACTTTGTGCGACACATTCGCTAATTTTACAACGTTTAGTTTGTTAAATTAATCCCTTTTTGCCATAGTTTAAGTGTCTGTATAAAATACGAGCAACTATTATGTGGAAAGCAATTAACGAGCACATTAGCCAAGCTACAAATACTGACTTTAAACACACACAAAAGCGACAACTGCAAAGCACAACAACCGATAAATATTTTCATATAAGCAATGGCACACAAAGCTACTTTGTTAAAATTGCGCTCAAAAGCGAACTTGAGCGATTAGAAAGTGAATCTAGGGGCTTACAGATGCTTGCTAATAATAGTTATTTTAATGTTCCAACCTGCATTACATCAGGTGCTAACATTGAATTTTCATTTATCGTACTTACCTGGTTAGATCTTGATGAGCAGCCCTATTGCCAATGGCAAAAAATGGGCACTCAACTAGCGCAAATGCACCAAAAGCATGACCAGGCAATGTTTGGCTTTGATATAGATAATCACTTAGCTACCACAGTTCAACCAAATCGTTGGCACAAAAAGTGGGATGTATTCTTTGGCGAAGAACGCATAGGGTGGCAATTACAACTATTAGCCGAAAAAGGCATTAAATTTGCCAATCCCGAGCACATAATTAATGAAGTTAAAGCACAACTACATAGTCATGTTGTGAGCCCATCTTTGTTACATGGTGATTTTTGGCGAGGCAACTTGGGCTTTTTAAAAGAAGTACCGACCGTATTCAATCCCGCTTGTTATTATGGTGATCGGGAAGTGGATATAGCAATGAGCGAGCTATTTGCGCCACTACCCGATGAATTTTATGTTGCCTATAATAAGCAATATCCTCTTCTACCAAGCTATCAAAAACGTAAACATATTTACCAACTATACCCTATTTTAAATCATGCAAATATTTTTGCTGGGCACTATCTTACTGAAGCTAAACAACATATAGATAAGCTTATGCAATAAGTGTAAATAAACTGTCATAACACGCTAAACAGACTATATTTAAAGGGTTCTAAGGAGTTCAGTTTTACGTCATTAAGCCGTGGTTAGAATAAAAACATTCCAAGCTCTGCTTAAGTTATTTGTATTTGGAGTGATTATGAAAGACTTTTTATCACAACGTATTAGCTGCCCGTTTTGCGGACACCACATTCATTTGGATTTAGATGCCAGCATGGGCGATCAGGACTATATTGAAGACTGCACTGCCTGTTGCAACCCAATCCATTTAAATATGCACATAGACCATGCAAACAATAAATTAGAGCTACACGTAGACAGTGACGACGAACAAATTTTTTAATTTTGATGACGCAGGTAGTTTTCTACGGTGTTAACAATAGTGTAAGTTTGCTGATCGACCTCTATATTTAGCTCATCACCCACTTGCGCTTTACCTAAGTTTGTAATTGCTAATGTTTCTGGGATCAAATGCAACCAAAAGCCCTGCTCGTCAATCTCGCCTACTGTTAAACTAGCACCATTAATGGCGACAAAGCCTTTGTACAATACATATTTTTGCCACTTTACCGGTAAACTTACCTGAATTTTGCAGTTGCTTTGAGTATTAATTATTTGATTTATTTTAGCCGAACAGTGAATGTGTCCCGATACAATATGCCCACCCAGTTCTGTGCCAAAAGTAACAGAGCGCTCGTAATTTACTAAACTGCCCAGCTCAAGAAGCCCTAGATTAGTTAATTGAAGTGTTTCGTCAATCACGTCAAAGTGAACTTGCGCGACTACATCTTGGTTACTTAGCTCAACTTTTACTACTGTTAAACAACACCCATTAATCGCAATACTGGCTCCTAAATCTAGGTGTTTAACGTAGTCATCGCTCACCGACACCACTAAACGTAACACACCCTCATTATGGGTTTTAGACACCACAGTAGCTTGAGTTTGTACTATACCTGTAAACATAAAATCTCGTTAAGTTATGACAAAGTAATAGTTTAACGTATCGAATTATAAAATCATTCACTCCTTAGATTTTTATTTCAAAGACAATAGATTACAATTACAGCCTTACTCATTAAATAGCTGTTTTTATGACCTTTTGTAATTGGGAAGCTAAGCGTTTACTTTCTCTCGCGCTGCCTGTTTTTTTAGCACAAGTTACCCTTATATTAATGTCGGTGGTCGACACCATAATGGCAGGTCAGGTCAGCCCTACCGACCTAGCTGCGCTTTCTATTGCTACTGGTATTTGGAACCCACTACTTTTAGCGTTGCAAGGTATTTTGTTAGCACTAACTGGCATAATTGCACAATTTGCCGGCGCCAATGACAAAAAAGGCATAAGCCACTATTTTCAACAAGCTTTATATTTAACCGTTTTACTGTGTATTACAGGCTTTAGTATTGCCTACTTGGCCAACATTATTATATTACAGCTAGATACAAGCCCGGCTATTGCGAGCCTCGCTTTCGACTATATTCAATTTGTTAAATGGGGAGTGTTTGGATTTTTAATTTTTACAACCTACCGAAACATGACCGAAGGCATGGGCATGACAAAACCGGCCTTTTATATTAGCTTACTCGGATTAGCCGTTAATATTCCTGCTAACTACATTTTCATAAATGGTTTATTTGGCCTTCCCGCCTATGGCGGAGCTGGCTGTGGTATAGCAACAGCTATTGTTTTAACAGTGATGGCATTAGCGCAGGTCACTTATTGCCAAATGAGTAAAAAGATAGATGCCAAAGGGCTGCTCACACCGTTTGAAAAACCAAATATAACAACTATCGCCACTATTACAAAATTAGGTATTCCTATCTCTTTGGCTACTTTTTTTGAAGTAACACTTTTTGCATGTATTCCACTCTTTATTGCCCACTTAGGAGCGGTTGCTGTATCAGGGCATCAAATTGCAGCAAGTGTTACCGCGTTACTGTTTATGATGCCGCTAAGCCTCTCTATTGCCATTAGCATTCGAATTGGTAACTTGTATGGCCAGAATAAGTTTGAACAGTTAAAAATAGCCGTATCGACAAGTTATCTACTGGCTATATTAATCGCACTGTTCTTAGCATTCATAACATTTATAGGTCGTGATGTGATAAGCCAGCTATACACAGACAGCCCTGCGGTTATTGCCCTTGCGACCTCAATTATGATTTTAGCCTGTATTTATCAACTACCCGATGCCCTGCAAGTTGCAGCAAATGGCATTTTAAGAGGATTAAAACACACTGCCCCTATTTCTTACATCACGTTTATTTCGTATTGGTTAATCGGCTTTAGCTTAGGCTACGTATTGGCAAGAACAGATATAATTGTGCCGGCAATGGGGCCGCACGGATTTTGGATTGGTATAATTGTCGGGCTCACCGTTGCAGCCATTTTGTTAATGATAACCGTTAGTAAGCGCTTTAAACATGAACCATTTATTAGCCAACAAGCTTAATTTAAATAACATAAAGCAGTTAGTATTAGTATGCGTGTTACTAATACTACCCGCTACTATGCTAAGTGCTTGCACAGAGGCCCCCAGTAATACAAACAACACCTATATAAAACGCCTTGAAAATATAACCGACAACAAATCAGAAGACCTCCCAGCGCTTAACTCACTCAAATTAAACCCGTTAAACGAACTCAACAACAATAAAATAACACTGGGTATAGTTGAGCTTGCAGGAATAAGCAGTTGTAACTTAAATGTGGTTATAAGTGAGCACAATAACCAACTAGGTAAAACGGCAACCGCTGCAGGGCGTTTAAAATATCAAATAGACTTTATTCAAAACGCCAACAGCTGCTTAGCCTCCCTCGATGAATCCTCAGTAACGTATAAAAAAATACATGAAGCAAAAAATCAAAAACAAGCTGATTTACTATATTACTTTAATGCAGCCCTTATTGAGGAACCAGAGCTCAACCGCACGTGGTCACTAACCGCTTCAGAATTAAGTAAAGAACCCGCAGGCTTTAGCGACACAATTGAGGCTATGCGTAAACTTACTGCTATTAAAGCGCAATTAGCTCAGGCTCAATTTGACAAAATAAACACAGATGCAATATACCAAGCACTCGAAACGCTTAATAAATATAGGTTTAATCAATCATTAATTAAATCTGTCAGGCAACAAATAAGGCTAAATAAAATCGCCACGGGGTTGGTGCATAACATCAATTTAAGCACCCTATGCCCAGTGGGTAAAAACAAAGATAAAGCTAAAATAATGAATAATATATTTCAAAAGTTCTATCTTTCACAAATTCAGCCTTACCAAGCACAACTCATTGGTTTTCTTGAAGTGCTTCAGCCTTTATTAAATCAACTGTGGTACCAAGAAGGTGTAACAACTAATGAAATTAATCAGCTGATTAAAGCAAACTCAAATACCAATTTATTAAATCAATTGAAAAGCTCAGCTAAACAGCATGTTATTTGGTGGCAAGAGTTTTATAAAACGTGTGAAATCAGCCCAATATGAATAAAAAAACGGCAAATAAACCTAAAAACACGAAACGTGCTTGATTCGACCTGCCCCACGCTATATATTAGCGGCCGTTGTTAAGCAATTAACTTACTTAAATATAGTAATAC